>CAYNIW010000008.1:0-78641 GCA_964397545.1 uncultured Desulfuromonadaceae bacterium | reverse complement strand
ATTCGCGGTTAAATCTTTTTTTTCTTTGTATGGTCTTAAAAATGTAAAGTATTCGAGAAGTTCAGTGGATACAGCCGATATAAATCTTTGTATAAAGTATAAATGCGTTTTCCGAATACTCTTCGATTGAAGATAGAATTTCATCTGCCTTTTCTTTTTCCTCTGTTATGGCGGTAACTAAAGCCATTGTCCTGTCACCGGGCCAATCGCCTTCATTGTAGAAGATAAAATGCTCAAGACTGAGAAATGTCCCGGGAAAACGTCTCGGATAATATTCGCCTGCGTAGATTTCGTCTTCGTCGTCTTCGGAGAGGCAGATCAGGTCTTTTATTGAATCGTATCCCCTTCGCATAGTGTCTATTTCCAGAGATAATTTTTCGCTTAGCTCAAACATTTTTTTGTGTAAAAGAAAATAATCATAAGAAGTGTCTGCAAAGACAACATATGCGTTCATAAAATTCTCGTTGTCGGTATCCTGCGAAAAAAGTATCAGGGGTAAAAATAATGCAGTAATAAAAGTTATCCCTTTAATAAAAAATCTCCTTTTTGTCTCAACTATTATTGCATAAAACCAGGGGAAGGGCATAAACCCTTTCCCCTAAGATATCGAAACTAAACCATCAGTTGACTATGGAAATTTTCTCCGAAAGCGTTTTTCCCGGAACTGACAGCATCATGAAATAATTTCCTGATGAAATTCCGTCCGCCTTGTAGTCCCAGGTAAAACTGTTTTCACCCGCATTGAAATCACCGGAATAAAGCGTCACCACGTTTCTGCCGAGCATGTCGTAAACGGCTATTGTCCCGGAAGTATTATTGGGCAATGAAAAAGAGAACATTATCTGGTTTGGGTTGTATGTAATGCCGGTTACGGGAGAGGGATTCTCCTCGACCGCGTTGTAATGACTTGCCCTGTCATACCAGATGTTGTTTGAGGCGTATTGCCTATAGACGTAAGCTATTCCGCCGCCGAGACCTGAGTTCACATAGTTGCCCTGGGGAGCTATGCCTGTTGTCGCCCTGTATTGGTTTTTGAAGCCGAGGTTGTTCCAGGGCTGAGTCTGATCGTATTTGTAGCCGATCGCTGTCGAATCAGCGTCTGTCCAGTATTGGGTAGCTATTCCGATGAACTGGTCGCTAGTCCCGTATCTCGTGCAGGCGACAAAAGGACTTACAGCGTGGACGTCACCGAGAAAGAAAAATCCTGCGGTTGACCAGTTCTGCCCACCGTCCGATGAAGTGTATTCCATGGATCGTGTCGCAGGATTGTCGACATGACCGGACTGGTAGACCATATGTATGAAGTTTGAAGGGAAGGCGTTGTATCTTGCGGACGAGATTATCGAATAATCGAAGTTTGCGTCATTTCCAATTGTCAAAAAACCTTGAGAAGTGGTAAAATAGTCTGTATATCTGAAAATTCTTATTGCATCGCCTGTCACATAATTGTAAACAAGATAAGCGTAAGGACCGGGACCTGCGCAGAGATCGTATCCCCTAACAGTTTTTTGAGTACTTGACACGCTTCCTGTCGTCCAATTAGCTCCGCCGTCGGCTGAAGCGGCTCTTCTGAGTCCGTAAGGCGTAGCGACGATGTTGAACACTAAATAAACGTGTGGGTCAGCTTCGTCTGTTATATCCATTTCTACCCATTTGATGTCGTTGTAAGCGGTGAAATCATACCAATTCTCAGTGGAACTATCAGCTTTTACTCTTCTGTATGTCGCTAAAGTGTCACCGGCATGAGCGTATATCGCTATCTGATAAATGTATGGATTGGCATCGCTCCCCTGGACTCTCATGTCGTAACTTATTACATCGACATCGGAAGGATACAGCCAAAGATCCCATCCCCTCTCCCATGTATAACCCATGTCTGTCGAACGGTAAGTCCAAATAGTGTCGCTTGTACCGTGGTTTGCCAGAAGCATTACATAAATGTAACCGTTGTCATCGTAATCAAAAGCGAGTCTTGTAACGCTTGAAACAACAGGGCACTCGTTAGTCACTAAAAGGTCATCTCCCCATAGAGGAGCATAGACATTTGGCGGCTGAGAAGTTCCGAGGGTGCCAGAGGTCTCTTCTACTGAAGTCTGTGTTTCCCTGAGATCGTTTGTTTGGAGAACTTCTTCAAACGAGCAATCGTCAACTTCGCCCTGGTCTACTGTGACAGCGGGCTTGAAATATGCCTGACTCATCTGCGCATGAATAGATGCGAAGACAAAAAACAGCAACGCAAACAACAGGGTTGCTTTTTTCATTGTTTCTCCTTTCTTTGTGGGGAAAAAAATTGCCTCAAATCCGAAACTGCCTCCTTTCGTTGAAGAAAAAGGGCTGACGTTATTATATTACAAAAGGAGTGAAAGTAAACTAAAATTGACAAATAGTAATTTTTATAGCGATAAAACAGAACTTTTTAATACAAAAGGAGGAAGGGCATAAACCCTTTCCCCTAAGATATCGAAACTAAACCATCAGTTGACTATGGAAATTTTCTCCGAAAGCGTTTTTCCCGGAACTGACAGCATCATGAAATAATTTCCTGATGAAATTCCGTCCGCCTTGTAGTCCCAGGTAAAACTGTTTTCACCCGCATTGAAATCACCGGAATAAAGCGTCACCACGTTTCTGCCGAGCATGTCGTAAACGGCTATTGTCCCGGAAGTATTATTGGGCAATGAAAAAGAGAACATTATCTGGTTTGGGTTGTATGTAATGCCGGTTACGGGAGAGGGATTCTCCTCGACCGCGTTGTAATGACTTGCCCTGTCATACCAGATGTTGTTTGAGGCGTATTGCCTATAGACGTAAGCTATTCCGCCGCCGAGACCTGAGTTCACATAGTTGCCCTGGGGAGCTATGCCTGTTGTCGCCCTGTATTGGTTTTTGAAGCCGAGGTTGTTCCAGGGCTGAGTCTGATCGTATTTGTAGCCGATCGCTGTCGAATCAGCGTCTGTCCAGTATTGGGTAGCTATTCCGATGAACTGGTCGCTAGTCCCGTATCTCGTGCAGGCGACAAAAGGACTTACAGCGTGGACGTCGCCTAAAATGAAAAATCCGGGGCCTGTATAGGTCGCTCCGCCGTCCGAGGATACATACTCAATGGACCTTGTCGTCGTGACGTCGATGTGTCCGGACTGATAGACCGCGTGAACATAATTAGCAGGATACGCGTTGTGCCTGGCCGAGGCTACGACAGGTTTTTGAAAATTGGCGTCTGTTCCTATCGTGATATGGTCGATCCAGTGGCCGAAGTATGAATTATATCTGGAAACTCTGATGTTGTTCCCGGTAAAATGATTAATTATGTATGCGTAGTCGTCAGGTCCCGCGCATACGTCAAAAGCATAAGGCGTTATTTGGTTGGAGGTTAGAGTGTTTATTGACCAAGTCGCTCCGCCGTCGGCTGATGCGCACCTGTAAATCCTCCACGGTGAAGCGGGAACAGTGAAAACAACATATATGTGCGGATCGGCCTCGTCGGTTATGTCCATTTCGACCCAGTTTATGTCGTTATATGTGGTAGATGAAAAGTGATACCAGTCGTAGGTAGAATGGTCCGCTTTAACTCGGCGGTAGGATAGAAGCGTATCGTTTCCGTAAATATAAACTGCGACCGTGTATATGTAGGGATTTGGCGTATTAGCCTGGACTCTCATGTCGTAGCTCAATACATTGACACCGGTGCCTTGGAACCACATCGACCAATCTTTGTTCCATGTGTATCCCATGTCAGTTGAGCGGTATATCCATATAGTGTCATTCGCTCCGTGGTATGAGAGAAGAGCGACGTATATGTAACCGTTGTCGTCGTAGTCGAATGCTAATCGGGTCACATTTGTGTGGACAGGACACTCGTTTGTCACCAAAAGGTCGTCTCCCCAGAGAGGAGCGTAGATGGACGGGGGTTGTGAAGTGTTTAAACCACCCGACTTCTCTTCGATTGACTGCGTCAAACCAGAAATGTTTGATTCCTGGCTCAAAACATCTGTGTATGATTCGCCTTCAAATACCTGTTCTATAACTGTGGCTTCTTTAGAATAAGCCTGGCTGACTTGCCCTTGCAGTGATACGAAGACAAAAAACAGCATCGCAAACAACAGGGTTGATTTTTTCAATGTGTCTCCTTTCTTTGTGGGAATAAACGCGCTGAAAACTCAAAAGCCTCCTTTCTTTGATTTGAAAAGAGCTTAACATTTAATTATAACTCTATTGACAAAGAAAAATACGTCTATTTTATTGAAGAAGAATAACTTTTAGAATTCGGCTCAAGCGATGTCACGCCGCTGATTATTTTCTCTATGTCTTTTGCTGAGACGTCGAATCTTCCGGCTTCGCTGTAACTGCCGGATGTAGGTCCGGGTTTATTGAAGAGTTTGACGAGTTTGCCGCCGGAGTTTTCGACTATGAGTTCGGATAATTTCTCTCCGGGGAAGTATTTCTCCCGCAGAGTTTCGTCGTGCTTGAAATTAGGATTTATCAAAAGTAGTTTTATTTTGGCTTTTCTGAAAAGCTTTGCCGCTGACAATGAATTTTTATAGGCGGGTTCGTCGAATAAGTTCTTGTATTTTCCAGTTAAAGGCTCGGGATAGCAGTCGCTTAAAAGAACGACGAAACTCGACGATCCTCTGTTTCTGAATTTTTCAAGTTTTGCCATATCGAGTGATTTTGACAAACCGTCCGCCAGAGGAGTTCTCCCGTGAACTTTAAGAGACAGAAGGCTTTTTGAGACTACCTTGTAGTTGTGGGTCGGGTGGTTGAGGATTTTCGCCTGATAGCCTTGTAAAGATATAATGCCGATTCTGTCTTTGTTCTTGTTGAAATAGACGGTCAGGGAATTGATGATTTTGGAAAAAGCTCTGACGAAATTGATGACGGAAGAGCTGACATCTACAACTAAAATCATGTTCAAGCTCTGCTGTGAACTTTTTTCCCATCCAAGCAGGTCTTTTTTGGAAAGGTATGATTGTTTTTTTGCGTCGCTGGAGAGCAGATGGTTGACAAGGGATGGGTAAAAAGCGAGAGGAGTGATCCCTTTTGAGTATTTTATGAGCCTGTAGTTTCTACCTGTGACCGTGTTTTTTACTCTTTCCCTTTTTGTGAATTTTCTCGATCTGAAATTTTGGGTTCGCCTGATTCTCCTTAAAAATCGTTTAAATTTTACATCAACTGTTTTGAAAAAACTCTTTTCCGACTCGAAAAGGGGTATTTCTTCTCTGTAGTCGGATTTTATCTTCTTTTCTTTTCCTCCAAAATTCTTAAAAGGCATTTCCTTTGAAAATAGTTTTAGCTGTTTAATCTTTTTGAAGCGAAAAATGGACAAAGCTTTTTTTATAAATTTTTTTATTTTTCTTTTCACGGTGGGCTTTTGGATGCCCACCGTTATCATTTTTTTGAGGAGTCTTCCTCCTGAATGTCTGAAAACGGAGATTTTTCTTCATCTTTTACCGGCTTTTTGTGTTCCGGCTCTGTGCCTTCAAGATTAAATCTACGCAGATTTTCCGTGGACTTTTCTTTTGATATCTTCATGTAATTATCCCTGAAAACCTTTACGACTTCGTCAGGTGAAGGAGGTTCGAGAAGGCCGCTGTCTCTCGTTCTGTGGCATAAAGTCATCTTCGCGGCGTCTATGACATCGTCGAAAAGAGTCTCTTCGCATTCTCTGAGGGCTGAGATGGTCATAGAAGTCTTTGTGATTATTATGTCCGGTCTTTGGCCGTCAACTTTGAGTTCAGCGCAGGAAGATGCTATGACCGAAAGCAGTGCATTCTCTATGCTGACTTTGGGCAGAATATTTTTGGCTTCCGATATTTTTTGTCCAAGGTTTTCTCCCGCGGCTTTGTATGCCCGGCAGAATTTTTCCGGATCATTTTCGAAAAGAAGGTTTCTTTTGACTATTTCAGACCTTTGCGCCGGATCGTATTGGGATTCAGCTCTCACGCAGAGGGGAAACCTGTCGAGTATCTGGGGCCTGAGTTCACCTTCTTCAGGATTCATGGTTCCGACGAGAACGAAATCCGACTTGTGTTTGACCGAAAAACCTTCTCTCTCTATTATGTTCCAGTGGAGCGCGGAGACGTCGAGAATGTCGTCCACGAGATGGTCGGGAAGGAGGTTTACTTCGTCTATGTATAAGATATTCCTGTGCGCCATGGCGAGTAAGCCGGGGAGTATGCTCTTAACGCCTTCTTTCAGGATTTTTTCTATGTCAATGCTTCCGAGGAGCCTGTCTTCTGTGCAGCTCAGAGGGAGGTCAATTATCCGGGCTTTTTTCTCCTCGATATCATGCTTTTCTTTTTCCCTGCAGAAAGTGCAGAAAAATTTGGACTTTTCGGGGTCGCAGTTGAAAATGCAGTCTTTGACCGAAAGATTTGTGGGTAAAATATCTTCGATGGAATGGACAAATGTGCTCTTGCCTGTCCCTTTGGGACCTGTAATCAGAAGACCTCCGATTTTGGGATTCACTATGTTGGCAAGATAAGCTTTCTTGGGAAAATCCATGCCGACTATCGCGGTGATGGGAAATCTCGTCAATCTTTCCATTTAGCCTCCCGTGAATTATTTGTATATTTTAACACGGGTAAACAATCTTCGGAAAGAGCCAACGAAGCAGGCAGTCGGAGGTTGGCATCGTATATACCGGACAGTTCGCTCGGCTCGGGGTTTATTTGGAGTAAATAAGCGCCGCTTTTTTTAGCGTGGAGAGGAAAACCCGCTGCGGGCCAGACGACTGCGGATGTGCCGACACTGACGAAAAGATCGCATTTGGATACTTCCGCAAGAGCTTTTTCTATTATCTGTCCGTCCAATGAATCCCCGAACCACACAATGTCGGGTCTGAACCACGCTCTGCATTTTTCGCATCTGTAGGAAGGAAAATTTTCCGATAATATTTCCTTTCTTCCGCAGAGGCACCTGACCCTCCAAATCGATCCGTGGAGTTCAACTACATCTGTGCTTCCAGCCCTTTGATGCATTCCGTCTATGTTCTGGGTGATTATGACGACACCCGGCCTTTTTTTCTGAAGTCCGGAAAGCCAAAAATGACCCGCGTGAGGATGACAATCCAAAACCGCTTTTCTTCTCAGTTCGTGAAATTTCAAAACTTTTTCCGGGTCATTGTCGAAAGCTTCCTGGCAGGCGTATTCTCTCCAGTTGTAACTCTCCCATACCCCGCCTTTACCCCTGTATGTGGGAACGCCGCTTTCTGCGGACATTCCGGCTCCTGTGAAAAACACAATATATTTGAAGTCCGAAAACAGATTTGTCATCGACAAAAATGTTATACGCATGGAAAATAATGTCAAACGGTAATTGAGAATAAATTTAATGCCTGTTTAATTGCAGGGGATATAATTACGGATAGAACTATAAAAGGAGAAAAACATGAAGGATTTTGTCGGAGTCGCTATCGAGCTTAAAACAAAATGCCGAAAATGCGACGCAACTATAAATATAAACGCCTTGACCCCAAAAATATCCTGTCCTTCCTGCAGGGAAGAATTGAAACTGAATCTCAAGACATGGGAAGGAATATTAGAGGATCCTATAAAAGAAGCGCCGGATTTTGATGAAGGAGAGGGGACGAATTCGACGGTCATGGGGAATATCAACTATCAAATAACCTACGGAAGGCAGATACCGAGATTCCCGCAAAGCAAAAAGTGCATAGAACTTGAAATGATAGAAGAATACGCGGAAAAAGGGTTTGTTGAAGACCCGGAAACGGGGAAGAAGCATTCATTTAGAAAAATCCCCGAAGAATACGCAAATATTTTTCCAGGTGCCCTTTATCTCGCGATGGAAGATACCGGCCTTGTTCCCGGAGGAATAGAAAATAAAACTGTCAACGCGCCGGAACCGGTCGCTTTTGCCTGCCCAAAATGCGGCGGATTTCTCGACGTCGACGGCAAAGAAAGGATGATAAAATGCTCGTTCTGCAGTGCTTCGGTATATCTTCCCGATGATCTCTGGATGAGATTGCACCCGGCGGATACAATAACGAGATGGTTTGTTCTCTTGAACGTAAAAGAAAGACCCTACACATGGGATTCAGACATTTGGGACATGACCGTTGACGGTAAAAACAATATATATCTGGCTGTGGAGAACATTGATTCAAAACTCGATCTGGTATCGCTTGATAAGAGCTTGAAGAGAAGATGGATTCGAAAGGACCTCGAATATCATCCCTTGACTTCCAACGGAAACACAAAATTGGACATGGACAGCAGGGGCAGGCTTATGCTCTGGAGCGGAGATAAAAATTCACTGCTTTTTCTTTCGGCTGAAACAGGTGAAACGGCGGATGTTCTGGGCGGAACAAAAGGAAGACAGCCCTCCGGCGGTAAAGAACCTTTCAGCATGAAAAACGCTTATTCTTTCTGCGCGGACAAAGACGAAACATTTCTTGTGTTTCAAGGGAAGGGGAAGCAGGATTCGGACGGGAATAATTATTATGAATTGTTGAGGTTCGATTTTGACGGCAACCAAGTAGAGACCTGGAGAGAAAAAGAAGAGAAAAAAAGTTTTTTCGGAAAGTTTAAGGGAATCTTCAACGATACTAAAGGAGCTCAGTATTTCGACGGGCTTAAAGACAAGCCGACAAAGTTCAGAGACCACGACGTGCACGTGTCCATGGGTCTCGACGGGAACTACTATCTCCTTTATTTCACAACTCTTCTTAAATACTCAAGAGATGGAAAAAAGATGTATTCATTGAAATTAGACTGCAACTATACATACTCTAAAACTTCCGCCGACAAAGAAGGCAACGCTTATGTCCTGTCTTGCGGAGAAGGGGACAGGTATTACGTGTTAAAAATTTCCCCAGACGGAGCACAAATTACGCGTCATCTTCTTTCTGTTTTAGACGGCGGAGTCGTCTGCAGTGAAGAAGCCCTCGCTCTCTCCGAAGAAGGCACGTTTTATCTTGCCGGGTATTCGGGGAGAATGAGAATAATAGGCTCTGACGGAAAACTTTTGTTCAAAAACAGTGAGGCAAAAGAGGACGAAGAGATAAAACTTGCCGAAAAAAGAAAGAAGGAGGATTAACCTTTAACCCGAAAAGAGGCATATTTTGCCTGATTATCTTTGTCTTGCCATTGAAGCTAAAACAAAATGCCGGAAATGCGACGGCGCCCTTCATATAAACGCTCTGACTGACAGTATAATTTGCGGATCCTGCGCACAGGAGATGATTTTGGGCATTTCAGACTGGAAAAGCTTAATTGAGGATGCCATGAAAGATATCCCCGGCTTCGGTGAAGGAGAAGGCGCGAACGCATCTATTTTTGCAGGCAATAACTACCAAATTACCTACGGGAAGCAATGGCCCAGATTCCCGGAGAGCAAGAAAAAGCTGGATGTTGAAAAATACAGTGAATTTTCAGAAAAGGGATATGCGCTTGATGCCGTAACCGGAAAAAGGCACTCGTTCAGGAATGCCCCCGAAAAATTCAGGAAAGCATTTCCAGGAATGTTATTTTTGGCAATGGAAGACTGGAGCTTAATTCCAGGAGGCAACGATATTTCAAATGATGCGACAGTCAACGCTCCTGAACCGATCGCTTTTGCCTGTCCCAAGTGCGGAGGCTATCTCGACGTCGACGGAAAAGAAAGGATGATAAAATGTTCATTCTGCAAGGCTTCCGTGTATCTTCCAGACGATCTTTGGAAAAGAATTCACCCCGTGGATACAATAAAAAGGTGGTATATAATAATTGACAAAAAGGCGAAGCCTTTCGTGTGGGAAAATGAAATATGGGACGCTGTAATAGACAAGAAAGGGGATATTTTTCTGGCGTCTGAGGATGATAATTCAAACCTCACCCTTGCATGTCTGGATAAGAATTTTATTACTAAATGGACAGCTCATAAAATACTCCCCGAACCGGATTCTTCAGAAGGCAATTACAGGCTTTCTTTAAGCCTTGATAAAAAATTATTACTCTGGAGCAGAGAAAAGCATTCCTTATATTTCGTATCCGCCGATACCGGGCAAATAGAATACAAGCTCGGAGGGAATAAAGGAAAACAGCCTCAGGACGCGAAAGAATACTTCTCTATGAAAAATTCATGGACCCTCTGCGCGGACGTAAACGGGACATTTTTGATATTAAACAACAGAGAAAAACAAGACGAAAATAATTTTGATTGCTACGAGCTCAAGAGGTTTGATTTTGAAGGAAACGAATTAGAGGTATGGAAAGAGGGCTTACGATTAACTACAAGTAAAAGAGAGCCTGTTGTCGCCGAATATCTGGAAGAAATGAAAGAAAAACCAGTCTATTTCAAGGATAGGGAAATTGTGATGTCTGTGGGTTATGACGGCAACTACTATTTTCTCAATTACGAAAAACTCATGAAATACTCCAGGGAGGGAAAAAAGATATATTTAACAACTCTTGATTTCAGATTCACTTACGCAAGGCCATACGCGGATAAGGAAGGCAATGCTTACATCCTGGGGTCGAGTATAGACGAAGAATACTCGGTAATGAAAATTTCTCCGGACGGATCTAGTGTTCAGCGCTATTTGCCTTCTAACCAAAATAAAAGCGCTCTTGGGCAGGTAGAAGTGATGGTTATGTCGGAGAAAGGAGATTTTATTTTTGTCGGCTACGGCGGAAAAATCAGGGCATTAGGAAAAGACGGAAAGCTTTATTTCACAAGCGAAAAATCCGAAGAAGACGATAGGAAAAATATTTGACAAGAAGGAAACCATCTATGAAAAGATATATGCTGAGTTCCGTGTTTTCTCTCGCAATTCTTTTTCCTTTTCATCTGTTTTCGACTGGACCGTCTTCGATTTATATTGACATCAAGCCTCTGTCCCTTGGCGTATCAGGCTGTGTTCTGTGCAGGACTAAATATATAGACAACTATTTACGGTTTTAACGAAAACAATGCTGAAAATTACTATTTAGGGGAAATAATATCATTCATCGATTTTAAGGAGATTTATTTTTCCGGAAATGACCGGTTTTTCCAGAGCACGCTTTCAGGGAAAATATCCCAAAAGTACTTCAGCAAAGTTTTCGTGTCTTACGATTTCGGAAATATCCTGTTACTCGAAAATAATTATTTATTGGACGCGGAATTTTCAACCGGTGCTGTTTTTAATTTCACTGATTACGCCGGTTATGACAGGGTCGGCCCCTACGAGTATGAATGTTTCAGTATTGACGGAGTGATTTTAAGAGACTCTTTATAAAAATTTCGCTTGACAAAACCCAATACTGATACTAAATTAGTATCAGTATGAGGATCAAATGAAATTACTGACAAAAAATACTGACTATGCCGTAAGGGCTCTTCTTGAACTTTCAAAATCCGAAGATTACGTGTCTGCAAAGACTGTTTCTAAAAATCAGAAAATACCATATCAGTATCTGAGAAAAATTCTTCAGACTCTCGCCAAAAGTGGTTGGGCAGATGCGAAAGAAGGAATTCACGGCGGGTTCAAGTTGAAAACGGAACCCTCTCAGATAAGAATTTCAAAAGTTATAAATATGTTTCAGGGTGATATAGAACTTTCCGACTGTCTTTTCAGAAAAAAAATATGTTTCAACAGAAAGAACTGCGCCCTTAGAAAAGAATTGAAGAAAATTGAAAAAATGGTAATAAGCGAATTTGAGAGGCTAACTTTATCTGATTTAATCTATAAATCCAAAGAGGCGGAAATTTGAAAAGAACAGTGATTGAAATTGATGAAGAAAAATGCGACGGATGCGGAGCATGCATTCCAAACTGCCCCGAAGGAGCTCTTCAGATAATAGACGGAAAAGCGAGAATGGTAAGCGATCTTTTCTGCGACGGCCTCGGAGCTTGCATTGGACATTGCCCTAAAGGCGCCTTGACGACTCAAGAGAGGGAAGCCCAGCCCTACGACGAAGAGAAAGTCATGGAAATCATCGTCAAAGCGGGAAAAGAGACAATTCAAGCCCACTTAAAACACCTTAAAGACCATAAAGAGATGGAATACTACAAAACAGCGGTTAATTTCTTAGAAAAAAGAGGACTGGAAATCCCCGAAGTCCAAAATCAAATCCCCTGCGCATGCCCAGGTTCAAAAGAAATCTTATTGAATAAAAAAGAAAAAAACACTTCTGGAAACGAAGATGAGGGGCGTCTGAATTTTTCGGAACTCGGCCAATGGCCGGTTCAGCTTGCTCTTGTCAACCCGGAATCTTCTTTTTTCAGAGGCGCTGATCTTCTTGTGACGGCAGATTGTGTTCCTTTCGCGTTCGGAAATTTTCATAAAAGGTTTCTCAAGAATAAAATCCTTGTAGTATTCTGCCCTAAACTCGATGACCGAGTGGGTGATTATATAGAAAAACTCGCGAAAATAATCCAAATAAACGACCTAAAGTCGCTCACGATTCTCAGAATGGAAGTGCCATGCTGTGGAGGGACGACGAGGGCTGTGGAAGAGGCTGTGAGAAAATCCGGTAAAACTATTGTTATTAAAGAGTATGTGATTTCATTAAACGGTGAAATTGTGTAAGGAGGCAGCTATGTCAATGTATTGTTATCAATGTCAGGAGACAGCCGGAAACAAAGCCTGCACTGTAAGGGGTGTCTGCGGAAAAGTTGAAAAAACTTCAGATCTGCAAGACCTTCTAATATTTATCCTGAGGGGAATAGCCTACTGCGCCGAAAAAGACAAAAAAGCCGACAGAGAAATTGGCGTATTTCTCTGCAAAGCACTTTTTTCAACCATCACTAATGCTAATTTTGATGACGAAAAAATTAAAGAGCTCATCAAAGAAGGCCTGAAAATTAGAGAAGATCTGAAGGCAAAACACTCGGCAGAGGAAGGCGCTCCTGATTGCGTTACATGGACAGGTGACCAAACGGAATTTGAGAAAAAAGCAAAAGAGGTCGGAATTTTAAGTTTATCTCCGGATGAAAATAAAAGATCTCTTAAATCTATAATTCTCTATGGTCTAAAAGGAATAGCGGCTTACGCGGAACACGCGGCTGTGTTAGAGCGCTACGACGACAGCGTTTTTGAGTTCATGTTCAGAGCACTGTCATTTCTCGACAGCGATGCCGGGGAAAATGAGCTTTTCGATATGGTCGTCAAAACTGGCGAAGCTGCGGTAAAAGCTATGGCTGTTCTCGATGCGGCGAACACCTCAGCTTACGGAAATCCTGAAAAGACAAAAGTCAAAACAGGCGTCGGCGACAAACCCGGAATCCTCATATCCGGACATGACCTGAAGGATCTTGAGGAACTGCTCGATGCTACAGACGGAACCGGCGTGGATGTTTACACTCACGGAGAGATGCTGCCCGCGCATTACTATCCCGCTTTCAAGAAATACGGACATTTCATGGGGAATTACGGAGGATCATGGTGGAAACAGGACAAAGAATTTGAATCCTTCAACGGCCCAATCCTCATGACGACAAACTGCATTATCCCCGTAAAAGATTCATACAGAGAAAGGATTTTCACAACCGGAATGACGGGATACCCGGGAGTGAGACATATAGAAGAAAGAAGAAAAGGCGGAAAAAAGGATTTTTCGCAAATAGTCGAGCTCGCTAAAAAATGTCCTCCGCCCAAGGAAATTGAAAAAGGGGAAATTATCGGCGGATTCGCGCATGGACAGGTTGAAACCCTCGCCGAAAAAATTGTTGAAGAGATTAAATCCGGAGCGATAAAGAAATTCATAGTTATGGCAGGCTGTGACGGCAGGTATCCGTCGAGAAATTATTATACCGAGGTCGCCGAACTTCTGCCTAAAGACACGGTCATATTGACGGCCGGGTGCGCTAAATACAGGTATAATAAACTCAATCTCGGCGAGATTAACGGAATTCCGAGAGTTCTCGACGCCGGACAGTGCAACGATTCATATTCACTCGCGCTGACAGCATTAAAGCTCAAAGAGGCATTTGGCTTGAAAGATGTCAATGATCTTCCACTTGCTTTTGACATAGCATGGTATGAGCAGAAAGCAGTAGCGGTTCTTCTTGCCCTTCTTTTCCTCGGATTTAAAAACATAATACTGGGACCAACCCTGCCGGCTTTTGTTTCACCGGATGCCGTAAAACTTTTAGTCGAAAAATTCGGATTAAGAGGCATCGAAGATCCTCAAAAAGACGTCAATTTCATATCCGGCGGGAACTAAACTTAGCCCGGATTGACTGTTGTGGACATGACGCGTAATGAGTGTTAATTATGGAGTCATAAAAAAGGAGGAAGATTGAGTGAGTTAATGTCACTTGAGAAATACGCGGAGCTCTGCGCACTCATGTCTGAAACAGGCGGAGACCCCGGAAAAGAAGAGGAAATTGCCTTATCAAACGGAGTTTCGTCCATAGAGTGGGATAAAGCCAAAAAGGACTACACTGCTCTCATGAGCGACCCGAAAGACATGGGCAAGACAGCAATGGCTTTTATGCCGCTCTATCAGGCGGCGTTGGAAAAGAAACGGGGAGGCGGCCCTCCGGGAAGCTTGGAAGATTATTCGGTTATTCACGCAGAAATGGCCTATTTGAAAGACCCGGACAATCCGGAAAAGAAAATTGACTTCATGATTGTTCTAAACAACCACGGATACAGCCATTCAAAATGGCTTGAAATGGAAAGCTATTGGACTCCAAGGGTTTCCGATCCGGAAAGCTCTCTTTTTGACGGGGAACTGTCAAAAAAATTCAGCGAAATAGTGCAGAGAGAAGGAGACAGGATACTCGGAATACAGAGATAGACTACAAGGGGAATTGCACTGTAATTTCAGTGCCTTCGTTTCTTTTAGCTGATATTTCGCCGTTTAACTGTTTTATCAGCAGTTTGACAATTGTCATGCCGAGAGTTTTGGCGTTTGTTATGTCTGTCCCTTCCGGTATGCCGACGCCGTTGTCCTTTATTATTATCTGAGCAAAATCTTTTTTCTTCCCGTTTACATCTGTTCCCGCGGCTTTCTTAAGTGAAATATAAAGAATTCCGTTGTTGATTCCGGTAAAGGCGTGTCTAAGGCAATTTATCATGATTTCATTTACAATGAGACCTGCCGGAATGGCTTTGTCTATGCTCAGGGTCAATTTACTCAGATCTTTCTTGATTTCCAGCTGATTTACAATCTTTCTGAAAGTCATGTAATTTTCTTTGGCGAGGATTTCCAAGAAATCTGAAAATTCAATTGAAGTGTAGCTCTGAGAGTGGAATAAAAGGCCGTGAACGTGACCAATACTCAGAACTCTGCTTTGGGTTTCCTTGAGCAGAATAGAAAGTCTTTCGTCACCGACGGAAGACGCCTGTAGCTGA
Organism: uncultured Desulfuromonadaceae bacterium; assembly: GCA_964397545.1. Lineage (GTDB taxonomy): Bacteria > SDB-A > SDB-A > SDB-A > SDB-A > JAFGIG01. The sequence goes on along the minus strand of CAYNIW010000008.1, from coordinate 63,361 downwards.
AGAAGGCTGGATATGACTTCGAGATTGTTTCTGACCCTGTGGTGGATTTCGTGGAGGAGTATTTCTTTTTCTTTAAGCGCGTTATTGAGCGCGTTATTTATCTTCTTTCTCTCAGTTATATCTCTGAGCATTCCTATCTGTCCGTTTACGTCGCCTTTTTGGTCGAAAGTCGGATTTCCGTAATCTTCGAACCAATGAACAGCGCCTTCCTTGTCCACAAGGCGGACTTCAGAAGGGAAGGATTTACCTGATTTTACGACTTGTTCGAATTCCTTCATGACCCTCTCTCTGTCGTCCGGGTGAACGAATTCGAGCAGATTTATTCCGACTATCTCATCGGGGTCTATGTTGTAGGCTTTTGTCTGAGGACCGATGAAAACTATCTTTCCTTCGGTATCTATCATATAGACAATGTCCCTGCTTCCCGTGATTAGGTGTTTGAATTTTTCCTGTTCTTCTTTTAATATTCTGTCTCCTTTTATCTTTTCTGTTATGTCGGAGAAGATGCCAATGGAGCTGATATATTCTCCTTCGGGGCTCGTTTCAGGAGTCGCGGTTACATTTAGTGTTCTCTTTTCTCCGTCGGGGCGGGTGATTTCAAGTGAATAGTTGGTCTTTTTCAAAGATTTCCTGTTCTCCGTCTCGTAGAGGATGAATTGAATTTGATCTGCAGAAAGAAAACTCTTTAAGTTTCTTCCTATTAAACTCTGAGGGTAAACTCCGAATATCCTGTCGGCGGCAGGGTTGGAAAATATGAATCTTTCCTGTCCGTTGACGACACCTATTCCTTCGCCGATATTGTTTATCATTGCTTTTAATCTGTCGGCGCTGATTCTGTAAAAATTGTCGATTATCTCTTCAAAATATTTGTCCTCGAGAATGAGAATAAAAAACTGAATTTTTCCGTCAGAACCTTTTACAACTGAGCTCATTTTTGAAACTCCATATTTCGAATCATGGAGGTTGAATTCGGCAAAAGAAGAAAACAGCGCTATGTCTCCGTTGTCGAGAAGGTCGCTGAATATTTTTGACGGCAGTTTCCAGCTCTTTGAGCTTTTTAGTTCAAAGACAGAGTCGATTTTTTTTCCTGAAACTTCGTCTGTGCGCAGACCCAATGCTTCTTCCGCTCTGCTGTTGAGTCTCAGGATGGAGCCTTCGCTGTTCACGAATATCAATATAGCGTTGAGTAAATCAAAAGATTTTTGGGCAAAAAATATGTCGTCCGGAGAGGAACTTCTTTTTAATTTTTCAGTGTTTTGATCACGATAGGCGTCGTTATTCTTTCGTGAGAGCGCTTTTTCTATGGTATCAATAAGTTCTTCTCCCTCAATGGGCTTGTATATAATGCCGTAATAGCCGCTTTCGGAAATATCTTTGAGAAGCGATTCATCGTTTATTGCGGTGAGAAAGACGACTGGAATATCAAACTTCTCCTTTATCAGAGAGGCGGCTTTTATTCCGTCCATTTCTCCTGAAAGCAGAATGTCGAGTAAAATTATATCGGGTTTTTGTTTTTCCAGAACCGAAAGAGCCTTCTCGGCGGAATCGACAACATCTGTCACATCGTAAGAATTTTGTTCGAGAACGAGCTTGATTTTTAGAGATATCAGATTCTCATCTTCGACGATTAGAACGGTTTTATTCATCAAATAACCCTCGTTTAAGGATATATTAAAAAAGCGGCGTTTTCAATTATTGATTTTACTTTCGTGCTCGATTATTTGATAGAGGTTGAATCGAAGAATTTTATACATTCTTATTGTTCTGTAACTATAAACTTGAATTTAAGCCCAAATTCATGCAGAATAAGTAAGAAGCTGTAAAGCCGGACATACAAACACCGGTAAAAAAGGAGCCTGTTCATGTTTTTCAGCAAGTATCAGGCAAATGGAAACGATTATATAATATTGAACCTGATAGACAGGGAACTTCCGGATATTTCCCCGGAACTTCTCGCTAAAAATCTCTGCGACAGAAAACGAAAAATCGGAGGCGACGGCCTGCTGATTTTGAGCAATAAGGATAATGCGGACATGAAGCTGAAGATATTCAACAGCGATGGGTCCTCCGCTCAGATGTGCGGAAACGGACTCAGGTCAGCCGCTTTGTATTATTACCTCAATGTTAAAAGAAAAGTAGATATCTTAGTTCAAACCGATTCAGGGACTAAAAAATGTGAAATACTGAATTTTGACGACAAAAACAAAGCATCTGTTAAAACGGAAATTGGTATGCCTTTTTTTGATATTTCGAAAGAAAGAGAAACCTTTCCGCTAAAAACAGAGAAAAACGGCAGACCCGATTATTACTGTGTTTCCTTGGGAAATCCTCATGCGGTTGTGCTTGTCGAGGATGTCGAAAATACAGACCTCAAAGCTCTTTTCGACGAAAATATCTTAAGAGGAATATTTCCTGAAGGAGTCAATGTTTCAGCGGTTGAATGCGTGGATCGGAGGTTATTTTCGCAGAGAGTTTACGAAAGAGGAGCGGGTGAAACGCTTTCCTGCGGAACCGGTGCGGCGGCGGCATATGCTGTTTTGCGAAAGCTGAAAATGATAGAACAAGACTCTGCAGCCTCTCATAGAGGAGGGAAGATAAATATAACTGAAAGTTCTGACGGCCAAATATGCCTTATAGGAGAAGCCGAAGAAGTGTTTAAGGGAGAAATAAATGAATTGTATTAGGATGTCTAAATTAACCGCGGTCGTTGCGGCGGTTTTTATCCTTTTCAGCGCCTGTTCAAAGAAAGCAAGCTACGATGAACTTATCGATTCCGTATCTTTTAGGCTTGATAGGGTCAACAGGTTAAAGAAAGGCTACGAAAACTCCGAAGAGATTCAGCGCCATCTTGAGAAAGCCCTTTCAGAGTCTAAAAAAGCCGTTGAAATTCAGCCCAAATCTCCTGACGCGAACGGTCTTTACGCGAGAGTTCTATTCGCGATGGGAGAAACTGAAAAATCCCTCTTTTACGCTGAGGCTTCCATGTCGGCGGACTCGTTGAATTTTCACGGGAATTTGGCCGCTGGGAATGTCTATCGCAGAATCGGAGATCTCCAAAAAGCCGAATTCTATATACAAAGAGCGGTATTGTCCGATTCTTCGGATCTTTACGCGAGATATTCTCTCGCTTTGCTTTTACAGCAGAGAAGAAAGCTAAAAGATGCAGAAGACATTCTTGAGATATTAGTAAATGAAGAACCCGACAATATAAGGTTCCTCTATTCTCTTGCCGCGGTGAACGAAGAACAGATGGATCTTGTCAAAGCCGAAAGGCTTTTTAAGGAGCTCACGGAAAAAGACCCCCACGACCCTGAACTCTGGAGGGCTTATGCGAGGCTTCTTGAAAAAGGAGGAGATACAACAGGGGCAAAAGTTCTGTATTTTAGAGCTGACTCTATAGAATTTTCAGGGAATGAAGACTGAACCCAATGACCTATCGAGGAATATTTCAGTATTTTTTTCTAAAAAAATACACTGCCGGAGAGATAGTTGAAAAGTAACGCCATACCCGTTTTTATTTCTGAAAAAATGAAAGCCAAAGAGATGACAGGCACAACCAGAGGGTCTGCTCTGTTTACAGATCTCGGCGGATTCACGAAAATGACCGAGATGTTTTTCAAAAAAGGCGACTCCGGAGCGGAAGAAATATCAAAACAGCTTTTGTGGGTTTTTGATATGCCTATAAAAACCGTCCATAAATATGGGGGACACGTGACCACTTTCGCCGGAGATGCTTTTACGGCGATATTTCCCGGTGACGACGGTAAAATTGCATATTCTGTCGCAATCATACTTACATACTTTTTCGAAAGAGAGGGCAAGAGAAAGACGGATTTGGGCGATTTGAACTTTACATGCAAGTGCGGCGTAGGAACAGGCGATATCGACTGGAGAATAATCAGCCTTGGCAGTCAAATGAATACCTACGTTTTCACGGGACAGGCAATATCTTCAGCAATAACAAAAGCCGAAGGAGTGGACACGGGAAAAATTGGATGGGAAGGCAGTTTGAAAACTGTAATGCCGCAGACCTCGTTTCAAACGCAACCTGTTCCAAATGAAATCTTATCCAAATTTGTGCCCGAATATATTGTTAAAGCCGGAGAGAGAGGCGAATTGAGACATGCGACGCCGGTTTTCATTAAAATTGACGAAATGGATGCGGCTGTTCAGGATAAAGCTTTCAGGAAAATTTATGAACTTGCGGAATATTTCGGAGGCTGTTTGAATAAGATTGACTATGGGGACAAAGGGATAGTCGCCCTTGTCCTTTTCGGAGCTCCCGAGGCTAAAGAGAATCCGGAGGATCTCGCCGTCAGGTTTTCTGTAAAGATGAGAGAAGCGGGTTTCAACGCGAGAATAGGCATAGACACCGGACTTGTCTATGCCGGAATGACCGGCGGAACTGAACGCGCCGAGTGGACATGCCTTGGCAATGTTGTGAATACTTCCGCGAGAATAATGAGCGCATGTGAAGAAAAAGAAATTCTCGCCTCTGAAAGAGTAAAAACCCGGACTGAAAAAGGCGTTTGTTTCAGATTTCAAAAAGAAGCGGTTTTCAAGGGCAAAGCATCTCCTGAAAAGATATACGCGGTTGAGTCCCTTAATGAGACAAGGACGCTGGCTTTTAAGTTTAAAATGGTAGGAAGGGAAAAAGAACTAAAGGAGTTGAAGGATTTTTCGTCATGTATATTGACTGAAAATAAAAACGCGGGTGTTTGCTATATATACGGCGAAGCAGGTATCGGAAAGAGCAGACTCGCATGGGAACTGATAGAGCAAATGAAACAAGAAGGAGTTGACCTGACCGTCATGCATCTTCAGTGCGAGGAAACCTCGAGATACCCATGGTTCCCTGTATCGCAGTGGCTTTTGGATTTTCTGAAACTGGAAAAGAACATTTTATCATACGAAGAACTGAAAAACTGCGTTGAAGCTCTCCAAATACAGCTTTTGCCCAAACATATTAACCCGATCGCGGACATTATCGGCTTCCCTCCGGCTGACCCTTCTTATGAGAAACAAAGCGAAGACAGAAAAAAAGAAAATCAGATCTTCGCCTTGAAAGAATTTGTAAAAGCGATGTCCAGAAAAAAACCGATGGTTTTGCTGGTGGATGACCTCAACAACATTGATGAATTGACGATGGAATGGCTTTCCGCCGCCACGAGGAATGTTTTGGATTATCCTTTCGCCGTTATCTGCACTTCACGATTCGATGAAAAGGGCAGCAGGCCGAGGATAAACCTCGACAGAAGAGTAAACACAACCGAAATAGACCTTCATTCTTTCGAAAGCAGGGAACTGATATCCAGAATGTTTTCCCAGATAACCGGTCTCAACCCTTCCGAAGCGACGGAAAAATATCTTTTTGAAAACACTCAGGGAAATCCGTTTTTCCTTGAACAGACTATTGTTTTTTTAAAAGAACAAAACATGCTGAATGGATCTCCCGCGGAAATATGGGGGAAAATAGAGAGGCTTCCTGATTCACTTTGCGATCTGTTGACAGCGAGACTCGATTCAATGGACTTTGAGCTTCGCGAAATAATTAAAAAAGCCGCGGTGATAGGAGAGCGTTTTCTTGTTGAAATTCTTCGTTCGATTATCGAAGAAGATATAAGAGAAGAACTTGAATTTTTTCTCGATAAAGGGGAACAGGGGCAGATAATAGCGAGAGAATTGAATTATGAAGATATCTATATGTTCAGGCACGCTATGCTCAGAGAAGCTGCTTATCAATTGCATTTACCGTCGGAGAGAAAAAAGCTCCACAAAAAAATATTCGAAATTGCCGAGAGCAGGCTTTCCAAAGAACTCGAAATGCACACTAAACTGTTAGTCGAGCAGTCCGAGAAAGCCGAAGTATGGGACAAATGGGCGGAATATGCGGAAGAATACATGAAAGTAATGCTCCGAAAAGGAGCGAATCTTGAACTTCTGAGAATCTGCAGGAGACTTTCCCAATATCACAAAAAAGAAGGGAATAATCAAAAAGCCGCCGAGACCGAGTTGACAGAAGGAAGAATTCTAAAGAAAACCGGAAAAAATAAAGAAGCGCGGGAGAAAATCAGCAGGGCTATTGAGCATTTTGAAAAGCTCGGCGCTGAGACTCTGCTGGCGGACGCAAACAATGAACTTGGAACATCCTTTCTTGGAGAAAGAGAGTTTGAAACGGCTCTCAGCTGTTTCCAAAAAGCTCTTGAATACTCTGAGAAAACCGGACAAAAGACGCTTAGGTGCAGGACGCTTGGCAATATGGGCGTTCTTTTCGCTTCTATGAAAAATTTTGACAAAGCCCTCGCAAGCTATGAAAACGCTATGAAGATAGCAGTGGAAACCGGAGACAAAAAATTTGAAGCCCTTGCCCTTTCAAACATTGGCGCGATACTCGCCCAGCAGAAAAAATACGAAGAAGCTGAAAAATGTTTCAATCAGAGTTACGAAATCGCCCTCAAAAACGGAATAAACGAAGAAAAGGCCGGAGCTCAAATCAACTTAGGGAATCTTGAAGCAATAAAAGGCAGGATATTGAATGCAGAAAAGCATTTTATGGAAGCGCTGAAGATATTCAGGGAAGCCGGAATCAGGGAAGGTGAGGCGTCGAGCCTTTACAATATCAGTGAAATGAAAAAGCATGAAGACAAATTCGACGAAGCTTGGAAATTCAGCAGAGAGTATCTTGAATTGGCGAAAGAGACGGGTAACATCAACTGGGAAATCAAAGCGCTGTGTCAGACGGGAGACCTGAAATACAGGATGTCTGACGCCGAAGACGCCGTGAAATACTATAACGAAGCTCTGAAACTCTGTGAAATTAAAGGCGATAAAACAACGGAAACGGAAATACTTTTTGAAATAGCCAAACTTTACAGAAGAATTAATGATTTTTCAAAAAGTCATGATTATCTCGACAAAGCTTTTGAAAAAGCGGGAGGGCTGGACAACACCGATTTGAAGAACGATATCGCATATAACATCGCATGTCTTTTCGCCGACTGCGGCTCTTTCAAGAAAGCCGGAGAATATCTCGACGTCTTAAAAAAAACGGGAGATAAAGAGGGTAAAATCAAAGCCTTCAGGGAAAAATACGGTTATTGAAGCCTTTTTTTTCCAAAAGAGCACATTTCAGGTATGGAAAATCTTCCATGGGAAGTATAGAAGGATGATCTTTGGGCTGGAAAGTAAGAGAAAGAAGACTGAATTCCAACCTTCGATCGGCGGCCGCTGTTTTCAGCATGTTCAGAAAAGAATAGACTTCAAGATGCTGTGAACAGGAGCAGGAGATGAGAAAACCGTTTTCATTGAGCATGTCCATCGCCCTCATGTTTATTTCCTTGTATCCTTTAATACCCTGTTTAAGCTTTTTCCTGTTTTTGACAAAAGCCGGAGGATCGAGGATAATCACGTCGAATTTTTCACCTTGCTCCTGCATTTTTTTTAAAAAAGAGACCGCGTCGGCTTTAACAAATTCTGCTGAAGAACCAAGAGAGTTCAAAAAATAGTTTTTTTCAGCGGAATCCAGCGCTTTTTTTGAGCAGTCGAGAAAGATAACTTTTTCCGCTCCGTAAAGGGCGGCGTGGATACCGAAAGCGCCGATATTACAGAAAGCGTCCAACACTTTTTTCCCCTTGGCAATGCCGGACAAAAGAGTGTAGTTTTCTCTCTGATCGAGAAAAAAACCTGTTTTTTGGGAATCCAATAAATTCAGAGAAAAACAGACTCCGTTTATTTTCACTTTTTTCTCGAATTCAAACACTCCGGAAATCAGTCCTTTAAAAGGTTCAAGGCCTTCTTTAAGCCTGATAGGTGAATCGGATCTCTCGACTATGAAAGAAGGCTTGAAAATTTCGTCGACAGATTTTATGATGTCTCGTTTTAAGATTTCCGCGCTGAGCGCTGTGAGCTGTATTACGGCGGCGCCGTCATAATAATCTATTACAAGCCCCGGTATGCCATCGGATTCTGAGAAAAAAGCCCTCAGACATGTTTCTCCGGGGAACATTGTTTTCCTGCGAGTCCACGCAGAGGAAATCCTTTTCTTCACGAAATCAAAATCTATAGGTTCGTCGGATTCTGTGATAATGCGGACGCGAATTGATGATGCAGGATTGTAAAAGCCTTTTCCGAGAAAATAGTCGTTTGAATCCAGAACTGAAACGACTGAACCCGGCGCCGGAGCGTTTGAGGTGGATTGAATTTCGTTATCCCAGACCCAGGGATAACCGCGGATAACTTTTTTTTCGGCTTTATTTTTGAGTTTTACCCAAGCCATATTCCCCTTTCCCGTAATAGGTCATTATACAAGTATTTTGGGTTAAAACGAAACTCGACTTGGAGAAAATTTATTTTGAAAATTAAATGGGGCTGATTTTCTGGAGTTTGTAAAAGCGGAACGTTTCGTTAAATCCCACGGCAATGAAATAGACCCCAGAGCTAAAACCTCTCAGGTTAAAAAGAAAGAATTGTTCTCCGGGAGATATAAAACCGTTAAAGACTGATTTTAACTTTCTACCCGACGCGTCAAGTAAGAATATTTCCGCTTTTCCTGATGCGGCCGAAAAAAAACGAATCTCTGCAATATCTTTGATCGGATCGTATATGATTGATTCTCTGAAGAGTTCGGAGCTCACCGAAGGGTTTTCTTCGACAAAGGTCAGTTGGTTGAAATAGAGAGCGCCTTGATCGGCTCTTGTCCCGTCAGGATCGAGAGTGGATGAAGGATCCCCGGCGTCAATGCAGGGCGATTTGGTGCTGTCATCTAAGGGAAAATTCACCCATGTAATTCTCAAGTCTGCCTGCGAAGTGTCCGCAAAAATGGGATAAAGTTCTATGCATCCGTTTCCGAACCACGGGCTGCCTTGGCCGTTTTGAATGTTGGAATAGGTCAAGACTATCCCGTATGGCGCGGAGTAAGAAAAGAAATGGGGCATATCGCTCCAGGAGATGAGGTTTTTGCCCGTGAAAAAAGAAGAATTTTGATCTGAATAATAATAAAGCCCGCCGCCTTCGGAAGCTCTGTTGGCGAAAAAAGTGGTACGGTCGAGAGACATGATTCCGATGCCGTTCGTCAGAGAAAGTCCTCCTCCGATGTTTCCCGATGAATCCCTGAAGAAGATGTTTTTGTTCAGGACAGCGAAAGCGTTGTCTCCGTTAAAAGACATGCCTCCGCCGTTAGCTCTTGCCCCGTTGTTAAAAAATGCATTGCTGTTTATTGAAGCAGAACCTGTTCCCATCCATATCCATGCTCCTCCGCCGTCCTCGCCGCTGTAATTTGATTGAAAATCATTGTCCCTGAATTCGAGAGTGCCGGAATTCAAATGAAGAGAAATGCCCCCTCCGTTCCAGTTCACCGTTTCGTTCCCGTTAAATGTATTTGATGTTATACTGACCGAGCCGCTGTCGTTTACTCTGACAAAAAAACCGGCTCCATCGAGGACGGCTGTGTTTGCAGAAAAAATATTGTCTCTTGCTAAAAGACCGCAGGTGTTTCCGAGGAAATATGTAAAAAGCCCTCCCCCGCCGTCCTGGGCGTGATTTTGGGTGAAAGAATTGCCGACTGCGTAAGCGGAGCCGTTTTCGCAATACAAAAGAGCCCCTCCCGCATCGTCGCCGTTTGCAGTATTGTTGTAGAACGTGCAGCCAGAGAGGTATATTGATCCGGAAGCCGAACCTGCGTTGAGTCCGCCGCCGTCGTTGCTGCTTGTATTTCCCGAAAAAGAGCAGGTGGTAACAGTTATATCTCCCGAGTTGGTAATCAAAGCGGCTCCTCCACCAATTTCCTGCGCGAAGCAGGAAGAAAAAGAACAGGCGTTGACAAAGATTCTACTCGCGGAAGTCTCAATGAACAATCCTCCGCCGTATGAATTGCTGTTGCCCGCCGAAAAACCTAATCCGTTGACTGTGATGTCCTGAACTGACGCGAAGGACATTATTCTGAGCAGGCTAAAAGTTCCGTTCCCGATAATCCGGGAGGAGGAGGATCCTGCTCCAGTCAACAGGAGGCCGAATGTTTCAGCTGAATTATAAGAAAGACCCGAAGAGAGGTTGTAATCGCCGGCAGCTGCGTATATTGTGTCGAATTGACCGTTTGATGAGGAGAGGTTGAGCGCGTTTTGAAATCCCTGTGGATCGTTGACATAATAGACAGCCGAAAAAAGAGAGATATGATTCAGGGCGGCTGATATAAGACAAAAAGAAAAGAGTTTTTTCACTTCTCCCCCTTTTTGTAAATGTTATTTTTATCCCAAATAAGTTTACCGCATATATGGCAAAATTTGGCAAACGGAGATCTGATGTGGGCGCCGCAGTGCGGACAGCGTGATATTAAACTTAAACCGCAGTGAGGGCATATTTTTTCCTCTTGCCTTCCGAGATAGCTGCAGAAAGGGCAGATATACATCTCGTTTTTCATTTCGGAGTAATATTATACGAGAGGTATTAAAAAAGAATTAAGAATCAGGACTCTTCAATTTCTCTAATGAGATCGGCGGTTTTTTTTTCGGGTAATACACCTAATTCAGTTTCGAGTAGGCGGCTAAGTTTGTTAAATTGGATTATTGCGCTGTTTCTGTCTCCTGAAATTATATATGACTCTATCAAAAATCTGTGTGCTCTTTCGTCGAAGGGATCAACTGACAGGAGAAAATGTGAAAAATCTCTCAATTCACGGGTGTCGTTTCTCTCTATCGCGACTTCCGCCAGCCACATGAGAACTTCTTTGATTTTTTCCCTGTAGAAAAGCTGTTCGTCGTCTATTGCAAGAGAATACATTTCAGGAAGAAAATCTCCTTTGTATATAAGGACAAGATCCCTCGCGTATTTTTCCGCGACGTGAAGTTTGGCTCCTGATTTTTCTTTTTCAAAAAAATTGTAAATTCTGTTAAAACTGTAGCAATCTACTTCGATTATATCTGTGTTTATTCTGTAAAAAGGGTCATCGCACAATATCGCGTCTGTGCCGACGACCTTTCTCAGATAAGTTAAGTTGACGTGAAAATTGTTCTGAGCTTCTTTCGGTCCTTTGTCAGGCCATAGATGGCTTTCAAGCTTTTCTCTGGTTTCCCCTTTTTGCCCGGAACAGATTATAAGAAGGGCAAGAAGTTCTTTTGATTTTTTTGACCCCCATTCTTTTTCAGAAAAGATTTTCTTAAGCCTTATGTCTTCCAGGGTTAAACCGCCGAAAGTCATTATTTTCAGTTTCTTCTCTTTGGCTTCGGAAGGCAAATTAGGGGGTGTATCCCCTTTTTCCTTGAAGCCTGCTTTTCGGGCGAAATAAGTTTTCTGCTGAGGTAAACCGATTTTTTCAAATATGTCGAAAGAGGCATTCAGCAATGTTTTTTGTTTTGTTCCATTCAGGCAGAGAGCGAATTCGGATTTCTGCCTTGCCAGAGAAAAGAGCGCTCCGCATTTGGATAATATTTTTTCAGCCGAGGAAAATTCAGTTTCCGCTTTTCGCGTTTTGTTCTGAAGCGATAAAACAGCGGCTTTTCTTGCAATGGCAACAGCCTCGTGTATCTTTAACTTGCTGCCGCGGCTTTTGTCAATGGCTTGCTGGATAGATAAAATAGCGCTGTCGTAGCGTTTATTCCGCTGTTCTAAATAAGAGTTAATAAAATCCGTTTCGATTTTAATCGTGACATCGAGGTCTTCTATATGATTTAACGGAATAAGGCCAAATTCTTTTTCTGCTTTTTCGAATTCGCCTTCTTCAATATAAATCCGGCAAATTTTTAGCTGAGATTCCAGAACAAGGTCCCGGTGCCCCTTTTTTTCCGCGATTTGCCGGCAAGAAGCGCAGTGTGATTTGGCAAGGGAAATGTTTTGTCTTAAAAGCGCTTGACTGGCGAGGAAATCGTGAGTCTTTGCTATCTTAAGGGAATATCCCGTAGAGTGAAGAAGCTCGAAGCTTTTAAGAATATGCTTTTCTGAAAGGCTGATCTCCCCTAATTCCCTCAAAACGAGGCCTAAATTACCGAGAGATACAGCTTCGCAGTTTGTATCCCCGGTCTCGAGAGATTTTTCGAAAATTTCTCGGGCTTTTTTGAGTTTCCCTGTTAAAAAATATATTGAACCGAGAAGGTTCAGCGGGAACCATTTTCCATGAGGAGAAATTTTTGGGTCGATTTCTTCTATCAGGTCTTTACACAGAGTGACTGCTTTTGAATAACGCCCTTGTTTGACGAGGAGAACGCATTTGTTGTATTTGACTTTCCATCTCTCTTCGGGAAGGTTTTCCGGTATCAGAGAGAGGGTTTTTTCCATGAGTTTTTCGGCTTTTTTAAATTCAAACATGTCAAGATAATTACGTGAGATGAAGTTTGACAGGACTGCCCATTCATGGAGAAGGCCGCAGGAAAAGAGCTCTTTCATGAGGTCGAGATAGAGTTTTTCATCAAATTTCGCCGACTTGAGGTTGATGTAAGCCATTACTTGCTTAAATTTTATCTTTAAGATGTCTTTTTCTGTGAATTCTTCGAGCGTTTCCATGATTTTCTGAAGAATGCTCATGTATTCAGCGGCTTTTTTCCAGTTATGATTTCTTTTTAACTCATAAACAGAATCTTCGATTTTTTTTACGAGATCAAGGTTGTATTCGTCAGGCGATAGAAAACGGGTGAGGTGGTGAGTTTCCATAAGCGTATCTTTGCATTCTCCTGAAGAGAAAAAAACCGCGGCTTTTCTGTGAAAAGATTTTTTCTCGTTTTGGTCAATTATGTCCAACAGCGCTTTTCTTATAAGAGGACTGGAAAAATCATAAAAATCTTTTTTGTCTCTGCTCAAAAGAGCTTTCTTTTCCAGAGATGTCAAGGATTTTAACGGATTTGGCTTATTTACGCTTGACATGAATTGAGCCGCTTTTTCCGAAAAAGGTCTTCCGAAAACCGAAACAGATGCCAAAAGGGAAAACTCGCCGAAGGGCAATTTTTCTAATTTATCTCTGAAATAGGAAGCGACATTTTCAGGGAGTTTATAATCTTCATACAGATCATCCAGCACCCATGAACCGTCTTTTCTGAAAATAACATTTGATTTTATAAGCGACTTTATTATCTCGTCAACAAAATAAGGGACGCCTCTTGTCTGCGCAAAAACCCATTCCAAAAATTCTCTGTTAATAGCAGTTTCGAAGAATGAGTTGAGTGATTTCTCTATGGAGGCGATGTCCATGTTTTTCAATTCGAATCTATAAGAAGAAGAAGAGGCGGGAGGAAGGGATTCTGGATTAGTGGCGCTGACGATCAAAAGTATTGGAAGATCTGATATGCCTTCGGTTAAATTGCGTAGAAAATCCATAGATCCCGAATCGAGAAAATCAGCGTCGTCAAGAGTTATTACAAGAGGCCATAAAGTTGAGATCTTCTTAAATGTTCTGTAAAAAGATTCGAAAACAGCCGATTTGTCCACGGAATGTATTTTCGGTATGAGATAGGGATAGTTTTCCGCTATTACAGGGCAGAAATAAGAAAGAACTTGTGCTTCTTTAGAAGGCACGAGCGAGGTCAAAAGTTTGGGTTTTCCCCTGTGAAGCTCAAAAAACGAATTCAGAAGAGCTGAAAAAATATGCATGAATGAGCTGTTTTCAGTCGACTTTCCGTGAAGGGATATGAAGGGTGGAGACTGTATACACTTCCTGAATTCCTCGATAAAACGGGATTTTCCAGCGCCGTCCTCACCGGTAATTATAAAAAAAAAGCCTTCTCCTGAAATCACTTCGCCGAGAATCTCCGAAAGGATTGACATCTCCACGTCTCTTCCGCAAAAGGGAAGCTTTTTACGGAGCATTTCATAAAAAAAGTCGCTGAAATTATTCAAAACCACCGATCCTGAAAGCTATTCTTGGTTTGTTTTATCATTTTTTTTTATAAAAGACACCGTGCTTTCAAATTCATCTTTTCCGCAGCAAAGAAAAGACGAGACAGCAGCTTTTTCGGAGACGAGATGTTTCATCTGTTTTGCCAATAGTCTTATCTCCCACTGCGAGTGGGAGTCCATTCTAAGCCTCGTGAAGTGGCAGAATTCGCGAAGATTCATTTTGACCAGGACAGTTCTTCTGAAAGCTCCTGTCAAAAGGTATGCTGAAGAGGTCTTCATGCCGTCTGTGCGATATGCTTCTTCGGAAATACGCGAAAGCTCTTCGAATTTACTTTCGAATCCGGCAGTCAATACTGATTCCGGCATCACAAATCCAAGGGAGGGGTCAGGTAATGAACTCATAAGTGTCATCATTCGGTGCCTTTTCAACTGAGCGAAAGCGCAGGAAGAGAGATTCAAAAGGAATGTGAAATCAGCTATTTCAAAAGGCCTGGGGAGCGGGTCATGGACACTTAACTTCTTAAATGCATCTTTTATGGTATTGCGTATCAAAGCCTCGCTCAGATCGCGAGGATCGGTAAAACGGCCGCTTTTTTCAAAAATTAGAGCCGAGGCTATTTTAGAATCGGCGTTTTTGGTGAAAAAGATTAGATTGACGGGCGATAAAGCTTGAGGAGGCTTATCGTTGTCCTGTTCGGTATAATCTGCTTTTTTCTCATCAGTGTATTTTACGAGGGAAGGAATGTGTTTTTTAGCAAGACTTTCAAGAAGTAAAGATATCTCTTTTGTCTCTTCAAGACCCGTGCTTTTCAGCGATACTATCATTCTTTCAAGAGATCGGGCATTGATAGTCATCCCAAGCTGAGTAGGGAATGCCAAAGTCAGGGCGTATCTTGAATCTTCTTTTGAGGGATCTCCTTTTGAGGAGCTTTTTTTTTCGAGGTTATCAGACAGCTCTTTGTAAAGTGATTTGGAAAGACGGGCTATTTCAGTGAATGTTTTTCCGTTTTCTATTGCCCTAAATTCTTTCGGAATGGCCGGGATGTCGTCTATATTCAGATAACGCTGTGATCTTTCAGTGAAAGACGCGAGCCTGTGGCGTTCTATGAATTCAACAGCGAGCCTTGAGACTTCAGAAATGTCGAAGTTGAGACAAACGTGTTCTGCTATGGATTTGTGCCCCATTTCGAAGACGATTCTTTCGTTTGATTTTCTCGCGCTATTTACATCGGAGAGGGCATTAACCCGCAGTTCTGACAACGAAAGAGGGGACCTGCTGCATCTGGCGTAAGACGCGGCAATAGCTTCCGCCTGTCCCGTTTTATCCTTATCGGCAAATGAAGTTATGCCTGACAATTCAATTCGCATATCTCGAAATATAGGACAACATTACTCTAAAGACAAGGGATTTAGACCCCATAGAGCTTGCGTAATTGCCGAATTTCTTTATTTTTAATAATAAAAAGGGGAAAACATGGATTTTAATAGGTTTACAACAAAAGCACAGGAAGCGCTTCACACGGCTCAGATAGAAGCTTCAAGAAGATCGAATCAGGTTATACAACCCGAGCATCTTCTTCTGGCTATGGTTGAGCAGGAAAACGGATTCATCGGACAATTGATGAGAAGAATGGGCTCAGAACCAGAAAAAATCGCGCAGAGAGTTGAAAAAGAAATACTAAAATACCCTCAGGTGACTTCTCAAAGCGGATCTTTGTCTCCGGGAATATGCGCCGATCTGAACGTGATACTCGCCGATTCGTTCGAAGAGGCGAAAAACATGAATGACGAATACGTGAGCGTTGAGCATATTTTTCTCGCTATGATATCGGATAAAAAATCCGCGACAAAAAAAATTCTCGGGGAATTCGGAATTGACAGGGAAAAGTTTCTTAAAACTCTCATGGAAATGAGAGGCAGTCAGAGAGTGACGACTTCTGATCCCGAAGGGACATACGACGCGCTGAAAAAATACGGCCGTGAACTTGTAGAAATGGCCAGATCAAATAAACTGGATCCGGTAATAGGCAGGGACGAGGAAATAAGGAGGGTCATTCGAATTCTCCTGAGGAGAACAAAAAACAATCCCGTCCTAATAGGCGATCCCGGAGTAGGAAAGACCGCGATAGTCGAAGGGCTGGCTCAGCGAATAGAAAGAGGGGATGTCCCCGAGGGCTTGAAAGACAAAAAGGTGTTTGCTCTTGACATGGGAGCTCTTATCGCGGGAGCTAAATTCAGGGGGGAATTCGAAGAGAGGCTTAAAGCGGTGCTCAATGAAGTTCAGAAATCCGACGGCAAAATTCTCATGTTTATAGACGAATTGCACATTGTCGTGGGAGCTGGTAAAGCAGAGGGTTCGATTGACGCAGGGAATATGCTCAAGCCTATGCTCGCCAGAGGCGAAATTCACTGCATAGGCGCCACCACTCTCGATGAATACAGAAAGCACATTGAAAAAGACGCGGCTTTCGAGAGAAGATTTCAGCCCGTTCTCGTGGATGAACCAACCGTTGAAGACACAATTTCTATTCTCAGAGGGCTTAAAGAGAGATTTGAAATACATCACGGCATAAAAATACTCGACAGCGCGATAGTATCAGCCGCGGTTTTGAGCCACAGATATATTTCAGACAGATTTTTACCGGACAAAGCCATCGACCTGATAGACGAAGCCGCCGCGAAAATCAGATCCGAAATTGACAGCATGCCCGCGGTAATAGACGACCTGAACAGAAAAATAACGAGACTTGAGATAGAGAAAGAAGCGCTTAAAAAGGAAAAAGACGAAGGCAGTAAAGCGAGGCTGTCGGCAATAGATTCTGAAATATCTTCTCTTAAGGTTAAATTCGACGAGCTGAAAAAGAAATGGTCGCAGGAAAAAGAGCAGATCCTGAGAATCGGAAAGGTCAGGGAGGAAATTGAGAAAGTCAGAAATGAAGCAGATAAAGCCGAGAGAGAATATGACCTCAACAGAGCCGCGGAATTGAGATACGGAAAACTTCTGAATATCGAGAAAGAATTGGCTTCGCTTGAGGCGGCTTCAGATAAGGGAGACGACAGGCTTCTTAGAGAAGAAGTGACAGAGGAAGAAATCGCGGGAGTTGTGTCCCTCTGGACAGGAATTCCTGTGTCCAAACTTGTTGAGGGTGAAAGAGAAAAGCTGATGAAACTCGAGCAGCTTCTGCACGAAAGAGTGGTGGGGCAGAACGAGGCGGTCTCAATTCTGTCAAAAGCCGTCATGAGGGCAAGGGCAGGCTTGAAAGATCCTTCAAAACCTATAGGCAACTTCATTTTCCTCGGTCCGACAGGCGTCGGAAAAACAGAACTCGCTAAAGCCCTGACAGAACTGCTTTTTGATACGGAAGACAACCTGATAAGAATAGACATGTCGGAGTTCATGGAAAAACACACTGTATCAAAGCTTATTGGAGCCCCTCCGGGTTACGTCGGTTATGACGAGGGAGGGCAACTGACTGAATCTGTCAGAAGGAAACCATACAGCGTAATACTTTTCGACGAAATCGAAAAAGCCCACCCGGACGTTTTCAACGCTCTTTTACAGATAATGGACGACGGGAGACTCACGGACAACAGAGGCAGAACAGTTGATTTTAAGAACACTATTCTAATTATGACCTCTAACATAGGAAGTTCACTTCTCGTGGAGGGAATGGGTAAAGACGGCTATCTTTTTGACGAGAGAAAAAATGATGTCCTCGAGGCGCTGAGAAATCATTTCAAGCCGGAATTTTTAAACAGGGTTGACGAAGTCGTCGTCTTTCTGCCGTTGACGATAGAAGATATGGAAAAGATAGTTGATCTTCAGCTCGAAAGGATCAGACAGAGGATAAAAGAAACTAAAAACTACATTGAGATAAGCGAAAAGGCGAGAAAACTTATAGCTTCGGAAGCCTATGATCCTGTTTATGGAGCCAGGCCGATAAAAAGATATCTTCAAAGGCACGTAGAAAACTTATTAGCCGAAAAGATAATTAACGGAGATATAATGCCCGGTCAAAAAGTGGTGATAAAAGAGAAAAACGGCCAATTAGCATTCGAAACAGAGGATTGACTAAAAAGGAAAGTCGCCTCTTAAAAGCCTGAAAAGAATAATCCATATAATGAAGCCTGCCGCGATGAAAGGGACAAAGGGAATTTTTCTCCATTTCGGCTCCGGATCTCTCCAGTCTTTTTCCTCTCTCTTCCTTGACAAAATCATGATTGATAAGCCGTAGATCAAACCCAGGAACGATCCCATAAAGAGAGAGAAAAGAGAAGCTTTCCAGCCGACAAAGGCGCCGATTAGTCCGGCGACGCTCGCGTCACCGTCACCCAATCCTTTTTTACTGAAAAAGACCGAGAATAAATCGTCGAACAGGAGAACCGAACCTGCCGCAATAGCCGCGCCGGCGGCGCTTGAAACGGGATGTACGAAGGAATTGTTCATAAAAGACGTGGCGATGCCGAACACGATTCCGGAAAAGGTCAGGTTTACGGGAACTATGAACCTGTCAGCGTCGGTCGCTGAAACCGTAAAAAGAATGAAGAACAAAGCTGATATTCTCAAAGCGTCTGCCGTATTTCCGAAGAGAATGAAAGACAGGAGAAAAAGAAACCCCACCGATGTTTCAACAACAGGATATCGGAAAGAAATTTTTTCTCCGCAGTATCGGCATTTTCCTTTCAGCAGAATATACGAAAGGACAGGGACATTGAGGTAAAAAGGAATTTTACTGCGGCATGCCGGACAGAATGATCTAGGCCCGACGATAGATATTTTTCTAGGCAGTCTGTATATGCATACGTTCGCGAAAGATCCGAAGCAGGCTCCTAAAAAAAACCAAATGACTGCTGATATCGGTTCCGGATAATCTTTAAGGGCTTCTACTATGCTCAGGAGAATTCCTTTCCATCGAATATTAGAACCGAAAGAAAAAGACAAGCAGTCACGTAACACAAAGAATAAGCGGCAGAAAAAATTATAAAATCTGAACCCAAAGCGATGTTGCTGTAAGCGAGCACGTTTATGTCAATCTGAGACAATGCGGGAAGGATGTAACCGAGAATAGATACTGCTGAGGCGACAACCGGATTCAGTTTTTCTCCGATATCGCTGAAATTAAGAGCTGATGAAAGAAACATCCCTGACACGACAGTGAGGAAAGTGAACACTGCGCTTGTAACTGGAGTCGCGAATGAAGAAAAGAAAACGCTCAGAGAGCATACAATCAGGAGTTGAAACTGGACGAAGACGAAGTTAATAAAAAAGCCGTTTCTTAAAGAGAATCCTGTCGTGAGAAAAACAGCTATAAACAATACAGCTATTGCTGTTTGGAGAATGAAAACACCCGCATACATGCCTAAAAATTTTCCGAAAACATAACATTCTTTGCGGACTGGTTTTGAGAGTATAAGATAAATTGTTTTTTGTTTAAGCTCAGTCTGTATAACTGAAGTCCCGGTGATGACAGATATTAGAATACCCGTGAGGAGCAGGGTGGAATTGGCGAAATCGTTGAGAATTTTTTCGAATTCTCCGAGGACGAGAGGTTTTATGAGGACAGCCATCAAAGCCATAAAAAGAGGGAATACAGAGATAAAATAAAGAGATCTTTCTCTGGCGATTATTTTAAGAGTATTTTCGGCGATAGAGAGAGTCTTTTTCATTTTTTTCCTATTAGAGAGACGAAAGTCTGCTCGAGAGGAGAAAGTGAAGGACCGAATTTGATTATCTTGATTTTTTCATTTCTGAAGGAAAATATTTCGTTTTCAAGGTCTTCGCGTTCTCCTTCTGTCTTCCAAAGATTTTCACCGCAGTTTGCAAACTCAATATTTTTTGAGGTCGCCTTAGGGGGTCCACCGGTTCTCTCAACGACGAGAAGAAATAGTTTGCGGTATTTCGAGGTTATGTTGAAAAGCGAATCTCCGAGGATCAGCCTGCCTTTGTCAATTATGCCGATATCGTCCGCGAGTTCTTCAATATCCGGCAGAGTGTGGGTGGAAAGGACGACGGTTTTGCCACTGTTTTTCAAGCCCCTTATAATTTCCTTTATCTCGGTTCTTCCGACTGGATCTACTCCGGAAAGAGGTTCGTCGAGTATCAGAAGTTCCGGTTCACCGGCTATCGCCTGTGCAATTCCGAGTCTCTGAAGCATGCCTTTGGAATATGTCTTTATCTGGTTTCCGGATACTTCCGCTATCCCGACGGACTCCAAAAGTAGGTGAGTCCGGTTTTTCTCCGGTTTTTTCCCGATTAAATCAAAAGATAACTGAAGAAATTCGTAACCCGTAAGGTGAGAATAGAAAACAGGATTTTCCGGCAGAAAACCGAGCATTTTTTTTGACTCCATGCTTCCGGCCGGCTTAGAGAAAATCTCCGCAGAACCGCCGTCTTTTCTGACCAACCCGGTTAAAATTTTCATCGTTGTAGATTTACCCGCGCCGTTTGGTCCAAGGAGGCCGTATATGCGGCCGGCTTCGACGTTAAATGAAAGCCCGTTCAGGGCGTTGATTTTTTTAGGGATGAATCCCCGGGAATAGTTTTTTTTTAGGTCATTAATTTTGACGGCATTCATTTTCAGAAAATAAAATTTTTAATTTCAATAAAGTTAAGTTCTGAGACTACTTCGCTCATAAAATTGTAGTATCGTATCGCTTTCTTAAAGATTATTTTTTCTTCAGGAGGCAGAGGTTCTCCGGATGCTTTCTCGAGCACAGGCAGTGGATCGACGTGTTTGCCGTCAATCTTTATTCCGAAATGCAGATGAGGTCCTGTTGAAAGACCCGTAGAGCCGACAAAACCGACGACCTGTCCCTGCTCGACTCTGCGGCCGACAGATACTCCGTCCGATATTCTGCTTAGATGATAATATTCGCTCTCAACTCCTCCGGAGTGCTTTATCCTAACGGCGATTCCGGCTTCTCCAGCCCATCCTGAGAGAGTAACAGTGCCTGATGCGATCGCGGAAACAGGTGTTCCCGTCGGAGCGGAATAATCAACGCCTCTGTGAGCTCTCGTGTAATGGAGTATCGGGTGAAATCTCGCGGGTGAGAATCCAGAGGATATCCTTGAATATGACACTGGAGAGCTTAAAAATCTTCTCTGAGCGCTCTGGCCGTCCAGGCTGAAATGAGTGAATCTCGAGTAAGGAAATAAATACACATTGCCTCTGGTTTTTGAGCCCCAGTAACTGCCCGAGATAATCGGCGTCCTCCCAATCAGATTTCCTTCGAAATATTTCTTGAAAATTAAAATTTCAAAAGAATCTCCTGTTCTCGAGCTGAAAGTAAAATCCGCCTGATACTCGAGTAAATTACAAAAAGCGGCGGCAACATCGTCGCTGCCGCCCGAACTGATTATACTCTGCCAGAGGGAAGGATTTTCTGAATCAATGGAGCCTTTGATGACGAAAGGGACAAAAGAGACATCGACAATTACCGTCTCTCCCTCCCAACCGGATTGTGTCCGGAAAACTCTGTAGATCTGGTCTTCTTTTCGCTTAAACACGATGCCGGCGACTGTGTCGGATTCAATGTAAACAAAAAGACTTTCGCCGGGGCGGCATTGTTCCGTCCTGAAAAGCTTTCCGAAGACAAGGGATACTTCGCCGACATTCACCGCGGAAGGAGAAACTCTGACTAGAAGGGAAGAAAGATACTCACCCGAATCCAATGTTCCCATGAGAGTTTCGGCAGAGGGGGATTTTGTGAATTCTATTGAATCGGTTCTGAGGGTTAAGTCCCGTCTTTTATCTTCTCTGCAGGAAAACAGCAAAGCGGCAAAAATTAAGGGGTAAATGTTTTTCATGTTCCTGTCAATATACGCATGGCTAAATTCTTGGGAAGCCCTCTTTTGATTATCTCATTTGAAGCATCTTCAGCATTGTAGTCAAAACGGTCGATAATAACACTGTTTTTTTGAGTGTCTAAAACGGCATACGACGGCATGTATATTCCGTCTCTCGGCTGACCTGAACTGCCCACGTTTACAATGTATCTCAAGCCGGGCTTCAGGTCAATTTCCAATCGCGATTTTGAGCAGGGCACTGAATGACAGACTGAGTCATCTAAAAGATAAACAGCCGGAGAGTGAGTGTGTCCTATGAAAACCAGCCCCGGCGATTCTTTTGATGTTTTTTCGAACTCTTTTTTTGCCTCTTTTTGCCCGAAAATGTATTCCCATGAATCCGGGGAGGAATATGAACTGTGCGAGAAAACCGATTCCCAGCAACCGTAAAGATTTTTATTAGTCAAATCCCATGAGGAAATCTTTTCTATTGAAGAAGAGGATAAAACCTTTTTTGTCCACCTCAGAGACTGTTTTGCAGTTTCCGTGAAATATTCTTCGTCTATCATGCCAAGTATGCATGCTTCGTGATTGCCAAAAAGCTTTATGTCCGAGACCTCTTCAACTCTTTCGACGCATTCATTCGGGAAAGCGCAGTAATCGACTGCGTCGCCCAGAAAAAAAGTCAAGTCAGGGCAGACTGAGGATAAACGCTTTTTAAGTTCTTCAAAGGCGTGGAGGTTTCCGTGAATGTCCGAAAAAACAGCTATTTTGATTTTTCCCTCGCCACGGATTCAAGCATTCCGTTTATGTAAGGCGCGGCTTTGGGGCCGCAAAATTCTTTACCGAGCCTGATGGCTTCATCCATGGCTACCGCAACGGGAACTTCAGGGAAAAAGAGAATTTCAGCAATTGAAAGACGGAGTATCTGTTTTTCGACAAGTCCTACTCTTTCAAAATTCCAATTAGTCGAATTGTTTTTTATTAAAGAATCGATTTCAGCGAGATTATTTTTTATGGAAGATATTTTAGTTTCTATCCAGGCTAAATCTTCACTTTGGAGATTTTTGCCGTAATATTCTAAAAAAAAGCAGTCGTCTTCAGAGAGAAATTCATCTCTGTAAAGTTTTTTAACTATGAATTTCCTGAGACTGTGAAGAGACTGCAAGTATCATCCCATTTCAAAATACAGATTTGCCATTTCTAAAGCTGACAAAGCCGCATCGAAGCCTTTGTTTCCGGATTTAATACCTGATCTGTCAAGAGCTTGTTCCTGAGTGTCCGCAGTTATAACGCCGTATATAACCGGGATTTTTGAATCAATCCCGACAGCAGCGATGCCTTTTGAAACTTCCGAAGCTACAAAGTCAAAGTGAGGAGTTTCTCCTCTGATAACCGAGCCAAGGCACAAAACAGCGTCATATTTTCCTGATGCGGCGGCTTTTTTCGCCACTGAAGGTATTTCGAAAGCGCCGGGAACCCAGATTACAGAAATATCCGATTCAAGGACATCGTGCCTCAAAAAGCCGTCCATCGCTCCCTCAACAAGCCTGGAGGTGATAGATGAATTGAATCGGGAAGCTATGAGAGCGAATTTTTTTCCTTTTCCGGAATATCTGCCTACCATTATAACGGGCATCTAAACCTCCTTTAAGATGTGACCTAGTTTTTCCTTTTTTGTTTTAAGGTATTGTATATTTTTATCGTGGGGCTGAATCTCTATGGGAACTCTTTCGACTATGCTTAGTCCGAAACTGGTTAAACCGATCAGCTTTTTAGGATTGTTTGTCATGACTTTTATTTTCGTCAAGCCGAGATCTGAAAGAATCTGAGCTCCAATGCCGTAATCTCTTTCGTCGGGTTTGAACCCGAGGCAGAGATTCGCGTCAACCGTGTCATATCCTTTTTCCTGAAGAGAGTATGCCCGGATTTTATTTACAAGACCTATTCCTCTGCCTTCTTGTCTCATATAGAGCAGAACGCCCACGCCTTCGTCTCCGATCATTTTCATTGCTGAGTGGAGCTGGTCTCCGCAGTCGCATTTTATTGAACCGAGGACATCCCCGGTGAAGCATTCAGAGTGGACCCTGACGAGGACGCTTTCTCGTGTAGTGAGATCACCCTTGACAAGAGCGGCGTGAATATCGTTGTTCATATCAGTTTCATAGAGATAAAGTTTGAAATCCCCCCACTTCGTAGGTATAGTTGCCGAGGCGGTTCGCTTGACCAGCTTTTCCTTTTTTGTCCTGTAAGATATGAGGTCTTTTATGGTGATGATTTTCAGTCCGAGTCTTAGGGACAGTTCTTCAAGCTGCGGGAGCCTTGCCATGGATCCGTCATCGGCAAGTATTTCACACAGGACTCCTGCCGGAGGGAGTCCGGCGATATTCATTAAATCGACAACCGCTTCTGTGTGCCCGGCTCTGCGGAGAACACCGCCTTTTTTTGCCTTGAGAGGGAATATATGTCCGGGCATTACGAAATCGGAAGGGCTTGAGTTTTCCGATGCAAGGAGGTTAATCGTCCTCGCTCTGTCGTGAGTGCTTATGCCTGTCGTTATGCCCTTGGCGGCGTCAACCGAGACTCCGAATGCCGTCTGATAGGGAGCTGTATTTTTTTGCGTCATCATGGGAATTCCGAGCTTGTCCATTCGTTCTTCGGGCATGGAAACGCATAAAAGGCCTCTTGCGTATTTAGTTATGAAATTTATGTCTTCGCACGAAACCATCTGGGCTGAAATCACCATGTCTCCTTCATTCTCCCTGTCTTCGTCATCTACTACTATAACTATCTTTCCGGATCTTATGTCTTCAACGGCGTCTTCGATTTTCCATATCATGTTATACGCTCCGTGTTTGGGGTGACATGAAATCGCTTTCAATGTTTACGGGCATGCCTGCACGGGCGAATTTCAGATTGGTTCTCTGAAAAGTCTCTTCTATCACGGTAACTCTGAGGGTTGATCCTTTAACAGAGTTGACTGTCAAGCTGATTCCGTCAATGGCGATATAGCCTTTGGAAGTTATTCTTCCGTGGATTTCTTTTGGAACCGAGACTTCAAGAGCTGAATTTCCCCTGGACCGGAGAAATTTTCTGATTTTGCCGATTCCTTCCACGTGACCCTGGACGAAATGTCCGCCTATTCGGCCGTCCGCCCTGAGAGCTCTTTCGAGGTTGACGACCGAACCTGTTTTGTAATACTTTGCTTTTGTTGTTTTGACCGTAGTCAGGGACAATTGAGCCCTAAAATCGCGTGTTCCTTTTTCGACGGCAGTCAGGCACATTCCGTCAACGCAAACTGAATCGCCTTTTTTGAGGTCTTCGAGGGTTTTAAGACAGGAGATTGTTATATCCCAAAAAGTCCCTTTCCCCGAAATACTTTTCACCACGCCGGTTTCCTCTATCAAACCTGTAAACAACCACTGTCTCCGATTTTTATTTTTCTTTCCGAATTACTGTAAACCGAGAGCAAGTCTTCTTCAATAGAAAGAACCTTCTTTCTGATTAGGAGAGGATGTTTTTCCAAAGTGAACTTCCCATCTATCATTTTCAGGCCTTCGCCGAGAAAAAAAGGTGAAGTGAAATGATAAATCCTGTCAAAAAGATTTGAATTGTATAAATACGATAACAAAGACGGTCCTCCCTCGACCAGGAGAGAAAAAACGGAATATTTGCCGTAGAGCATGTCAAGTATTTCCGGAAAGGAGAATTTTTTTCCTTCAAGAATCTCTGTCCTCGGCATCCCCTTTTTGACCGAAGAGAACAAAACGTAATTTTCGTCCTTAAAAACTTTGCTTTCGCGAGGTATTCTTCCCTGTCTGTCGAGGATAACCCTGAGTGGTTCTTTATGTTTTTTTTGACCGGAAGTCAAATTAGGGTTGTCCTCGATGACGGTATTCGTTCCGACGGCGACAGCTGAATGGGCTGACCGGAGTTTCCGTCCGAATGCCCTTGCGGCGTTTCCCGTAATCCATTTCGACACGCCGTTTCTGTCACGGACGAATCCGTCGGCCGTGGAAGCCGCTTTCAGGCTTATAAAAGGCCTTTTATAAAGACGGGCGACAAAATATTTTTCATTCATTTCAAAAGCCTCTTCGGCGCACACACCGGAGAGGACCTCAATCCCCGCCTTTTTCAATTCTTCACAGCCTTTTCCGCAGACCAGCTCGTTGGGATCTTGCAGGGCATAAACCACTTTTTTTACTTTTGATTTTATTATTATTTCTGTGCACGGCGGAGTTCTGCCGTAATGACAGCACGGTTCGAGATTGACATAAAGAGTCGAACCTGCCGCCTCTCTTCCTGCTTTTTCAAGAGCGGCTCTTTCCGCGTGCGGTTTTCCGCAGCCCATGTGAACAGCTTTTGAGATGATTTTGTCTTTTTTTACAACAAGGCAGGCCACAGCAGGATTAGGAAGGTTTTTGTCCTCCCTTGTCTTCGCCGCTTTCAGGGCTTTCTTCATGAAAATTATATCGAAAGGATTTTTCATGGATACATTATCGCAAATACAGGCGAAATTCACAAGAGGGAGATTGAAGAGATGAGCTCTTCAGATGCGGGTTTTAGTTTTAATGTATTTGGAAAAAATCCGGCTTGTGTCAAATCTTACCACGGGCCTGTATGAACTTCCGTCGTTGTTCTCGTCCCAGAAAAAGTCAAAACTGTTTATAATTGAAATCATAACTGACGGAGGGATGTTTGATGAAAAAATTTTCCCTCCTTTGAGAGATCCGGGATTTGAGATTTGTGCCGGAGGGTTTACCGGCGAGGGCCCGGACCTGACGGAAAGCCCCGTCTCTCTGTAAGAACAGAGAGACGGGAGAGGAGGAAGGAAAGACGTGAACAGGAGAAATAAGGCGATAATTTTTTTCATTTTATTTCAACAGAATTATTGTCGGTCAGGCCGATGCTCAGCTCCCTGTTTCCCGGGTCAGTCTGATAAGCCCAGTCGAATACGATTTCTGTCGGGGTCACCTGACGGACATATATTTTTGCGAAATTGTCGGTTCTTGTCCAAATTACGTAAATATGATTTACTATGGCTTCCGCGTCTCCGGTTGGAGACCAGCCTCCTGAGGGCGCGTAAGAAATGTCGTCAAAGGAATATGCCCAGCCCATATCCTGAATGTCTGTGCTGAGGTCCGAACAGACAATGTAGCCCGTTGAGCCGGTATATTCATAGTATATGTCGCAGACCTGCGACGAAGCGTCGCACCGCGAGTAGGATGAAAAATCCCAGCCGGCGGTCGCTGGGTTCTGTGAAACGTCCGTGATGCTCGCGTAAAATCCCTGAGGGCGGGGAGTGTCGTATATAAGATAATCAGTGAGAGGGCCTTCTTCTCCGCAGGTGTTTACAGCGGATAAAGCGTAAAAATAAGTCACTCCGTTGTAAACTGCGTAGTCGTTGAAGTATTCAAAAGGCGTCTCTGCAATTAGCTCATAATAACCTGAAGAGCTGAGGCATCTATAAACTCTGTAAAAATCCGTTCCAGACTCCGGATTAGGAGACCACGTTAATTTTATAAGCCTGTCTCCTGTTACAGTTACCGCGTTTCTCACCATTGAAGGCCTTTTACAGCATCCTGTTATAATGACAAGGCTGAAAGCGAATACAAATTTTTGTGATATTTTCATTTTAACCTCCACTAAAGTGGAAGCATAAAACATGCCAATTAAATCGCATTTTTATATGACGCTTAATTAAGTTATTTATAAAATCAGAAAAGAAATGAGAAGAAAAAATAACGCACGGAATCAGTGCTTAATCAGTTTATTATTTTAGGAATTTTTGAGTTTTTTCACAGTTTCGGAATAATCCTGTGATCGAACAAGATAAGAGCCTGAGATGAGGTTCGTTATACCCGCTCTGACGGCGACAGGAGCGGTTTTGTCGTTTATGCCTCCGTCTATGAATAATTCGACTTTTTTCTTTTTTGAAATTTCAACTGCTTTTTGGGCGACTTCAGGGATAAATTTCTGCCCGCCGAAACCGGGATTGACGCTCATAAGGAGGACGAAGTCAAGAGAGTCAAGAAAAGGTGCTATCTTTTGGACATCTGTAGAAGGATTCAATGCCATGCCCGGTTTGACTTTATTCTCCCTCAAAAATGATATTATCTCCAAGTGATCAGCCTTTGTTTCTATGTGCCATGAAAGGTATTCAGGACTGCAGTCGATAAACCATTGGGCGGTTTTCCGGGGTTCATCCGTCATCAGATGAATATCCAGAGGCAGTTTCGTGGTTTTTTTTATTGCGCGCGCCATCTCCGGTCCGAAAGTCAGATTAGGGACAAAATGCCCGTCCATAACGTCAAAGTGAATGAAATCCAGTCCTGCTCTTTCAAGGTTTTTAATGACTTTGCCTAAGTTCATCAGGTCGGAAGATATTAAAGAAGCTCCTATTCTAATCATTTCAGCCTGCCAGAGAGAGAAAAGAAAAAAGACCGAGAAGAGGATACGCAATTACGCGGAGTTTTTTCAGGTTTGAATATTTATAAGACAATACAAGCTTAGCGCAAGCCGTCAAGAGGAACACTGCAAGAAAAAAAGACGCCTGAGCGGAGGTCATTCTGATCAAAGGAAAAAAAGCGTTGAATATTCCGGCGAAAAGAAATATGAAAAACAAAAGAGGCAGAGCGTTTTCTTCTTTTTTTTTGAATTCTTCAAAGTAGCGCCAAAATACTATGGAAATTGAAAGAGCACCGGTTCTCATCAGCCTGTGCTTTACCTGCTGGCTTAAACCGAATGTTTCGGAGCATAGAAAAAAAACGAGAAAAACGATGCCCGTAAGCCTCAAAAAGAGTGAAAACTCACGAGGGTATTTCAAACGGGAATCTCCGAAGCTCTTTTTTCAATGTCTTTTTTTGAAGCCCTTAGAAGAGAAGTAAGGCCGAAACCTTCGACAGCGTATGAAGCTGCGGCTGCTCCATAAACAAGGGAATTCCTCACTTCTTTCCATCCGACGCGGGGCTTCGCGGGGCCTGCGGTTGAAGCGAGATGTCCTATGACGCCGCCCGCGAAAGAGTCTCCCGCTCCTGTCGTGTCTATGACGGCTGTATCTTTGTAAATTCCGGTAAAGCTGTATCTGTCTCTTGAAAAGACGAATGCGCCGTTTTTACCTTTTTTCAGGACAAGATAACGGAGCCCGAGTTTGAAAATATCGAGTATTGAAGACGTCTCTGTTTTCCTGCCCGTGATATGCAGAAGTTCCTGATCGTTGATGAAAAGCAGATCCACTTTCGAAATAGCCTCTATAAGAGGTTCGTAGAAACCGTCTATCCAGTAATTCATAGTGTCGAGAGCTTTGAATGAATCTTTTCTCGACTGTTCGATGACCGACAACTGCAGATGAGGTGAAATGTTGCCTAAAAAAACAAAGCCGGCGTTTTTTGCCCTGCCTTTGAGGACGGGTTCAAAATTTTCAAACACACCCAGTTCGGTAAAAAGGGTCTGTCTGAAATCAAGGTCTTCTGAATATTTTCCCCCCCAACGGAAAGTTCGACCTTCCTCGACCGATAAATTTGAAGTGTCGAATTTTCTGTCAGTTCCCCATGCCTCTGAAAAAGGCGGAAAATCGGTGCCGACAGCGCAAAGGGGGATTACTTTTTTGAATAAGGCGGCGGCGCAGGCAAAATAAGACAATGACCCGCCCGGAGTGTTGTCTATCCTGCCGGTTGGATTTTCGATTGTGTCTAAAGCGACAGACCCTACAGCGAGTATATCATTCATCGATAATCGATCGGATGCTGTCTTCGTAAGCGAGCGCCCGTTCGTCTATTCTCTGCCATTCCAGACGGTTTTGCGCGACCGTGAAAATATCCCTCATAGAGCCGGTTTCTTTGAGCAGTTTTACGGCTACTTCAACGGCTTCATCGGACTTGAGTGATTCGTAATACCTGCCGTCAGCGCCGAATGAAGAAGTGGCTATTGTTATTCTGAGCTGGGATATTATGTTTTTTCTGATTTCTTCGGGAGTTGATTCATCTATATATATACCCGAATCTGCCGCAAGAGAAAAAAATCTATCCAAATCAGACCGGGATAGTTCGAAATCTCTTGAAACAGAGGTGTTTTCAAGTGCGAATTCAGTGGCGAAAGTAAAGTAAATGCCCATTCTGATAAGGCTCAGTTCTTCCTCTGAAAGCAATGATGAGTAAAACAGAAAATCCGGATATATTCCGCCTCCGCCCCAGACATTCCTGCGAAGAGGACCCACTGTGACGTAAGGGCCTGAATCGGCAAGAGAGATGTTGTTTTCGATTTGGCTTTTTGTCCTGGAATGCCCTGCGTCTATAAGCCTGCCGGAAGGTGTATAGTATCTGCTGGTAGTCAGCTTAATGGCTCCCCTCGATCCTCTGTATAGCGGGAAAATACTCTGGACAGACCCCTTGCCGTATGTTCTGGAGCCCATTATTAATCCTCTGTCGTGATCCTGAATAGCGCCGCCGATTATCTCGGAAGCCGAAGCACTGCTGAAATTCACGAGAATTATCAAGGGACTCGACGGCGACAGCGGTTCCCTTTCAGAGAAGAACCTGTTTCTCCCTGCCCTTCCGTTTGTCGAAACAATCGTTGAACCCTTGGGAAGGAATATGTTCGAGATATCTATAGCCTCTCTCAGAAGCCCTCCGGGGTTGCCGCGGAGGTCGAGGATGAATTTTTTCGCGCCGTTTTCCGAAAGAGTTTTGACGGCGTCATACATTTCTCTGCCGGCGTCGGAATAAAAACTTGAAAGGCGTATGTAGCCGATATCCGTGCCAGGGATTATTTCGGCGTAAGGAACAGATTTGAGATGTATTATTTCCCTTGTAATAGTGATATCCACCGGCTCGGACTGACCCGGGTGCAATATTCTGATTTTTACCTGTGTGCCAGGAACACCCCGGAGTTTGTTCACCGCCTCTTCAGTGGTGATATCCTGCGTGGATTCTCCGTCAATTTCGAGGATTTGATCGCCGGCTACAAGACCCGCTCTCTCAGCGGGTGTGTTGTCCATGGGAGCAATCACCGTGAGAACAGTTCCTCTTATACCTATTTCAATCCCGAGCCCGCCGAAATTTCCTGATGTGTTTTCCTGCATTCTCGCGAACTCGACTGAATCGAAGTAAACGCTGTATGGATCGAGCCTTTCGAGCATGCCTTTTACAGACGATTCGATAAGCTCGCCGACTTCAATGTCCGTGACGTAGTTGGACATTATAATGTCGAGCGACTGCGAGAAAAATTCGAGTTCTTCACGGATTGTCCGGGGAGGATAATTCGTGCTTTTGGCGAAAAGGCAAAGTGAAGCTCCGAATATTGAACTGAGGAATGAACTCAGAAAGATAATAAGGAACAATTGTCTTTTAGACATGCGGATCCCCCTTGAATTTTCTGTTTTATTCATATTTATATATTGTCAAGATGTTTTTGAACTCTGTCCGCTATCATACGGTGTATTTCATCCTGCGAGAGCTTGGCGTCTAACAAAATTATTCTGTCAGGGTGTTTCCTCGCCAGAGTTCTGTATCCTCCGCGGACGCGGATGTGAAATTCGATGTTTTCTTTTTCTATCCTGTCTTTTTTAAAGCCCTTCCTCTCCAGACCGCATTCAGGTTCGAAATCGAGAAGGAAAGTGATGTTCGGATTAATTCCGCTTGTTGCTATAGTGTTGAGTTCATTTACGAGAGTTTCAGGGAGTCCCCTTCCGAACACTTGATATGCAATGGTTGAATCCGCGTATCTGTCGGATATAACTATCTTGTTCGATTCGAGTGAAGGAATGATAATGTTTTCTGTGTTTTCGACTCTGCTGGCAAGATATAGAAAAAGCTCTGTGTATGCCGATATGTTTAATTTGTTCTGAAGCAGGATATCGCGGATTTTTTTTCCTACTTCAGTCCCTCCCGGCTCGAATGTAACGGTAAAAGCCCTGTTTTTTTCTGTCAGATATGCTTTTAGGAGTTCTATCTGCGTCGTTTTACCACTGCCTTCGACGCCCTCAAAGGATATGAAAAGAGGCATATGCTTTTTACTTTTTACTTTTACCTGTGTGTTTTTCCGGTTTTTTCTCTTTGGGTGTTTTAGATGAAAGTTTTCTTATGAAATCCTCGGTTTTGTCTCTGCAAATACTGTCTGGATACTGTTTCGGAGGGGATTTCATGAAATAGGAAGCGGGTTCGGTAAGAGGACCTGAAATGTTGTTGTCTTTGGCGAGTTTGATGCATCTCACGGCGTCTATGATGACACCGGCCGAATTCGGAGAGTCCCATACCTCAAGTTTGGCTTCGAGGTTCAAGGGGACATCACCGAAAGTTTTACCCTCCATTCTTATGTAGCACCATTTCCTGTCTTTGAGCCATGGAATATAGTCCGAAGGGCCAATATGAATGTCTTCTTCGTTCATCTTGAAAGGCAGGAGAGAAGTGACGGCTTGCGTTTTGGAGATTTTTTTGGATTCGAGCCTCTCCCTCTCGAGCATATTCAGAAAGTCGGTATTGCCCCCGACATTGAGCTGGTAGGTCTTTTCGAGCTTAACGGCTCTGTCGATGAACAGCTGAGTGAGGACTCTGTGTGTAATGGTCGCTCCAACCTGGCTCTTTATGTCGTCGCCTATTATCGGCTGTCCCGCTTCTATGAATCTTTTTGACCAATACTCTGAGGTGGCTATGAATACCGGTATCGCGTTGACCATTCCCGCCCCCGCGGCGAGTATTTGCTCCACATACCATTTAGTGGCTTCTTCAGAGCCTACAGGCAGGTAGTTTATTACAACATCCGTCCCCGTGTCTTTGATTATTTTCTGAACGTCGTCGGAAGGGCCCGGGGCTTTTTTAACCATATCCTTGAGATATTTTCCTATACCGTCATGAGTCATGCCTCTGTGAACTTTAACGCCGAGATTTGGAACATCGGTAAACTTAAATGTGTTGTTCGGGAAGGCGAAAATGGCTTGAGAGAGGTCTTTCCCGACTTTTCCTTCAACAACGTCGAACGCACAGGAAAACTCCACGTCGCGGATATGATATCCGCCGAGATTGACGTGCATGATACCTGGAATCGAATCTTTCTCCCGGGCGTTTCTGTAATAATATACGCCCTGAACCAAAGAAGAAGCGCAATTGCCTACTCCTATGATACCAACTCTGACTTTCTTATCTGCCATCTTTACCTCCTGAAAAATTCTTCCATATAACGAAAAACCTTTGAATACAAGTGGCGCTGACGAGAAGGAGAAGAACCGCAAAGCCCCAAAAAAAGTACTTCTTGCCGATTATCGCTATCAATGCAGTCGAAACAACCCTCTCGGGCCTGGCAAAAAAACCTTGTCTGGCTTTATTTCCGAGGCCTTCCGCTCGCGCCCTCAGGTAACTTGTCAGCAATGAGCCAAATAATACTATAAATAACATTAAAACAAAAGTATTTTTATCAGCGAATCCGGCGCTGAAAGAACCCTTGTCAGTGAAGAGAGCCCAGTATGCGAATGCTCCGAGAGACGTGAATTCGCTAATTCTGTCGAGTGTAGAATCGAGAAACGCCCCTCTCGGAGAAACCCTTGATGAGATTCTCGCAAGTTCACCGTCGAGAGTGTCGAAAAGGCCTGAAAAAAGAAGAATAAGACCTCCTGCCAAAAAATTGCCCGTGGCGATAAAAAAAGATGAGACAAAAGTTAAAAGAAGTCCTAAAACTGTGAGTGAATCGGGGGAAAATCCTGTTTTTTGAAAAAAGACGACAGCAGGTCTTACTGTTTTTCTGAATAGAGAAACTGCTTTTTCCGGTATCATGTTTCTTTTCCGCCAATCACCACTACAATCTCTCCCTTGACTGTTTTCCCTGAAAATTCTTCGGCTAATTTTTCAGCTGAACCGAACCTGAATTCCTCGTTTATTTTCGTCATCTCTCTCGCCACAGAAAGACATCTCTTAGGTTCTTGTTCGGATATCTCCGAAAGAGTCCTCGCCAGCCTTTGAGGGGATTCATAGAGCACAGAGGGAATCCCCGTCTGAAACGCCCAAATGAGTTTTTTCGTTCTTTTGGATTTTTTTTTCGGCAGAAAACCGAGAAAAAGAAATTCCTCCGCCCTGAAACCCGAAACCGAAACAGCGCAAACCGCGCTCGAAGGTCCTGGAACGGGAACTACTCTAATGCCGTATTCTATGCATTTTTGGATGAGAGTCTGCCCCGGATCTGATACTACCGGAGTCCCTGCATCGCTGACAAGGGCGATGGAAAGAGAATTCCGTATTAGCGAAATGAGTTTAGGAGTCCTGAAGTTCTTGTTGTTTTCGTTGTAAGAGATTGTTTTATTTTTAATGCCGTATTTCTGCATAAGCAGAAAAGTTCTTCTCGTGTCTTCGCAGGCGATAATATCGACTTCAGACAAAATTCTCACCGCTCGAAATGTTATGTCTTCGAGGTTTCCGATAGGAGTTGATACTACGTAGAGAGAACCGGATTTCATTCTTTGAATGAAAGGCTGCTTTTTTCGAAGAAGCCTATGGATTTGAGAGCGAACCTGTATTCATGTATCGCCTGCTGTATGAAATTTTCAGATTCTGTATCGCCGATAATGGAGGAAAAAGAAGTCTTTATAAGGTCGAACCACGCAGCGAATGTCCTCACGAGTTCCTGCGGAGTCGTTACAATGGACCCTTCAACAGTCAGGTTTTTAAAATCAGAATTTTCCATGAAACTGAACTGTTCTTTTATCCTGTTATAGCTTGTCAAGGCGGTGTTTTCGACTATTGTTTTACCGAGCACGTCGGAAAATTTCGAGAAAGTGCTGTTTATCGCGTTAAAAAAAAGAGCGATTTGAGCCGGAGAAGCCTGAACTTCTTTGTCGTCGGTCTTGCACAGGTATCCTTCTATACGAATGTTTCCTTTTCTTTTAGTGAAGTATTCTTCGAGGAGCATGATAAATTCAGGCCAGCTGGCCTGATTTGTAAGTTTTGAGGCGTAATAACCTTTTACTATTTCCCCGTTGATTATTTTTAGATAATTATGGTCGATGTCGCAGACGAATTCCAAAAATCCGGTGAAATTTATTGAATAGAATTTTGAAATGAGGGTTTCTTTGTTGCTGATTATTTTTTCAATTTTTTCCCAACCGAGTGCGCTGAACACCGGCTTCCTTGTGGCGGATATCAGGATGAACAGCAGAAGCTCCTCGGGGACTTCATAAAAATTGACAATGCCCATAACTGATTTTTTTGCTCTTTCAATGACTTCCGAAATTCCAATTACTGATTTTTTATCGTGAGTAAAAGTAATCGCGTTATACGGTTCGCCGTTTTTCACGAGAAGAAGGTCAATCGATTCAGGATAGATTATGGAAATGTAACCGGATATCTTGTAGGCTCTCTCCTGTTTGGAGGCGTTCAGGACCTTGTCGAAATCGACAAAGCTCAGCTTGGTATTTTCTATGATGAGATTGCCCTTTGGAAACTTCAAAATCAGTATCCCAGAATGGTTATATTTCCCTGAAGGTTCTCGACGTCGATTTTTGAACCGCCTTCCTTCAAAGTATAAACATACATTCCGTGTTCGGAAGATGAATTGGTGAGAACTTCCTCGAAACCCGATATCGAAAAATTCCCCGAAGGGAGTTTGACAGTCAACTGAGCCGAAAGGGATAAAGGAAGAAGAAGGGTAATGTTGCCTGTATTTCCCTTTACGAGAAGAGCGTCGGTGTTTTTCAGGCTCCATCTGAGGTTTATGTTGCCTGTGTCCATCTTCAACTCTACGGTTCCGTTCCCTCCGGCCATATTTATATTTCCTGTTCCGACATTGCATGAGACCCTGCCGAACATTTCGTGAACGTCGATATTGCCCGTTCCGGAATAAAGGTTCAGGTTCATGTCAGGGAGGACATGGCATATAAAATCAACCTGCCAGTCGATTGCTTCAGGAAAATCGTCTCCGGGCCCATAGAAAGAGCAGTTCAATATACCTGAGGAAGTGTCTGTTTCTGTCCTGATAAGATCCAGCAGAACGAGAGCGGATTCCGGCGATACTCCACGGACGGTTTTCACTGTTTCAATAAAGAGAGTATCGTCGCTGATTATGTGTATATTGCCAATCTCAGTGTGGAGGAAAAGAGAGCCCCAGTATTCATAAAAATATTTTCTGTCGGTGTTCTGCGCTCCGTCAGGCAGGGTTATGGATCTGCCTGAAAAAGAAAAAAGCCAAAGAATAAAAGAAAAAATGATGCTCTTTTTCAAAGTCTCTCCTCTGTGATTTACTGACATTTTATCATTTACTATTTTTAAGCGCTTTTGTAAAATTAATTATAACTTTACGAGAGTAGAAAATAAAGTGGCGAACTCATTTGTTTTATCTCTGGAAAAATTGAAAAAACAGGGTATTGACGCCTTTTGTGTCTCAGATAACCTTTGTGAGCGAGGCGAGGTTTTCATCGCGGAAGAAATAGCCGGAAAAGCGAATTTCAGCCCGGAAGAACTCCGAGCGGGAATTTTGAAAAATGTCCTGACGCGCAAGGACAACTTAACCCTTGTGGGAGATGACGAATGCATCCCTTTTTTCAAGCTTGAAAATCCCGCTTCTGACGCGGATACCTGCGTTTTATCCGATAACCCTTACGGATGCCTGGAGGAGGAATTCCTCGTTCCGGATTTTCCGGTTTCAAGGATACCAAGTGACAAAAGCAATCCGGATTTTCTGCCCTATTTCATACAAAATTCAGCTGACAAAGTGTCGGTGATAAAAATAAGGGGAATTTCAGCGGAAGTTTGGGAAAAAGCTTCTGCTGAAGTTTATGCCGTATTGTCTCCCGAAGCCCCTCTGATTCTGTCTCCGCCGGCAAAAAGAGGTAATTTAGGCGAAGATATATTGTCTGCCGACAACAGCCTGCTCTATTTTAATGTTCACGGGGACAAAAAAAGAGCTCTATGGTTCGGTCAGGGGACCTACGAATATCCGCTGCTTCTTTCTTCTTCGGATATTATAACAGCCGACAAAAGTTGTGTGGTATCAGAAGCTTGTTACGGGGGACTTTTGAACAAGAGGGGAAAAGACGACAGCATACCGGTTGCTTTTCTCAAGAAAGGAGTTCAGATTTTCGTCGGCTCCACTACAATTTCATACGGACCTTACAGCCCTCCAAACCAGGAAGCAGACCTTATCGTGAAATATTTTTTACAATATATGCTGAGGGGATTTCCCGCCGCCCAGGCTCTCAAAAACGCGAAGGTCGATTTTTCAAGGAAAATGATCAGACAGCAGGGATTTCTCGATGAAGACGACAAAAAAACATTGCTGCAATTTGTCGTTTACGGTTTTGCGGAAACATTTTTAACATTAAAATGAACACGGAGAAAATATGAAAGACGAAGAACTTCTGAAAAAAATTATTGAAAAATTTCCCGATCTTGCATCCGCGGAGCGGGACATCAAAACCGTCGAGAGCTCGCCTGACAAAAAACTCGCAGAAAAACTCGGAGTCAGTTTTCCAAAAAAAGCTCCGAAAATAATGAAAGTTTTCACATTCAGAAAAAATGTTTCGTTTGGCGATTCTTTATCTCAAAAAGTGACAAGAGTGACTATTGACGAAGACGGTATTATACTGAAAGTTTCTCAGAGTAAATAACCGGTTTATCTGGGTTTCAGAACTGCGTATGGTATTATTACTTCATCGAGCGATATTCCGCCGTGCTGGAACGTGTTCATATAGTCTTTCGTGTATTGTTCAGGATTTGTGGGATACACGAGGAAAGAATCATGAGTGGAAATTACATAATTGTATTTGTGTCCGTGAGAGGGAAGACCCCATGATTTCGGATCGGTTATGACCACAGCCCTTTCCCTGTGTTTGTCAATGACATTCAGTTTCTCTCCGTATTTATACCGCAGGTTCGCCGAAACATCGCCCTGAGCGTTTTTGAGAATGGCCGGCGTTTTAACTTGAACTGATCCGTGGTCGGTTGTAATCACGACGGTCATGCCAAGTTCACCGGCTTTAACGAGTGTTTTCATCACAGGCGAATTGTCGAACCAGGTAATGGCGGCTTTCTTGAGAGCTATTTCATCGTGAATCATTTCTTCGAGAATGGGGTTTCTCGAAGTTGAATGGGACAGAATATCCACAAAATCTACGACGACAGCCGCAAATAGAAACGAAGACATTTTTTCAATCTCAGAAAGAAGAGAAAGCTCGCCTGTTTTGTTAAGTATCTTTTTATAAATTATATCGCTGTCGTTGACCCCTTTTACTTTTCTGAAAAATGATAAAAGGAAATCTTTTTCGAATTTGTTCTGATGAGGTTGTTCGAGAATGCTTAAAAACTCGGGAAATTTGGACACGGTTGAATCCGGAGTCATTCCTGAGAAAATTGAATTTCTCGAGTAAGGCGTAGCTGACGGTATTATCGAGTAGTAGTAAGAAGAGCTGATAGAAAAGCTCTTTTCGAGGAATTTCGATATCTCCGTCCATTGGTCCGAACGCATGCAGTCTATTATGACAAAAAGGATCGGATGCTTTTCGTCAAAAAGCGGCAACAAGATTTTTTTGAGGAAACTATGCGAAAATACAGGCAAATCATCCTCATTTATCATCTCAGAGTAACGGCGCTGAAGAAAAGAAGAGAAGGAAAGGTCAGCTTCCTTCCTTATGTCGTTATGTACCTCACGAAGCATTGAATCGGAACTTTCGAGAAGCCTCAATGTCCACGAGTTTATTTTTTTCGCGGTTTCAATCCAAATCTTGGGATCGTCACTTTCGAAATTCGTTTTAAACGACTTCAATTCTTCCGTGTATCTCGGAGGAATCCTCGTGTCTATAAGCCTTCCTCTTTCGAGAAATTTTTTGCAGACTGCGATAAGCTGACTCGGTTGAACCGGTTTTACTACGTAATCATCTGCTTTTAATGCTATGCTTTCTTCGACTGTTATTTCGTCCTCGCTCTTTGTTATCATGACAACGGGAAGAGCCGGCTTGATGCTTTTTATGTCGTCGAGGACGCTAATGCCGTCTTTTCCCGGCATCATCACGTCGAGAAAGACGAGATCAAATGATTCTTTCTCAATCATTGAGACCGCGTCATAGCCGTTATTCGCTGTTTTTACTTCGTAATTCTGCTTGTTGAGAAGCCTCACGTGAGGTTCAAACAACTCTACCTCGTCGTCAATCCATATTATTTTGTATTTGGAGGGCATTTGGATCCTTTCTTTATTATTTTGTTTTAATCCTATGCTTATGCCAAAGCAAGGCCGGGGCATTTTCTTTGACAGGACGCACCGTGTTGTTGTAATTTTATCTTGCGAAAGGGGGAAAAATGAAGTTCTATTTGAATTTCAGTATACTTTTGATAATCTTCGGCGCTTTGGCATGGCTGTCGAACGCTGGTTATCTCGAGGTTAGGAGAGACTGGCCTATTGCTTTAATCGTTTTGGGAACAGATGTTTTCGTCGTTACCTTGATAAGTTTGGTAAAAAAAAGAAATTATGAGCTGAGAAAAAAAAGTGAAAAACCCGGAGAAACGGAGGAAAAATGATTCGACAAACGATTATGATTTCGGTTTTTTTATCTCTGGTTTTATTTATACAGGGTTGCTGCGGAGCGTGCAACCTCGGAGATAAAATATCACAGAAAGTTGAAGAAGAACTCGGAGAAAAAATAACGGAAGGCCTGACGGGAGACCAGGTCGATATTTCCAACGGAAATGTGACGATCAAGGATTCAACGGGTTCTTATGAGTATGCTGAAGAGGTGGACCTCAGTGATTATGATTTGAACCGCGAACTTATATATCCCGGAGGAAAAGCCAGAAGCGTCATGGTCTCAGATGAACCCGACTTCAGCCATTACACTGTTGTGTTCGAAACTGGAGACAGTCCGCGAGAAGCGGCGACCCGCTACAAAAACCTCAGCGGATGGGAAACGGTTTTGGAGACATCAACTACAGAAGGTTATCTGATACAGATAAAGAAAGAGAAAACCGAAGCTACGGTAAGCACTTTTAAGGACTCGAATACTGGCAATACTATGGTGTCAGTTATTTACGTGGAATACAAATAAGCGGATCTCTCACTGGAAAGGAATAAAAAAAGAGGGATGAGATCGCCGGGCAAAGGCGAAAAAAATCTCACTTTCCCTTTGCCGGACGGATGGTCAAAAGAGAGCCTCGCCGCGTGAAGAGCCTGTCTCGGGGCGAGCGAGTTGATTATTCCAATCTGTTTCGACCATTTGCCGGAGACCCCTTTGGGATATCTTGTAAAACCGCCGTATTCCCGGTCGCCTATTACGGGATGTCCGGCGTGGCTCATGTGGACCCTAATCTGATGAGTTCTTCCTGTATCTAAACGGCACAAAATCAGAGTCGCCGCGCCGTAGTTTACGAGGGTTCTGTAATGAGTTCTCGCTTCTTTGGATCTGAAGGAAGTCACCGCCATTTTCTTTCTGTTCACAGTGCTTCTCCCTATCGGCGCGTCTATAGTTCCGCCTTTTCCCGGGTCCCCCCAGACAAGAGTCAAGTATTCGCGTATCATTATTCTATAAAGAATCTGATTCTGCAGGCTTCTGTATGCTTTATCGTTTTTAGCCGTCACCATCAGTCCCGAAGTGTCCTTGTCGAGCCTGTGGACTATTCCCGGCCGGTAATCGTCCTTTCCTTTTTCGGAAAGTCTGCCGTGATACAACAGCGCGTTTACAAGAGTCCCCCCCCTGTTTCCTTTAGCCGGATGGACTACTATACCGGATTGCTTGTCCACAACTGCAATATCTTCGTCTTCGTATGCAATTTTTATCTCGATATTTTCAGGTTCGAGGGAAAGGCCCGGTTCTTTCGGAAAAACAACCTCAACTATGTCGCCTCTTTTTAAGTAATGATGGGGAACGCGAACCGTCTCGCCGTTGACGGTCACTTTGCCTTCTTCTATGAGTTTTTTCAGCCTCGACCTGCTCGTCGGAGCGCCGGAAGCCGTAAGATATGAATCGAGACGAACCCTGTTCATATGCGTGTCCACGGTTTTTGTGAAAGTGCTGCCCGTCAGCATTGGACGGAGACTGATAGGGATTCGAGGACCTCGTCCTGAACCGAAAAAACCGAAGGCATTATTCCCAAGACAGTTTCAAAAAGAGCAAAAAATCTCTTTTTTTCTATGGGGAAGCCTTCTGCGGAAGATTGTATCTCGACTATGTCGAGGTCTTTGGTGAACACGAAATTCGCGTCAAAATCGGCTGAACTGTCTTCTTCGTAGTCCAGATCCACAAGCGGGTGGTCCTTGCAGAAACCCGCGCTCATTGCCGCCACTTGCCTTATGACGGGATTTGTTTTGAGAATTTTTTTTGAAAGCATTTCGCTGACACCGATGGCGAGAGAAACCCATGCCCCTGTAATTGACGCCGTTCTCGTCCCCCCGTCAGCTTGAATGACATCACAGTCAACGGTGAGAGTTATCTGCGGAAGGGATTCGACATTGACAGCTGAACGAAGAGATCGCCCGATAAGCCTGCCTATTTCAAGAGACCTTGAATTGGCGTAAATCCTTTCCCTTCGGACCCTCTGAGATGACGAGCCCGGAAGCATGCCGTATTCAGCGGTCAGCCACCCATGCCCTTTTCCTTTGAGCCACGCGGG
Source organism: uncultured Desulfuromonadaceae bacterium (assembly GCA_964397545.1). Classification (GTDB taxonomy): domain Bacteria; phylum SDB-A; class SDB-A; order SDB-A; family SDB-A; genus JAFGIG01. The sequence continues at coordinate 22,189 of CAYNIW010000008.1, read as the reverse complement.
GACTCCATCGTTTAGAGAGACGGAACAGCAGACCCATGTGTCCCCGTATTGGCAAAGGCATGACCCCGGCACATTTTTCTGATAAGGCGCCGTGATCCTAATCGGTCTCGTCGCGTCGCCGGGTCTGCCGTCCGATCTCATATATTGTTAAAAACCCGCCTGAGAGGCGTCTGTTTCACAAAGGGAAACGATCCACTTCGAAGCGTTTTCGACATCTGAGGAATCGACCATTTCACTCGGAGAATGAATGTATCTTGAAGGGACGGATATACAGCCCGAATGAATTCCCGATTTTGTGACGCTGAACGCGCCGGCATCCGTTCCTCCGAAGACGAGAATTTCATTCTGGAAGGGGATGCCTCTCTTTTCGGCGGCGCTTCTCATGAAGTTTTTGACCTTTTCTGTGACTATTATGGAGGCGTCCATGATTTTCAGTCCGGGCCCTCTTCCCATTTCCACGGACATCGTGAAGCCTTTGGGAGTGTCGCCGGTTCCGGTGACGTCAACCGCGATGGCAAGGTCAGGTTCGACAGCGTAAGCTGAAGTTTTGGCGCCTCTTAAACCGACTTCTTCCTGAACCGTGAACACGAAATAAAGATCATTTGAAGGTTTTTTTACTTTCTTCAGCGCGTCAGCTATCACAGCGCATCCTATCCTGTCGTCGAAAGCTTTGGAAATCCAACGCTGGCCGTTAACGGAAAAGCCCTGGAGAAAACCCGCTTTATCGCCGATTTTAACTTTCAGAAGAGCTTCATTTCTGTCTTTCGCGCCTATGTCAATGAACATTTTCGAGAGGGGAGGAAAGCTTCCGGGCGCTATGTCCCTGAATTCACAGCCGACAACTCCTGTTGTCCCGTCTTCGAAAACCACTCTTTGTCCTGCCGTGATAATCGGGTTGACGCCTCCCACGGGGGCAAACCGCAGAAAGCCTTTTTCGTCGGCGTAATTGACTATTACACCGATTTCATCCATGTGGGCGGCAAACATGATCTTTTTTCCAGGTCCTTTTTTTCTCGCTATCAGATTTCCGAGATTGTCGGTGTGGAGTTCGTCCACGAAAGGTTTTATTTCGGATTCTATGGCTTTGCGTATTTTATTCTCGCTTCCGGAAGGACCGTATATCTGGGTGAATTTTTCGGCAATGTCTCTCATTTCTGACTCCTATTCATGAAAATGATTTTACGAGGGCAGGCAGGAAAGCTTCTGCGAGTTTCAGAGTTTCCCTGTAATCCGAAAGGGACGCGATGGATACAGGTGAATGAATATATCTTGAAGGGACACTGAAAATCGCGCAAGGGATGCCTTTCCTCGAAATGTGTATTCTTCCCGCGTCTGTTCCTCCTATCTGCGGCTGCTTAAACTGATACTTTATCTTTTTTTCTTTTGCAACTTTTTCTACGAGGTCGGTCAATTTTCTACTGACGAGTATCGAGTTGTCCGATAAAGTGACAACCGCGCCTTTTCCGAGGCACGGATAAGAAGGAAGGTCGAGATCTTCGTCTTCTTGAGGAAAATCAGCCGCTCCAGTCCCTTCGAGAACGAGAGCCGCTTTAGGATTGATTCTCTCTCCGAGAACTCCGGCTCCTCTCAGGCCGACTTCTTCCTGGACGGTGAAAACGCCGTATAGATCAAAAGGGTATCCTTCTTTATTTTTCAGTATTTCCATAAGAAGAGAACAGCCCATCCTGTCGTCGAATGCTTTTCCTTTGACTCTGTCTTTGCTGAGATGGCCGAAAACAGTGTCGAAAGTGATGAAATCTCCAACCGCGATTTTTTTCTGAGCCTCTTTGTCGCTCTCTGCGCCTATGTCTATAATGAGACTTGAGACTTCAGGTATTGAGGCGCCGGGTTTTTTTACGAGATGAGGGGGCGGCCAGCAGATAATGCCGGGCACCGATTTGTCTCCTATCAAAACGCGTTTTGCAGGAAGGATTCTCGGATCTATTCCTCCGGATGGGGTGAAATGAACGAAACCGTCTTTGGAGATGCTTTCAACGATGAAGCCTATTTCATCCATGTGGGCGGTTAAAAGTATTTTCGGACCTTTTTCTTTGGCTTTTTTTATACATATCAGATTGCCCAATGAATCTGTTTGGACGGAGTCAACGTGTTCCGATATGGTTTCTTTGATGAATTTCCTGACGGCGTGTTCGTAGCCGGCTACGCCGCAGAGGTTTGAAAGCTTTTCAAGATACATCGGCTACTCCTTTTCATCTTCAATGGGTTCGGTTTTGTCTATATCGAGATCGGATTCTTCGAGCTGGGTCACGAATGAAGACAGGAGGCGCGCCGATCTTTCTACATCCTTGTGGGATATGGTTTCGACAGGAGAATGCATGGACCTTACCGGAGCTGAAATGACTATGCAGGGAATTCCGTTTCTGACGAGCTGGATCGTGTAGGCGTCTGTTCCTGTTCCGTATGGCGCTATTTCAGTGAAGAACGGAATTTCTTCGTATTTGCAGATATTTTTCGCTTTTGTAAGAATTCCTCTGTGGATGTTGGGACCCACAGCCAGAGTGATGCCTTTGCCGAGTTTGAAAGTCTCGGATTCCTTGAGGCCGGGCATGTTGGCGTGAGTCACGTCGAGAGCCACCGCGACATCGGGGCTTATTTCGTAAGCAGAACTTTTAGCGCCGAAACCCGTCCATTCTTCCTGAAGAGTTCCTACAGCGTAAAAACTCCAATCCAACTCGACGTTCTTCAGTCTTTCCAGCGTCAGTAAAAGCACCGCAAGCCCGAATCTGTCGTCTATTGACTTGCAGGAAAAGCTCTTGTTGAGAAGCTCCACGCTTTTTGCCTTGAATGAAACAAAATCTCCTACCGAGACCATTGAAAGAGTGTCTTTTTCGTCGAGGCCGGTGTCAATAAAGATGTTATCCCACTGAAAAGGCTTTTTGCGCTCCTCCTGGGTCATCAGATGAGGTGGTTTTGAGCCGACCACTCCTTGAATATCTCCTTTTGAAGTGTGGATTAAAACTTCCTGGCCCGGAAGAATTGATCTGTCAACTCCTCCGACCTGATAGACACGAAGGTATCCGCCTTTGAGAATTTTGGTCACAATCAGCCCGACTTCATCCATATGCGCCGCGGCGAGTATTTTTCTCTTGCCTTTGCCCTTCCTCACAGCCACGGCGTTTCCGACGCGGTCTATGTATGCTTCATCCGAGTATGGCTTTGTTTCCTCGATAAACTTTTTCGCTACGGAAGATTCCATGCCGGTCAAACCCGGAATTTCACAAAAAAACTTTAATCGGTCGTTGGTGGATTTCATCTTACCTCCTGCTGAAATATTACTGCAGTTCCGTCAGGCCGAAACGCTTCATCAATAAATTGAGTTCATCGTAGGAAAAAAATTCTATGACGAGCCTTCCTTTTTTACCGGCCATTTTTATCCTTACCGGATTTCCGATTTTTTCGGACAATTTGCTTTCGATAGCGGATATTTCAGGATTTGAGAAATTCTGCTTTCTCCTTTTACCTGGTTTGTGGGTTTTCTTAATATCTTCAACGTAACTCTCTGTTTCGCGGACGGAGAGGTTTTTATCAATTATTCTCTGTGCCGCTGCGGCCATCAGTCTTTTTTCCCTGAGAGAAAGTATGGCTCTCGCGTGCCCGGCTGAGATGCTCGTCTTTCTGACGAGGATCTTAACTTCTTCGGGGAGCTCCAGAAGCCTGAGGGAATTGGCCACCGCCGATCTGCTTTTTCCGACCCTTTCGGAAATGTCGTTCTGACTCAAATGAAATCTCGATGCCATGATGTTGTATCCTTCAGCCTCCTCGATGGGGTTGAGGTTTTCTCTCTGCAGGTTTTCAATCATGGAAATCTCGAGGGCTTTCAGATCGGGAACGTCTCTGATGAGAACCGGGACTTTTTTCAGACCGACCTTTTTGGCGGCTTCGAATCTTCTTTCGCCGCATATTATCTCGTATCTTCCGTCAGTTGAAGGCCTTACTATAAGCGGTTCAATGATGCCGTCTTGTTTAATTGACTGGGAAAGTTCGTTGAGAGTTTCGTCGTCAAAGTATGTCCGGGGTTGAAATTTCCCTTTTTTTAAAAGATCTACGTCCAACTCGACAAGAGCGTCTTCGGTTGTTTTGAGAGAGGACGCCGAGCCGATGAGAGCGTCAAAACCTTTACCCAGTCTTTTTTTCATATTTAAGCCTTTCCCTTTTTAAGAACTCAACGGCGAGAGAAACATAATTTTTCGCGCCGACCGAATCTGCGTCATAAAGCAGTATCGGTTTGCCGAAGCTCGGCGCCTCGGCGAGTCTGACGTTTCTCGCTATGTATGTTGCAAAGACGTGTTCCGGAAAATACTTCCTCACTTCGTCCATTATTTCTTTGACAAGTTTAAGCCTGGGGTCCACGAGAGTGAAAACAATACCGTCAATTTCGAGAGAAGGATTCAGCTCTTTTCTGATGAGTTCGAATGTCATCATAAGTTTGCTCAGCCCGTCGAGGGCGTAAAATTCAGGCTGCATTGTAATCAAAATCCCGTCCGCTGCGGCGAGAGCGTTGACTGTCAGGATGCCGAGAGTCGGAGGGGTATCGAGAATAATATAGTCGTAAAAGCTTCCGAGTTCGGCAAGAGAATTTCTTATGAAATGATTTCTGTCTTTTTCCCCGGCGAGTTCAACTTCCATTCCAGAAAGATGCTGTGAAGCTGGTATAAGGTGAAAGAAGGGGAGGTAGTCGAATTTGATTATGGCGTCGTGCGGAGAACACGATCCTGAAAAAACATCGTAGAGATTTTTATACTTGGCGGACTCGACCCCGAGTCCTATTGTCGCGTTTCCCTGAGGGTCGGCGTCAACTATGAGGACTTTCTTTTCGGCTGCTGCGAGCGACGCGCCGAGATTGACGGCAGTGGTGGTTTTTGCCACGCCGCCTTTCTGATTAGTTATGGATATAATTTTCGCCAATTAAACACTGCCTTTAATAGTATTGACATTTAATATCACAAATGATTTAATTTTGCCTTAAAAATTCTTCGGCGACAAGGGAAGTTCCGCTGAACGGAGACGGTCCCCGCCGCTGTGATCGCTGACGAAGGCGAGTTAAACCACTGGTAAAAACCGGGAAGGTTCGCCCGAGAGAGAAGCGAGAGTCAGAAAACCTGGCGCAGGAGAGTTTAGAATCGTCACGACGGGGGGTTCGTGTGCGGTGCAAAAGCCGCGTGCGGAACCTCTCCATGGAAAGGAGAGGTTTTTTATTTTCAAATATTTTTTCATAACAACCCACTTTTTTTCAACCGCTTCTTTCTGCGCGGTTTTGACCGGAACCGTCCGCGATGCTTATGATCTTTGCCCTGTAGCTACTGTTTCTGTTTTTATAGACGGAAAATTTGCGGCTCTGACGGACGCCAGCGGGAAATATTCCGTGAACGGCATACAAGCCGGAGAGCACACGGCTCTCTTTCAAAGGCTCGGGTATGAAAAACTTGAGAATAATTTGTTTTTAGAGCACGCGGAAACCAGGGAATATTCAGTGAATATAATTCCGTCGGGTTTGACCGTCGAAGGCGTGACTGTTTGGGGGGCCCCCCGGGTTTTTCAGAATTACGAGATCATAAGCGAAGAGGATATAGAAAAATCCGGAAAAAATGACATACCTGAGATACTGGAGTGGTTTGCGGGGGTGACTGTTAACAGGCAGAATGAGGGCGGGTATTCGAAAATTATTCTCAGCGGGCCTTCGGCAGGAAGAGTGTCCGTTTATGTTGACGGAGTAAAAGTAAACGATCCCGCTTCAGGCGTATACGACCTATCAGCCTTACCGCTTTCCGCGGTCAAGAGCATAGTGGTTGTCAACAATCCTTCAGCCGCCGAAGAACCCGGGGGCAGAATAATGATTTACCTCAAAGAACCGGGTTCAGGCGAAAACGAAATTTCTCTGTCAAAAGGATCATGGGGGAGGGTTTATACAGGCACGAGGCTGGGAGTAGATGGTTTTGTATTTCCGTCCCTGAGTTTTTCTCTCGATTGTTTCCATAGGGAATACGGCGGCGGATATGAAGCCGAAGGTTATCCCGGTGAGAGACTCTTGAACAGCGACTCAAGATCATCGGGCGCTGTATTGAGAACAGCTTTCGGAGCGCCTTTTTTCGTCGAGATTTCAGCCGCCGGAGATATCGCAGAAAGAGGAATTCCCGGTCAGGCCGACGGCGCCTTAATGACACTGTCGAGGCTTGAAAGCGAAAATATCCTCGTCTGGTCGAGAATATCGAGGAGTTATAAAGGTAAGTTCTTATACGCGAGTTATTCTTTTGACCTCAAAAAATCTTTATATAACTGCCCTGAATATCAGCCCGTTCCGGGACAGAGCGACAGTGTCCGTTTTTACCCCGAAAGGGCAAAAACCTATACGACGAATGAGAACGTCATCATGTTCTGCTCCGTGAGATCAATTTACAATTCCGAGCTGAGCCTGAAAAGCAGTCTGTCAAGGCAGAAATACATGAGCGAAGACTTGCTTAGGCTTTTTACAGAAAAAAACTCCGCCGAAAGAAATGATGCTCAATTGGCGATAGGATTGTCTTCGGAAAGATTTTTAGGGCGTTCCTCGGTCAGAATTGAAACTGAGATCGCGCCTTTATGGCGTGATAAAACAAAAACTTTTGTGTCGTATTCTTTCGGTTTTTCCATTTCAAACCAGATGGAATATTTCAGAACTTCAGCCGGATTGACGTATTCACTGAACATGCATTTCCCCGATTTTTCTCACACGCACGCCGCAGAAAACGTCTATTCAGCCGGAAACCCCGACCTTCTCCCTGAAATTTCAAGGACAGCCGGGGCTAATTTAAGCATGTCGGGAGAGAAGCCTTTTAGCTGGTCTCTCTCGGTATCGGCTTTTTTCAGTATTCTCGAGGAAATGATAGTATGGAGAAGAAATTTCAAAGGTCAATACCGGCCTGTAAACATGGCGAGAGCGGAAGGGACGGGATGCGATGCATCTTTCAAAGCGGATTTGACGGAGAATATATTCATAGGTTCAGGAATATCCCTGCAGAATGTTGTCAACAGGACAAGGGGAGACATCAATTACGGAAACCAGGTTACTTATTCTCCTCGTTACAGATTAACAGCCAGAACCGGTGTGATATTCGGTCCTCTGAGAGCCGGAATAGAATTACGGGCTGTGGCAAGGCGATTCACGAGAGAAGCTAACACAGATCCGATGAATTATTCCCGGACGTCTCTCGAGCCATACAGAAACGCGGGAATTTATGCTTCTTATTCCGCGAAGGCAGGGCAATTTGATGCCGTATTAGGCTTTTCAGTGAAAAATATTTTTGACGACAGATATATGGTAGTGGAACAGATGCCGGTAGAAGGAAGAAATTTCAACATGGAGGTGAAGGTAAAATGGTGAGAAATGCTTTTGCTATATTTTTTGCGTGCTGTTTTTTGTTTTCTTGCTCAAAATCTTCATCTCCGGCGGGACCTGGAACAAATCAACCAGCAGGGACCTGGCTTGTCGTGGTCAACAATTTGGCTGAAACCCTCTCTTTCGTCAGGACATCCGACTGGAGCGCGGCAGTCAATGCCGTGGGAACAGGACAGGTCCCGAATGATGCGGATACCGCAGGCGGATTTTTCTACGTCGTCAATTCGCAGTCTTCCACGCTGATAAAATACAAAAAGACCTCATCGGGGATAGCTTTTGAAGCTTCTCTTAACTTGGGAAGCGCGGTCAATCCCTACGGGCTCAGCTGTTCAAACGGGAAAATCTATGTCTCATGCTTTATGTCCGACGAGCTCTTATCTGTTACTTCAAATCCTTTTGAAGTCAGCAAACGAATTAGTATCGGAAAATCACCACAAGGGATTCTTTCTCACGGTGGAAAAATTTACGCAGCATGCACCGCTTTTGACAACGTCACATATGATTACGGACAAGGTTACGTATATGTAATAAGCGCGGACGGCGATTCTGTCACAGACAGCATAAAAGTGGGTAAGAATCCGCAGTATCTGACCCTTGCGGGAGGGAAAATTCACGTTTCATGCACCGGAGACTGGGGCGTTACAGTAAACGGCAGGATATACATCATAGACCCCGCAAACCTGACGGTGACAGACAGCATTTCTATAGAAGGGACTCCGTCTGCCCTTTGTGCCGGCGGAGGCGATTCGGTTTATGTCGCTGCCGGGGGATGGTCCGGAAACGGAGAAATATATCTCTACAGACAAAGCGGCGAAATTCTCAGGGGTCCGGCAAATCCGATAAAAGCCCCTCTTGGGGTTATGGATGTCTGTTATTTTAACGGTAAAGTTTATGCGGCGTGTTTTGCGGCGGACAGTTTGGCTCAAATAGAGGGCGATTCCGTCACGAGGACGTGGAGTATCGGAGACGGTCCGCAAAAAATAACTGTCTGGCGTTAAAAATGAAACCTTCCCCTGCCTTCCCCTTTAAGGTTTTGTGGGGTAGAATGTGCCAATAGACGTGAGCATGGACATGCATAGGTGTTAAGCTCTTGCCAAGTTAAATATATATTTTTAAACAATAAGGCGAGAAAGGGAGGTAAAGTGCGCAATATTATAAATGTGATAGTGCTCCTCTTTGTATGTTTAGGGGTGGGTAAATGCGTAACGCCGAAAGTAAATGGGAACGGTTATTCTCAAAAATACAAGCTCATCTCTGAAGGCAGTATAAAAATATCCGGAGGCTGTATTACTTACATGGAAACATTGATTAAATTAAATCCCAAGGGCGAGAATGTATTGGTTTCTGTCAAAGGATCCAATTTGCATTTCCCGGACAGCAGGCTTATCGGACTTGACAGCTTTGATGTATCAATTCCCGAAGGAATAGTATCTTCCTTATTTTACAGTCTCGACTCCTCTTTCGAAAATCCGGAAAAAGCTGTGACATTTTCGACGAGGGCTCTAAAAGTTGAAATTTCACTTAAAAGCGAGGGGATTGACATGGACACGACATTGCTGGAAGACTGCCAGGATTACAATATCAATGTCGCCTATACAATACTTGCTGAATTTCTAAGTAAATGCGTTGATTATCTTGAAAGATGAAAGAGACAGAACTGCACCTTCCTCTGAAAAATTTTTTCGAAAAACGGGGTTATTCAGTCAACTGTGAAGTGAATAACTGCGATATTGTAGCGAGGAAAGAAGGAGACCTTATCGTAGTCGAAACTAAAACCCGTCTTTCGTTGTCTCTTGTGGCGCAGGCGAACCTGAGAAAAGAACTCACGGATTCTGTTTATGTCGCGGTCCCTTTTTTAGGCGGAAAATCATTAAGAAATTATAAAAACGTAAGAAAACTCCTGAGGAGGCTTGAAATCGGATTGATAGCTGTTCACATTGGAAAGAAAAAAACCTCTGTTGATGTAATACTGCATCCTCTGCCTTATGCCAGGAGAAAGTCGGGAAAAAAAATACGGGCTGTAATAAGCGAGATAGAAGGCAGGCATACCGAGTTTAACATATCGGGGAGTCCCGGCGGGACTCCGAAAATGACTTCTTACAGGCTTGAGGCATTAAAAATAGTTTCTCTTCTCCAAAAAAACGGCGAATCAACGCCAAAAAAACTCCTCGTGATGGGGTGTTCCGAAAAGACACAGAGCATCCTGTATAACAACTTTTACGGATGGTTCGAAAGAAAAAGCAGAGGAGTTTATAAACTCAGCGATTCAGGGGAGAAAGCCCATGCCGCATACAAAAACACCTTAGCCGGAAAAAAATCCGGTATCGGCTGAAAAGGGATTTTCGCTTTTTATATTATAAAATACCTTTCATCGTTAATGTCGGGCGTAGAATCTATTCTATACCCAGCCTTTTAGCTTCGTCGGGTTCCTGCTGTTTTAGAAGGTCGAAATTGGCGTATTGGCCTATTATGTTGAAACTCGACAGAAGTTCATAAAATTCTCTGTCTTTGCCCAAATAATCATTCAGCGCGGCCGTGTATGTTTCATACCAGTCTGAATCAGAAAGAGCTCCGATTTTGCCGAGAATTGCCATATCAACAGCGCTTCTTTCGGTCTGGTCCAAAGCTTCTCTGAGATGGCCGAGTTCTACGAGAACCCGGATGTTGTTTTCTTTGAGCTCTTCGACGGCCGGCCTCACCTCAGCGATTTCAGGACTGTCTTTTATGAGCTCGGTGACGTCTTCAAGAGCTTTGACATAGACCGACCCGATTTTTTCACCGAGTTCTTTTGGAGTCATCTGAACGATTTGGTCTGTCTCCGCCGCCGAAGTGTCGGTTTCGTTTTGAACTTCCTTACTGCAGGAAAGGGATAAAACCGCGGCGGCAAACGCGACGAGAATTATAAGCTTTTTCATCATTCCTCCTTTTAAGATGTCTTTTTTATTTTCAGCCCTCCGAGAGAAAATATAGTCTGAGATATTATTTTGACAGGTTCCTTGCAGTTATTCTTCTCTATCTGGCCGGATGTGAATCGGAGGATGTGCCATCCGAATGAAGAAAGCGCGTTGTTTCTCTCGTTGTCGTATATTGCCGAAGAAGGTCTGTGGTGCCAGAGGTCTCCGTCTGTCTCCACGTCAATTTTTCCTTTTCTGCAGTAAATTGAAAAGTCGAGAAAAAAATTATTTTCGGCCACTTTTACCAATTCCTGCCTTTCGGCGGGGATGTCCTTTTCTTTGAGTTTCCGCCACATTTTTTCCTCAATTTTTGTTCCATTAAAAAGGTCGTTTATCTCTCCGGCTTCGAAAAGCTTTTTGAGCGTAGTCTGTATGAAGATTATCCTCCGAAACCTTCTGCTGACGATGGGAACGGGCAATTTGACGATTTTACCGAGCCGCAACTGATAATATTCTTTATCGCTTAATTTGCTGAGCTTCTCGCAGGGGAACAACTGCCATCTTTTCGCCTTTTCAATTTTTTCCACAGGGGCGTAATACCTCACCGAGAAGGCGTTCCCGCCTGAATTTTTTGGGTGATAAAAAGCGAGCAGTTCCGGAGGCCAATTTTTGGAAAGCAGTTTATCCGCTTTGTCAACGGGAATCCTATACCAGTGTAAATTTATGGCTATGTCAAAATCTTCGGGGTTCTTGAGAATCGCCACAAGGAGCTTTGTATCCGGTCTGTATTTCATTTGTTTATTATACATCAGTCCCCTATCCTTTCGAGAGAATCAACATAAAACTTAATCTCCGACGAAGTCGGGAACAATGCCATGGCTTTTCTGAAATAATGCTTTGCCGAAATTAAATCGCCTTTTAATACAGAGATTCTGGCAAGGTGGTAGTAGGGCTCATACCATAGAGGCGCTCTCTCTGACGCCATACCGAAGGCGTATGCGGCGCTGTCAGGATTCTTTTCTGAAAGTCCTTTAAGGAAATAGTAATCCGACCTGGAGGGGTTGATTTGGATGGCTTTTCGGGCGTAAAAAGAAGCGGATTCAGGAGAACCGAACCCGAGGTGAAAAGACGCTCTTTCATAATACTTTCCCGCAAAACCCGATCTTGCTGAAAAAAAAGAGAAAAGAAGACAAAAGATTATCAACAAAGAGGCGAGTGCTTTACTCAGCCGGTTTTTTATCCCTGTTGAATGAGCTCCCGCCAAAAAGAAAAAAACAAGTGAAATTCCGATATTGCTGAAATCCCAATCTGCCAATGAATGCAGGAACAGCGATGACAGGGAAATAAATATCAGGGGATAGGTAAAAGATTTCAAGAGTATTACAAAAAGGGCGACGGCGAAAAAAACAGAAGCCGGAATTCCGGCGGTTGAGGATATGTCAAGGATTATGTTGTGCGCGGAAGACGGAAGGTCTGTCTGTCTTTCGGGCCTGTATCTGGAATAGTTCCTCTTAAATGTCCCGGGGCCCGTTCCCTTAAGAGGATTGTCAAGAGTCATTAAAAAAGCGCCTTTGAAAGTTAGGAGTTTTGAATTTGTATCAGTGCTGAGAGATGCAACTCTTTCGTGCGCTTCTCTTGTCGGCATGTCTTTATTTTGTTTGTTGACAGCGAATGCCGTCAAAACTCCCGTGAGAGCGAAGAAAATGATGAGTAAAAGTTTTTTTCTGTCTTTTAGGAAAAGATAAGCGCAAGAGGACATAAGCGAAAGCGTCCATAGGACTAATCCGAGCCTTGAAGACGTGAGATAAATTGAAAACGAGATAAAAAACCATAGGGACAGAACGAGAATTTTTACGGGAGAAAATATTTTTTTAACTGAAACAACCGTCAAAACCGGGCCGGAAATCATAATGAGATAAGCGGCAAATGAATTAGGATATTGAAAAGTAGAAAAAAGCCTTCCCGCCAAAGCAGTTTGAGTCAGGGAGACTAAAGCGCCGCCTGAAATCATATGGTCTTTTATCGCCGGAAAAATCACGAAATACTGCCACAGCGAATAGGCGAGGACGCATGCGGCGGAAAGAACTGCAGTAAGTAGTATAATCTTTTTGCTTTCTCTTAAAATAAAACCGCAATAGAAGAAAAGGAGCCAAGATGCGAAATATGAAGTCTGGACGAGGGAGAGTTCTTTTTCAGGTGAAAAAAAGGAAGATATTAAGGAAAAACACACAAAAACCGTCAGAAAAATTGAAGCCGTCGGAATGTTGTCAATTTTCCTAAAGTATGAAATAATTAAAAAAAGCGCGGACAGCAAAGCCGCAGTTATAAAAATACCGCCGCTGAAAAGCGGTCTGTTCTTGGACACGAGAGGGGCGAGAAAAACAATGAAGAGGACGAAAAAAGCGGACAAAAGTCTGAGTTTTTCCGGAATGGGTTTTTTAGAGAAATCTCCTGTCGTATAGAATATTTTTTTTATTCCGTTGAACATTTTCAGCGGGATTATACATCGCCGGTGACCAATTGTAAAATAATGGAGGTCAGATGATATCCGAATCCAAAGAGTTGAAAGACGAAATGTTCCGCAGAAAGCTCAGAAGATACGGAGCTGAAAAAGGTTCGATAATTCCTCTTCTTCAGGCGGCGCAGGAAATTTATTCCTATGTTTCTGAAGAAGCGGTTTCCATGATTTCCGAATCCACTAAAATACCTCAGAGCAGTATTTTCGGAGTCGCCACTTTCTACAAGCAATTCAGATTAAAACCGGTGGGGAAACACATCATAAAAGTATGTCAAGGGACAGCCTGCCACGTCAACGGATCAAAGGAAATAATGAAAGCCGTAGAAGAACATCTTTCAGTGAAAGAAGACGAAAATACAAAAGACGGAATGTTCACACTTCTGTCCGTCGCGTGTCTCGGTTGCTGCAGTTTGTCGCCGGCAGTGATGATAGACGACGAAACCTACGGAAAATTGACTCCCGACGCGATACGAGAAATCCTCGATTCATACAGAAAAACCGAAGGAGAAGAAAAATGAAAACTCTTCTTGTCGGAATGGGAACGTGCGGAATTTCTGCCGGAGCGGAAAAAGTCTGGAATGAACTCTCCAGACTCATTGACGAAGGCGGTCTGCACGACAAAGTAAAGCTCGAAAAAACAGGTTGTATAGGAATGTGCTACAGGGAACCTCTCGTCGAATTGAGAAAAGAAGACGGAACGAAGACCATTTTCGGCGAGATAGATCCGGAAAAAGCAAGGAGGATAATCGAGGAAGCTGTCCTGAAAGAAAAAGATTTAGACGATCTCGTTGTTTACGATTTCAAATCCGGGGGAGACGCAAGTCTTTTTTCAAAGCAAATGCGTGTGGTCCTCAGAAATTGCGGAATAATTAATCCTGAAAACATAGACGATTACATTGACAGAGAAGGTTATACAGCGTTAGAGAGGGTGATTTTCGATTACACCCCCGAGGAGGTTATTGAAGAAATTACCGCGAGCGGCTTGAGGGGAAGAGGAGGAGGAGGATTCCCCACGGGAAAAAAATGGCTTTTCACGAAAATGAGCCCCGGAGACAAAAAATATGTTATCTGCAATGCCGACGAAGGCGACCCCGGAGCTTTCATGGACAGAAGCGTCCTGGAAAGCGACCCTCATTCCGTCATAGAAGGAATGCTGATATGCGCCTATGCCGTCGGAGCGCAGGAGGGCTATATATACGTCAGAGCCGAATACCCTAAAGCAATAGAAAGACTTAAGATAGCCATAAATTCCGCTACAGAGAGAAGTTTTCTTGGAGACGGTATATTGAAAAGTTCCTTTAAGTTTTCCTTGAAAATAAAAGAAGGAGCCGGAGCTTTCGTCTGCGGTGAGGAGACGGCTCTGATAGCTTCAATAGAGGGTAAAAGGGGTATGCCGAGAGTCAGGCCGCCGTTTCCGGCGGTAAGCGGTTTGTGGGGAAAGCCCACGAATATCAACAATGTAGAGACCTTTGCCAATGTCCCGTGGATCATAATTAACGGAGCGGAAAAATTTGCATCCGTCGGAACGGAGAAAAGCAAGGGAAGCAAGGTTTTCGCCCTCGCCGGAAAAATCAACAGAAGCGGCTTGATAGAGGTCCCAATGGGACTGACGATTAACGAAGTGGTACACGACATAGCCGGTGGTTTGAAAAACGGAAAAAAACTCAAGGCGGTTCAGATGGGAGGACCCTCGGGAGGCTGTATTCCCGCGCATATGTGCGACATCCCGATAGACTATGAGGAGATAACCAAAACGGGAGCCATCATGGGTTCCGGAGGGCTCATAGTCATGGATGAGGACACTTGCATGGTTGACGTTGCGAGGTTTTTTCTGAGTTTCACTCAGAAAGAATCCTGCGGGAAATGCACTTTCTGCAGGATAGGGACGAAAAAAATGCTCGAAATTCTCACGAGGATAACGCGGGGCGAAGGCAGGGAAGAAGACATACCGAAGCTTTACGAACTCGCGGAGAAAATTAAATCCGCGTCTCTTTGCGGTCTGGGTCAGACCGCTCCAAATCCTGTCTTGACGACATTGAAATATTTTCTCGAAGAATACGAATCGCACATAATAGATAAAAAATGTCCGGCAAAGGTCTGCACGGCTCTCGTTAAATTTGTTATCGATCCCGAGAAATGTGTGGGCTGCACTCTATGCGCGAAAAAGTGTCCGGTCGAAGCCATATCCGGTGCGCCGAAAAAAGTTCACTATATAGACTCGAATAAATGCATTTCCTGCGGGAAATGCATGGAAGTATGCCCGAAAGAAGCTGTTTACAAGGAATAGGAGATATAGATGGCAACAGTCAGTTTAACTATAGACGGAAAACAGGTAAAAGCCCTGCCGGGCAGCACTATTCTTGAAGTCGTAAGAAAATATAAAATAGCCGAGATACCTACTCTTTGCCACGACCCGGAGCTTCCTCCATACGGATCCTGCTTTCTCTGTGTTGTGGAAGTTCAGGGAATGAACAAGCTTGTTCCGTCGTGTTCGACTCCCGTCGCTGAAGGCATGGTGGTCAGCACCTGCAACGAAAGAATATTTCAGACCCGAAAGATGGCTCTCGAACTTCTTCTGTCAAATCACTACGCAGACTGCGTGGCTCCCTGCGTGGAAGGGTGCCCCGCTAACGTTGATGTTCAGACATATATCGCCCTGATATCTGCCGGTGAATATTCTGAAGCCGTAAAAGTAATAAGAGAAAAGAATCCGCTTCCGGTTGTCTGCGGGAGAATTTGCGTCAGAAAATGCGAACTGAACTGCAGGCGGAAAGAAGCGGACGGTGAACCCGTAGGCATAAATTATCTTAAAAGATATGCTTCAGACTACGAAAGAGAACACCACGAAAAAGAAAATACAAAATCAAAAAAAGGAAAGAAAGTTGCCGTGATAGGCGGCGGACCGGCGGGTCTGACCGCATCGTATTATCTGGCAAAGGAAGGATACGAAGTGACCATCTTCGAGATGATGGAAAAACTCGGCGGTATGCTCAGATACGGAATACCGGAATACAGGCTTCCAAAAAAAGTTCTCGATCAGGAAATAGGGTTTATCCTCGATCTCGGGGTCAAGGCGAAAACCGGAGTCCGTTACGGAAAAGACATTACTAAGGAAAGTCTCGAAGAGGAAGGCTTTTCAGCTGTGTTTTTCGGCGTCGGGGCGTGGTCGAGCCAGAACATGGGAATAGAGGGCGAAAACGAGATAGAAGGCGTAATTCCCGGAATAGACTACCTGCGAGAACATCAGATAAAAGGAGAGAGCGGGTTGAAGGGAAAAGTGATTGTCGTAGGCGGCGGCAACACGGCCATAGATGCCGCGAGAACCGCGGTGAGAGAAAAAGGAGTAAAGAAGGTAACCCTTCTCTACAGGCGGACGAGAAATGAGATGCCCGCTGATCCGCTTGAAATTCACGGCGCCGAAGAGGAAGGCGTTGAACTGTTGTTCCTGACGGCTCCGATTGGTTTTGTTAAGGGGAAAGACGGAGTTCTTAAAAGCTTAAAATGCCAGAGTATGGAGTTGGGGGCTCCCGACTCTTCCGGAAGGCGGAGACCGGTTCCGGTAAAGGACAGCGAGTTTGAGATACCCTGTGATTATCTGATTTCAGCTATCGGTCAAAAACCGGATTTATCCGGAATCGGGCTCGAGAAGACAAAATGGAACACGATAGCAGTTGACGCCGGCACTCTGTGCGCGGGAGAGCCGGCTTTATACGCCGGCGGCGACGCAGTTCTGGGCCCTTCTGTGGTCATAGACGCAATTGCGCAGGGACAAAAAGCCGCTAAATCAATAGATGAATTTCTCACCAAGGGAAAAGTCCAGGGCGATAAGACAAAATTCATATCGAAAAGAGATATTTTCGGCAACGCTCCGGAAGGTTATTACACGGATATCTCTCCTCACAAAAGGAGCAAAATGACGGAAGAGGACCCACGGGAGAGAATTAAAGACGAAAGAGAGGTCGAAAAAGGGATTCTTGAAGAGGACGTTCCCAAGGAAACTTCAAGGTGTCTTGAATGCGGATGCGTGGTTCAGGATTCCTGCTATCTCCGTGATTACGCCACAGAATACGACGCCGACCAGAGCAGATTTCTCGGAGAGACGAGAATAACACCTATAGATAGAAGGCATCCTTTCATAGTTCTCGATCAGAATAAATGCATTCTCTGCGGAAGATGCGTTAGGACATGCGATGAAATCGTAGGCAGAGCGGTCTACGGCTTCATTGACAGAGGTTTCGGAACGCAGGTCTGCCCCATACCCGGAAATGGATTAAAAGATACGGACTGCATAGACTGCGGTAACTGTATAGACGTTTGCCCGACGGGAGCAATCGCCAATGTTTTTCCTGCGGGAAAACCGATCCCGAGGGTAATTGGAAAAACTAAATCCGTTTGTTCTTTTTGCTCCGTCGGATGCCACCTCTTTGTTGAAAAGCATCCCGGCGGCTCTTGGAAGATAGGCTCGGACAGAAACGGTGGAATAGACGGACCCGGAAAAGGGCTTCTTTGCTTCAGGGGCAGGTTTGCTCATGAATACGTTAAACATCCGACGAGAGTGTTAAAACCGATGGTGAGGAAAAACGGCGAACTGATCCAAACAGACTGGCAGACGGCTCTTGGCACGGCGTTTTCCGGATTGAACTCAAAAACAGAGGGTAGAACAGCCGTGTTTTACTCGCAAAAAGCGAGCATAGAAGAGATGCTGATCATAGAAAAAATATCCGAAACTTTCAAGGACTCAATCTGCGCGAGTCTTTCGGCAGTTTATTCGGCAGGAAGCGAACTGCTCGGAGATTTGCCGGAAAACTATAGAAACTCTTCCGCAGATTTCAGGGATCTTGACAGGGCAGACATCATAGTCGCTTTCGGAGACACGGAAAAAGAAAATCCTGTCGCGGCAATGAGAATAAACAAAAGGGAATCCGAAGGCGCTTCGCTTTTTCTTTTTGATCCTGACGAAAGAGGAACACTCTGTAAAAAAGCTGATGTATCTCTTTTTTCGGAAGGTAAAGATGACGGATATGTTTTCGCAGCTCTTTTGAACTCGCTTTTGTCAAAAGGGGCTTTCAAATGGGAGATTGTTGAAAACCTGACCTCTGATTTCAGTGCGTTCGAGGAATCGCTGAAAAAATGGAATCTGAGAAATGTCGAAGAAGCCACGGGAACAAAAAGGAGAAAAATTAGAAAATTAGTTGACGCCCTCTCCGACCCCGACAAAAAGACGGTCTTTGTCATGAATGCTGACTCGTATTCGAATTCAAGCACATTAAGGCTTGTCTGTTCTTATCTGCTTTTGACGGGAAAGCTCTTCGGAAGGGGAAGCGGATTGCTGCTACTCGGAGATCATTCAAACAGCACCGCTTACAGGCTTTCTGAAAAGAACAGACAGCCGGCAAAAGAGGTAAAAGACGCACTGGAAAAAGGAGAGATTAGAAGATCGCTGATTTTCAGGGAAGATCCGTTATCATGCGAAAACATGAAAAAGTTTTTTGAAAAGAACGAGTTTATCGTCGTATCTGATTTCACCCTCACCGAAACAGCAAAGAGAGCAGACGTCTTTTTACCGTCAGCGGCTCATTTTGAGTCGGTTTCATCTTTTATAAACGCCGCCGGAGAAGTTTTCACTTCAGACAGGATATTGTCTCCGATGGAAGGAATGGACAGTAAATATTTCCTGACATCCCTCCTTGAAATGTGCGGCGCGGATACGCTCTCGGGGGAAAAAGACCTGACCGTAGAAGCCCTCGCGAAGTTTTCCCCCAAAAGCGCTACAGGACATAAGAAAGACATAAAAGAAGCCTTGTCAGAAACCGGGTTCATATTTCCTCTCAAAGCCTTTGCCCCATGCGATGGGAAGAAAAAGGAACACAAGGACGTTGACAGCCTGGGCAGATGGGCTGAGATATTTTGGGAAGAAAAATCTAAATAATTGCCGTCCGACCTTGTAAATGTAAACAACTATGTGGTATAAATAACTCAAAGGCTTGAAAATGAATTTAAAAAATGAAGAGTTAGCTAAATTTCTGAATTCGATGATAGCCGACCCCTATGATTCTTCGGCATGGCACAGTTTAGGTGAATACCTTGTAAAAAAAAAAGAATCCAGCTCGCCAAAATCGCTTTTTACAAATCATTACTCCTCAACCCGGATTCGCCATCTTTTTCTCAAATCAGAGTTTATGGACTGCCGGAAGACAAACTATTCGTCAGGAATTCAGCCCCTGAGGATTTGATTTCTCACTTTTTGAGAAAGGCGGAAGTATTGGAAGAAGACAAAGATATGAAAAAAATGAGGCAAGGCGCGGATTCTAAAAAAAGGAAAGACCTGCCTCTTCCTCCACCTCCCCCCGAATTTTTGGAGAAATTTTCAGACAACGAAGAACTCAAGCCTGTTCTTGAATTTGAAAAAGAATCGAAGGAAGAAAATCTCGATGAAATACTCAAAGATTTCGAAACTGATTTTACCGCTCAGAAAGAAGATGTTAAAACGGAAGAACCTGAGAGCATAAAACTCGAAGAATTGGAAATTTTTGAAAAAACTTCTTTAACCAGCGGAGACAGTAAAACAAAAGAGGGAATTGACGTCCTCGTAAGGACTCTTAAAGCCGGCAAAGAGAGAGCGGATATAGATTCCTCCGGATGTGAAACCGTAGTCAAATCGGTTTTTGACAGGAAAATAGCTCTCTATGTTCTGATTGAGAAAGGTCAGAAGTTTTACGAGACGGGAGATAAAAATTTCGCCAACTCGGTGAGAATAGTTCTGGAAAATCTTGAGCCTGCTGTCGGGAAGGAAATATCCTGGAACGCCGAGTTCGAAGAGGAATCGTTTACAGGACATGTCGAAGAAGGTTTTTCGGTGTCTTTGGTCTGCGACAGAAAAAAAACTGGAGTAGCCAAAATTGAAATAGGAAAAATAATCAGCGCCGTAAGGGAAAATTTATGAACGCCAAAGAAACAGTGAGACAGATGCCGGGGGTAAAAAAATTCTTTTATTTTCCCGCTGAAATCAAGCCCGAAGAAATGGAACAGGAGCTTGAAAAGGAAGAAACCCTGAAAAGAATTCTGCTCGAGACAATACCTTTCATTGAAAGTGAAAGAGAACAGCCCGTTCATTATTTTTCCTTTTCTTCTGGAAACAATGTGATTATAGTCGTCAAAAACTCTGGGAATACGGGAGCCGTAACTGCAGATGAAAATGCCAATATCGGCTTGCTCAAGGTCATGATGAACAGAGTTTTCTCTTAAAGGAGGAAAAAGTGCAGGAAGAACTCAACAATCTCAAGACACTCTCTCTGTTTCACTTCATCATGAGCGGTTTCACCGCTTTGGTTTCGTGCTTTCCTCTCATCCACGTCACAATGGGAATAATTTTTGTCATCGCATCGAAAAATGGCGCATTTGAAACTAAACCGGACGCTCCACCGCCGGAGATAGTCGGATTACTTTTCATAATTATTGGAAGTTTGATCTTTCTCATCGGAATGACTATCGCTTTTCTTATTTTCATGAGCGGCAAAAATCTGAGGAACGCTAAGAGATACACATTCTGCATGGCGATGGCCTGTATTCTTTGCCTGATGGTCCCTTACGGAACCGTCCTCGGCGTTTTCACTATAATTATACTGACGAAACAACCGGTCAAAGAGCTCTTTTCGCAGAAGAACTGATATCGCCCTTTATAACACCAGAAAAAATAGGTCGGAGGCAAAATGAACACACGAGTGGACGGCGAAGTAAAATATTCAATCAGCCCGCAGGGGGAAAAATTCACTCTTCCTGAAAAAAAGGATTATCCCAAGGAATTCGATAAAATAAAGCATCTCGCCGCCGCGGCAAAGAACAAAGGAATGGAAGTGGTCGTCGTCATGGGAATCGGATTCGTCGGCGCTGTAATGGCTGCGATTGTCGCCGATTCAAAAGATAAAAACGGCAAACCCGGCAAGTTAGTCATAGGGTGCCAAAGACCAAGCGAAAGGAGTTTCTGGAAGATACACCTTTTGAACAGAGGCGAGTCTCCTGTAAAAGCCGAAGACCCTGAAGTTGATGAACTGATAAAAAGATGCGTGCTCGAACAGAAAAATCTCGTCGCGACTTACAACAATGACTGCCTCAGTCTTGCAGACTGCGTAATAGTGGATGTCCAATGCGATTTTATTAAAAGAGATCTTGGAGACATGAAGACCGGAGATACCGATATGAGGGCTCTGGAGGAGACGATAAAAATTATCGGCGAAAAAATAAATGAAAAATGCCTTGTCCTCATAGAAACTACAGTCGCGCCCGGGACAACTGAATTCGTCGCCTATCCCATACTCAAAAAAGCTTTTCTCAAGAGGGGAATAAAGGAAAAACCTTTGCTGGCGCACAGTTTCGAGAGGGTCATGCCGGGCAGGGAATACGTCAGGAGCATAAGAGATTTCTGGAGGGTCTGCGCAGGATGTGACGAAGAGGCGCAAGAGAGGGTGGTTAAATTCCTGAACGAGGTCCTAAACACTAAAAGCTTTCCCCTGACCGTCATGGACAGGCCGATAGAGTCTGAGACGACGAAGATTGTCGAAAATTCATACAGGGCGGCGATCCTCGCTTTTATAAACGAATGGAGCGTGTTCGCAGAGAGAAACGGAGTTGACTTAGTTAAAGTTATAAAAGCGATAAAAGTCAGACCAACTCACAGCAATATAATATTCCCCGGCCCGGGAATAGGCGGATACTGCCTGCCGAAAGACGGCGGTCTCGGATACTGGGCATACAGGCATATTCTCGGGTTCGACGACGGAGACGATCTGTTCAGAATCACTCCGGCTTCAATAGATATCAACGACACGAGGGGACTGCACGCCGCACAGCTTGCGAGAGATGCCCTTAGAAACATGGGGAAATACATAGCAGGTTCCACCGTGGTGATATGCGGAGCGAGTTACAGGCAGGACGTAGGAGATACGAGATACAGCGGCAGTGAACTCATAGCGAGAAAACTTGCAGAAATGGGGGCGGAAGTCAGAGTCCACGACCCGTATGTCGAACACTGGTATGAACTGGAAGAACAGGACGAATATCCTTCTCCTGAGAGTTCGAGAAAATGGTTTTTCAGGAATCAGGAGGAGTTGAAAAACACAGTTGTGGAAAAACAGTTGAATGTATCCTTAAACGGAGCTGACGCTGTAGTCCTCGCGGTTCCTCATGAGCCGTATCTCAAACTCTCCGCGCAGGAGATTGTGTCCATGGCGAAAAATCCCGTGGCTGTTATTGACTGTTTCGGCATTCTCAGCGATGAGACTATTGAAAAACTTTTTGAGCTCGGATGCGAGGTGAAGGGGATGGGAAGAGGGCATATTCAGAGAATAAAAGAAAAAGTGAGAAGCCGGAAAGCCTGATCACCCTCGA
>CAYNIW010000007.1:83186-87410 GCA_964397545.1 uncultured Desulfuromonadaceae bacterium | reverse complement strand
GGCCGGTTGTTCAGTTTGCGCTTATGAGGGCGTATCCGAACCCCGTCCGGGGAAGGGCAGTTATAGGATACAGTGTAGGAGCGGAAGTTCCTGTCCGCCTTGCCGTTTATGACATATCGGGCAGGGAAGTGACGGAGCTGGTCAACTGCGTTCAGGGACCCGGAGTTTACAGGGTGGAATGGGACGGCAGGGACGAAAGAGGAGCTCTTGTCTCTTCCGGAACATATTTCTACAGGATAGTCGCCGGTTCTTTTTCAGACGCCAACAAGATAGTTGTAGTAAGATAAAAGAAAAAATAAAGGGGGCTTTTAGCCCCCTTTGGTCTTATTAAAGAAAAATATCAAATATTTTATTTGGAAAGAGGTATTCAGAAAAGAGATAAAGTTTGTTTAACATCAGCCTTTTAAGTATGTATTAAAGGAGGCCAAGTGAAATTTATTCTGCAAGTAATCATTCTTATGGTTTTTTCCGGCATCATAAGCGCTCAATCAGACAGGAGCCAAGTGATGAATATGGAAATAACCGGAGAAGGGATAACAGAAGTTAATCTGAGTTTTAATCTCGGATTCTATGAAATCAGGAATTTCCCGGTAAACGGTAAAAACTATCATGAAATCTCCGCTTCGGGAATTATGTTACCCGGTGAACCGGGAAAACCAGCCCTCCCGTCCTATTCAAGAGTTTTCGCTGTGCCACGGGGTGCCGAAGTATTTCTTGACATAAAGAATTATAAAACTGAGCTGGTAAACGGCATTCTTCCCGTTCCTTCTTTTGAGATACCGGCTGAAAACGACGATTCCCCTCTTAGATATCTGCCTGACAATTCAGTTTACAGCGGAAAAAATTCTTTCCCTTCTCAAAACGTTTTCATTTCACAGGAATGGAGTTTCCGAGGAGTGGACCTTGTAACTGTGACCGTCGTTCCTTTTTCGTGGAACCCGCAGACAAACGTCCTGACCGTTTTTGAAAATATAGATTTCAGCGTCATATTTGAAGGAGGAAGCGGCAGAATCGGCGATGACAGACTCAGAACGAAAAACAGCGACATAGTGCTGAAAAATATCGCAGTTAACTATCGCTCAATTCCCGCCATAGATTATTCTTCGAGAATATCGGAAGCGCTTGCCGAATCGAAAGATAACGCGGAGTTTATAATTATTGTTCCCGACGATTCCGTCTTTATAACCTGGGCTGAAAGCATAAAAGATTTCAGAGTAGAAGAGGGAATAATTACCCAGGTATTCACTCTGACGGATATCGGAGGGAGCACCTGGACGGCAATAGATAATTTTATAAGCAACGCCTACTACAGCTGGACAATCCCGCCGGAGGCTGTTTTGATTTTATCTGACTATCCAAACAGCGGCGATGGATACGGAATAACTTCTCCGATGTATAACAGCTATTGCGTCTCCGACAACATATACGCGGATGTGGACGGAGATAATCTACCGGATATTGCCATCGGAAGAATATGCGCACAGAATGAAGACCAGCTCAGGGACATGATAACAAAAAATTTGGACCTCGAGAGAGAGCCGACAACTGAAATGCCTTTTTATAAAAATCCAATATCCGCATGCGGATGGCAGTATGAAAGATGGTTCCAGCTTTGCGCAGAAGTCATATGGGGCTTCTGGGCAAATTCCCTGTCTAAAGATCCTGTTAGAGTTTACGCCATATATCAGACTCCCAACCCGGCTCCGGGAATGGCATGGTCAACGGCGGCCAACACACAAACCGTGGTCAATTATTTCAACGCTCTCGGCTATATACCTTTAACCGTTCCGGCTGGAATAGACTGGTACGGGACTGGAGCTCAAATTGTCACCGCGATAAACAGCGGAGCTTTCATGCTTCAGCACAGGGATCACGGTTATGAAACCGGATGGGGAGAGCCTGATTTTTCTATAAACACCATAAACCAGCTTCAAAATGAGCCAAACAAATACCCTTTTGTGATGTCCACAAACTGTCTGACGGGAAAATACAACAGCGGAGCTCAGGTTTTCGCTGAAAGATTTCACAGAATCAGCGGTAAAGGTGCTCTCGGCGTCAACGCCGCGAGCGAAGTGTCTTATTCTTTCGTCAATGATGTCTATGCATGGGGGTTGTATGATTATATGTGGCCCTGGTTCGATCCGTATTACGGAACAGGCACCGAAGCTGATGTCAGACCGGGCTGGGCTATGATGTATGCTAAATATTACCTGTTTTATTCGACGTGGTGCGGTTCGACGTCAAAGCCGGTTACATATCACCTGATGCACCATTTCGGAGATCCCTATATGAGGATGAGTTATGAAGTCGCACAGCATCTGTCTGTTGTTCACGCGAACGCGATTTTGTCGGGCACAGACTCTTTTGCTGTGCAAGCACCATCCGGGAGTTTTGTCGCCTTTTCCAGAAACGGAAATGTTCTGGGGAGGGGAGACGGCACCGGGAATATGAGCTATTTCGGGATTGAACCGCAGAACCCGGGGGATACTGTAAAATTAGCAGTCATCTCTCAGAATTATTACAGATATGTGATGTTCTTGCCTGTCGTTCCGGCTTCTTTGCCCCATGTTGTCTATTCGCACATAAGCGATACAACAGGAGGCAACGGCGACGGACAGATAAATCCCGGACAATCGTATTCTTTGACTGTTCAGGTCGCGAATTGGGGAGGAGCCGCCGCTCAGGGAGTGACCGGATTTCTTTCAGGTTCAGATCCAAACGTCTCTTTTATGAACGATACAGTTTTATACGGAACGATAAATTCAATGGACACCTCACAGACGGTTCAGACCCTTGGCGTAACCGTATCCAACTCAGTTCCAGACAGCACTTATCTCCAATTTGATATAAACTGCAGAGATTCAAACGACTCATTTTGGATTAGTCAGATAACGGTCATGGCCAATTCGCCTTCTATTGAAGTCACCTCGCTCGACGGTCCTTCGGCTATAGAACCCGGAGATGATATTCGGATTTCAGCCGGGATTTTTAACAAGGGATCCGGCACAGCGAGAAATATTGAGTTTATCTGCAGAATATCAGATCCGTATATTTCTGTTGTTGATTCTATAACTTTTTCAGACAGTCTTTTAAGTCAAGGACAATTGGATTTCGACAGTGTTTTCAGAATCACCGTAGATCCTTCATGCCCCCAAGGGCATTTCGCGGATATGATATTAGTGACGAAATCGCAGGGTGGAATGGTCTTTTCAGAAACTTTCAGGTTGGGAGTTGGAACATCATTCACGGAAGATTTTGAAACAGGCGGCCCGAACTGGACGTTTTCGGGACCTTCATCATGGCATGTAACAGAACACAAAAGTCACAGCCCTGTAAAATCGATGTATTGCGGGAATGAGGGGACATGGCAGTATTCGAATTCTATAGTTAATTCGAGAGTTATAAGTCCTGATTTGCATTATGTCAGCAACAGCGTCCTTTCTTTCTGGCATTATTATGAAATAGCTAACAATTACGACAAAGTCCAGCTCCAGTTCAGTCTCGACGGGGGTGCCACATGGAATCTAATCAATCCCGAAGAAGGATACACAGGGGCATGGGCTTACACTCCTTACGACTCCATTTACACAGGTTCGCAGACTGCCTGGCAGGAACAGCACGTGAGATTTCACGGAGAAGGAACCTTGAAATTCTCCTGGCTCTTCTTTTCCAACCCGACTATTACCGCTGAAGGGTATTATTTTGACGATGTCAGCCTTTCTCTGGGTTCGGGTTTCATAGGAGTTGAAGAAGAGCAGGACCCGGGAATAGAGGGTGTGTTGACGTTCTGTCTTAACGCCGCGTATCCTAATCCGATGACTAACCGCGGAGTGATATCTTTCAGCGTCGGTCAAGAAGAGAACGTAAGTTTAATAATTTATGATATTACAGGCAGAGCAGTGAAAACTCTTCAGAACGGAATAATGAGACCGGGCAATTACAGAGTTGAATGGGACGGAAGAGACGAATTAGGAAAGCTCGTGAGCAGCGGAACTTATTTTTACAGAATGTCCGCCGGCACCTACAGCGCGGGTGACAAACTTTTATTAGTGAGATAGAAAACAAGGAGAGTAGTTTGAAGATATACTTAATCACGTCGCTGTTCATAGTTCTCGCGTTTTCATCGGTTCGTGCAGGTGTTCTTATGCATGATTTTTCAATCGGTGAGGACGAATTTTCTTTTGAGGACATAGACGGCAAAAAAATTATTTCCCTGAAAAACGG
>CAYNIW010000007.1:40291-83086 GCA_964397545.1 uncultured Desulfuromonadaceae bacterium | reverse complement strand
ACGAATTTTCTTTTGAGGACATAGACGGCAAAAAAATTATTTCCCTGAAAAACGGGATATTGCCTTCTGATATTGGAAGACCATCGCTTCCATCCCTAAAACTGATTTACAGCATTCCTGCTGCATCTGCGGTTAGAAAAGTTGAAACAACTGACGAGGTATGGGAATATTTGGGAAGCTACAGAATTTTTCCAAGTCAGGGACTTGTGAAATTCGGTGTTCCTTTTTTTATAGCTCCGGAAGACACGCAGGTCTATTCAACAAACGGTTTAATTCCTGAAAGCACTGTGGATCGCTTTTCGACGGGCGTCAAGTCAGGTTTCTCTCTGTGCAGTTTCGAGCTGAACCCTTTCAGATATAACCCGGTCACAGGCGACTTGTATTTCCTCAGAAACTGCAGGATTCAAATCCATTATGACGAAGGACTCGGAGAGAATGTTTTTTTGAGCGACAATCAACTTCGTGTCTTTATGAAAGAAATTCTCGGAATGGTAGAGAATCCAGGGGATGTTTTTATGTTCAAACCCTACACGAGAGATTTAAGAGACTCCGCGAATGAATACATAATTGTCGCTCCTCAGTCTCTGTCCAGTGAATTCGAAGAACTCATTGAGTGGAAATCGAGAAAAGGATTTTCTTCCTCTGTCGTCTCAGCCGAGTGGATCTATTCAAACTACACAGGTTACGACAACATGGAGAAAATCAGAAATTTCGTTCAGGACATGCATCAGAACCATGGTCTTATATATCTTGTCCTTGCCGGAGACTACGACAATCTCGGCGCGAGAATAATTCCTATAAAGAATTATTCGACTACTGAAACAACTCCTTCAGACCTTTATTTTTCGGATGTTGTCCCTTATTCGTCGAATTGGGACGGAAACGGCAATCATATTTACGGTGAATACGGGATTGACGGATGTGACTGGTTCAGTGATGTCTATGTAGGCAGATTCCCGCTCAATTCATCTGTTGAAGTTCAACGGTGGGTCTCGAAAGTTTTGGATTACGAGAGAGCTCCCGCTTCCGGTTATCACGAGAGATCTTTGATGGCTGGGGCCGGCCTCTGGCCGAACATAAACTATTACGGCGACAGAGTCTGCAATTATATAACTCAAAACTGCCTTCCCGCTTATTGGGAACATAATAAAATGTATCAACTAGATACCCTGTCTTTTCCTGCGGGTTTTGCCGACTCTTTCAACCAGGGTTACGCCTGGTGTCAGCTATGCGGACACGGCAATTATGACGGTGTCTATTGGTATGAACCGGGCGGAGCCATGTTAAGCGGCGCGTCGGCTTCAGGAACAACTAACGGGGTGAAATTAGGCGTAGTCCATTCAATTGCATGTGAACCAGGATGGTTTGACAATCGCGAATGCATGGGTGAAAAACTTTTCAATTCTCCTGGCGGCGGAGCCATCGCCGTTCAATTCAACGCCAGATACGGGTGGGGGTCCCCGCCTTCGTTCGGACCTTCCGAGTGGCTGTGTATTTGGCTCGCGGAAGCTGTTTTCGTAGATGAAGTCTGGAATATCGGAACGGCACACGGCACAAGCAAAGACAGAATGGTTCCCGGCATTACTCAAGGTCAGCACTGGTGCATAACCGAACTGAACCTTTTCGCTGATCCCGAAACTCCCATATATTCAAAGGAACCTTGCCTTCTGAACATCTCATACGATCCCGTTATAAATCAAGGGCCGGCTCAGTATAGTGTCTCTGTCGCAGGAACATCAGGACCTGTTGGCGGAGCTCTCTGCTGTCTTTCAGACAGAGACGATCTCTCCATTAAATTCCGCGCATTAACCGACGCGTCTGGCAACGCGGTCATAAACTCTAATTTCGTATCCTCGCCCACGGCTGTATTGAGCGTGACTGCACAAGATCACATTTCTTTTCTCGACACCCTACCGGTTTCGGCTTCAGCCTCATATATTGCCTTCACCCGCATAGATTCAATTTCAGGAGGTTATTTTAACGGTCAGATCAACCCGGGCTGTAATTACTCTGTCAGGATTGAAGTTTCCAATTTCGGATATAATCAGGCTCATGGGGTGAAGGGTATTATCTTCAGCACCGATCCGGGGATAGTATTTTCTCAAGATACTTTGATATTCGGGAATATTGACCCTTCGGATTCGGTCATATCTTCCAACTCCGCCGGTTTTACTGTTCAGAACAATGTTCCCGACAGCACAGAATTCAACTTGACCCTCCAGTGCTTTGATCAGAACGACAGCACTTGGACAAGTTCATTTCAAATTTTTGTGAACTCGCCTGAAATTCGCTTTGTCTCGCTGAAAGGTCCCGGTTCGGCATTCCCCGGAGATACTCTATTGCTAACGCCGGTTATTGAGAATCTCGGCAGTGCAGACGCCGTCAACCCGGTTGTAAAACTCAGATGTTCGAACCCCTATGTGACGGTTATAGATTCGTCGGAGAATCCGCAGACCATAAGTTCAGGAGAGACTGTTGAACTCTATAGACAGTTTTCACTGTCAATTTCAGAAAACTGCCCTGAGCCCTCCTACTTGGACCTTGTTTTCGAACTAAAGACAGAAAGCCTTGACGTGTATTTCGACACATTTTCACTTTTTGTCGGAGAAGCTTTTAACGATGATTTTGAAGGGACTCTGACGAATTGGGAATTTTTAGGCCCGGCAAGCTGGCATGTCACTCAGCATTCATACAACAGTCCTGTTAAATCAATGTATTGCGGAGTTGAAAATTCATGGACTTACGCGAATTCAATAGTTAATTCAAGGATTGCGACACAAGATCTGACGATATCAACCGGCAGTGAATTGAGTTTTTGGCACAAATACGAAATTTATGATAACAAGGACAAAGTTCAGGTTCAGATTTCGACTGACGGAGGAACGACATGGTCGCTGATAAATCCTATTCAGGGATATACAGGTAGATGGGTTTATTCTCCTTATGATTCGATATACACAGGAAGCCAACCTTCATGGCAGGAGCAGAATTTTATACTCGATTACGACGGGACAGTTAGAGTTTGCTGGCTTTTCTTTTCAAATCCCGCTGACAACGCCGAGGGTTATTATTTTGACGATGTTTCAATATCTCTTTCGTCAGGACTCACTTCTGTGGAAGAACAGGAGCCGCCTATTTTCGAGCGCGGGTTAAACTTACTCAGGGCATACCCGAATCCCACAAGCGGAAGGGTAATGATATCTTACATTCTCGGAACACCTTCTGTTGTCAAGATTTCGGTTTACGACATCACTGGGAGAGAAATCGCGATGATTTTTGAAGGTGAGCAGACCATGGGCAGATACTCTCTCGAATGGGATGGAAGAGATCAAAGAGGTGTTTTAGTCTCCTCGGGAACTTATTTTTACCGTGTCTGTGCGGGTGAATCATCTTCGGGAGACAAGCTGGTAATAGTCAGGTGAAGATTTTTTACAGGGACGGCTGACGCCGTCCCTGAATTTTATCAAAAATTTTAAGGGGAAAAAGAGGTTCTTTTGAAGGAATATGCCGATTATGCTGTCGAAATGATATTGGAATTGTGCAAAATTCCAAGCCCCTCCGGATTCACCGGAAACATAGAGAAGACGATATATAAAGAATTGGAAACTTTAGGATACAGTCCATTTTACACAAACAAAAAATCTATACTGACCGACCTCGGCGGAGAAGGAGACCCCTTAATACTCGCGGCTCACATTGATACATTAGGCGCGATGGTCCGTTCCCTGAAATCAAATGGAAGATTGCGATTGACTAAAATCGGCGGTTATCCGGAAAACAACATTGAAGGCGAAAATTGCACGATTCACACGCGAGAGGGAAAATCTTATTCCGGAACCATCCAGATTCTTAAACCTTCCGTCCATGTCAGCAGAACCGTCGGAGAAGACAAAAGGGATGATGCGAATGTTGAGATAGTTGTCGATGAAAAAGTAAAAGACAAGAAAGACCTGCAGGCTCTTGGTATCTGCGCGGGTGATTTTGTGTCTTTCGACCCGAGAACAGTCCTTACTCAAAGCGGATTTATAAAGAGCAGGCACCTCGACGACAAAGCGAGTTCGGGCATTCTTCTCGCTCTCGCTAAATTCATAAAGGAAAAAAATATCCGGCTGAATCGTAAAGTTTACATTTTATTCACGACATTTGAAGAAGTAGGTCATGGAGCTTGCTCGGGACTTCCTGATGATGCAGTTGAAATGATTTCAGTCGATATGGGAGCGGTTGGAGACGATCTCGAAACGGATGAATTCAAGGTGTCTGTCTGCGCCAAAGACTCTAACGGCCCCTATGATTATGAGATCACATCAAAACTTGTTGAGATTGCAAAAAGAGAAAATCTGGACTTCGCAGTCGATATATATCCATTCTACGGATCGGACGCCGACATGGCACTTCACGCAGGATACGATTTTAAACACGGGCTCTTGGGACCGGGAGTTTCAGCGTCTCACGGTTACGAAAGAACTCACAGAGAGGGAATCGAAAACACTTTGCTGCTGCTCAAAGGATACGTCACTTTTCCCCGGAATTCTTAGATTTGCCTGCTTCCTGAAACGTTTTTTTTAAAAATGCGCTGACACTGCTTCCGGTAATCATCCCGAGTATATATATAATTATTACTCCGAACGCGATAGGCATGCTTGTCTTCCATCCGAGAAAAGACAGTGTCGCTGTTTCTCTGTTTTGAAAAGCGAAAATAATAATAAATGCGAAAAACAACACGATTAGAATCATGTAAAAATAACGCATGTCAACCCTCCTTTTATTATCATTGGTAATATTAAACTGAAACCTTCTTGCTATGCAAACGCGAAAATCGTTTAATAACCGGAAGTCTCCATTTAGAGTTGAGGAAATGGTAAGATTAACTAAACCTACGTTAAAAGGGAGAAATCATGGATTACGAAAAACTGGGGCTTTTATACATAGGCAGAGAAATTGATGGTGATGACCTTAACACTCTTGGTGATTATGTCCTTTACGATTCAAGGGATTTGCTAACTCACGCCGTCTGTCTTGGCATGACCGGCAGCGGCAAAACAGGTTTATGCGTCACTCTCCTCGAAGAAGCAGCGATAGATGGTATCCCGGCTGTAGTAATAGACCCAAAAGGAGATATATCCAATCTTCTATTGACTTTTCCCGATTTGAAAAAAGAGGATTTTCTCCCGTGGATAGATCCTGATGAGGCGAGAAAAGATGATTTGAGTGATATTGAATACGCTGAAAAACAGGCGAATCTGTGGAAAAATGGAATAGCCGAATGGCATCAAGACCCCAGCAGGATAAAACTATTGAAAAATTCGGCGGAATTCAAAATTTACACTCCGGGAAGCAGCGCCGCTCAACCCGTGTCTTTTTTGAAATCTCTGGACGCTCCTTCGAGCCAAATTCTCTCTGACAGCGAGTATCTTTCCGAGAGAGT
Organism: uncultured Desulfuromonadaceae bacterium; assembly: GCA_964397545.1. Lineage (GTDB taxonomy): Bacteria > SDB-A > SDB-A > SDB-A > SDB-A > JAFGIG01. The sequence continues at coordinate 77,661 of CAYNIW010000007.1, read as the reverse complement.
AAATTCCGTGGTAACAAGTTTATTGAATCTTGTCGGCATAGAAGCTGATCCTTTGAAAAGCAGAGAACATATTCTGTTGTCGAACATTTTCGATTTTTACTGGAAAAAAGGAATAAACCTTGGCATTGAGGAATTGATAAGGTCTATACAGAAGCCTCCATTGAAAAAAATCGGTGTAGCGGATATAAATTCATTTTTGCCTGACAAAGACAGGTTTTCTTTATCCATGAGGTTCAACAACATACTGGCTTCTCCTTCGCTGTCTCTTTGGACTCAGGGAGCCCCTCTCGATATGGAAAACTTTCTTTACGGAAATGAAGGAAGACCCAGAATAAGCATTTTCTCCATATCTCACCTTAGCGATAATGAAAAAATGTTTTTCGTATCTCTTTTTCTCACAAATCTCCTCGATTGGACAAGGTCTCAGTCGGGAACATCGAGTTTAAGGGCGATTTTTTATATGGATGAGATAATGGGTTATTTTCCTCCGGTATCACTCCCTCCCTCAAAACCTCCGCTTTTGACCCTTCTAAAACAGGCGCGAGCCTACGGTCTCGGAATTGTCCTCGCGACACAAAATCCGGCTGATTTAGACTATAAAGGACTTTCGAACATCGGGACTTGGTTCATAGGCAGACTGCAGACTGCGAGAGACAAAGAAAAACTTCTCGAAGGGCTGGAGGGAGTCCGATCGGAAATCGGACTCCAAAAAAAAGAAATTTCAAATCAGATTTCAAAAATTGGCAAAAGAGTATTTTTGATGAGAAACGTTCACAATAAAAAAAACGTGCTCTTCAAGACTAGATGGGCTCTTTCTTACCTTAGAGGGCCTTTGACCAAAGAACAGTTGAAAAGGTTTGCCCGTTTATCCGACACCAGCAGAGAAAAACATGAACAAAAGATATATGAGGAAAAAAATGATTCCGGAGAAAAAATAATAATTTCGCAAAAACCTCTGATACCCGAAAAAATTAAAGAATACTTCATATACAGAGGAGATGATTTTCATAGAGGCCAAAAAATATTATACAAACCGATGATATTGACATCGGGAAAAATATTTTACGAAACAGACGATAGATTAAGTTCATTTGAGAAAAAGTATTCTTATATGGCACCTTTATCAAATCTATACGGTGTTCCGGATTTCGATAAAGTTGAAGACTCTGAGGATTTATTAAAATCATTAAAATCGGAACCTCAGAATAAAAATGCCGATTTCGAAGAAATGCCTTCTGAAGCCTTAAAGGAGAAATACTACGGCGACGCCGAAAAGAATTTTGTAGAATGGATTTCGAGAAACACATCAATGGAAATCAGTGCAATACCATCTTTGAAAATGAAATCTTTTCCCGGAGAAGATGAAAACAGTTTCAGACTGAGATTATCTCAATCTTTCAGGGAGAAAAGAGATTTAGAAGTGGAAAAACTGAGAGAAAAATACGCTTTGAAGTTACAGAAGATTGAAGAGAGAGAAAGAAAGGCGCTTCAGGTATTTGAGAGAAAAAAAGACGAAGTTGCTGATCAGAAATCGCAGTCCGCTATATCTTTTGGCACGACGTTCATCGGAGCTTTTTTAGGAGGTAGAAGAATTAGCGCTTCGAACATCGGCAGAGCGGCGACTTCGGTGAAAAGTGTGTCCAGAGTGAATAAAAAGAGCAGAGAAGCCGGAAGGGCGAGAGAAAATTATGAAAAAATCTTGGAGCAGAAAAAATTGCTGAATTCAGAGCTGGAAAAAGAAATCCGTATTCTTCAGGATAAATATGACCCCTCGACAGTTATAGTTGAAAAGAAAAAATTACTGCCTAAAAAGAAAAATATATTTCCGGATTTTACGTGTCTTGCATGGTTTCCGGTATCAGAACATCGGAGATGATTGTCTATTTATCTTCTGAATCGAGTATATCCCTGATTCTCTTTGCAAGAAGGTTTTCGGAAAATGATTTCTGAATGAAATTATTTTCTGTCAAAAAACTCCCTTTAAGAGCCATGTGCCCGTTTGGATATCCTGAACAGAAAAGAAATTTCATGTTAGGGCTGATCTCGGAAATTCTATTGATTAATTCTTCTCCGTCAATAACCGGCATCACGATGTCCGTAAAAACAATATCAATTTTGTAATCAGCCGATTCAATTATTTTAAGAGCGGCTTCGCCGTTATCGGCTTCTATGACATTGTAGCCGAGGTTCTTCAGTGTTTTAGAGGAATAATTTCTCAGTTCTTTGTTGTCTTCGACTATGAGAATTGTTTCAGAACCGCCTTTTAAGGATTCATTACGATGCTCAGATGATACTGGCGGCTTGTCGCTGAGGACTGCAGGCCAGTATATTTTTACAGTCGTTCCTTTGCCGGATTCGCTGTAAAAATTAATTTCCGCCCGATTTTGTTTTACAATCCCGTAAACAATAGAAAGACCGAGTCCGCAGCCTTTGCCTTTTTCTTTTGTTGTGAAAAAAGGTTCGAAAACTCTTTGCGACATATCTTCAGTCATCCCAACTCCTGAATCGCTGACTGAAAAGGCGACATATTCTCCCGGAGAAATACCGACATGAGCAGAGGCGTAGTCGTCATCTAATACAATGTTTTCAGTTTCAATGGAGATGATGTTGGAAGTATCTGGTTTTTGCAGTATCGCGTCTTTGGCGTTTAAGGTCAAATTTATGAGAATCTGTTCAATCTGAATAGGGTCAGCCTTAATTATTTGTGAAGGGGAAGAAAGCTTGAGTTCAATTTTTATCTCTTCTCCGACTAAGCGGCTTGCCATCTTTTCAAAGCTGATGATAGCTTCGTTTAGGTCAATGACAGATGGAGAAAACTCCTGTTTGCGGCTGAAGGTCAGTAAACGGTTTGTCAGGTCAGATGCTTTTTTGCAGGATTGCTTGACATAATCTATTTCCTGGCTCAAATCCTCACCGGTCTCTTTTTTCATGATGATAATCTCCGCAAGATTGCTGATGACAGAGATAATGTTTCTGAAATCATGAGCCATTTCTCCGGCAAGAATGCCTATTGAATCGAGTTTCTGAACCTGAGCGAGCTGCTGATGCAGTTGGCGGAATGCGGTGATGTCTTCTTTTATCGCGAAAAATCTGATAATTTCTCCCCGGGTGTTTTTTATGGGTGAAATGACGGCGGATTCCCAGTAAAAATCACCGCTTTTCTTTTTATTCTTAAACTCGCCTTTCCATATTTTTCCTGATTTTATTGTATTCCAAAGTGTTTTGTATTCAGCGTCGGTTGTTTCGCCTGATTTGAGCAGGTTCGGTTTTTTACCGACAGCTTCTTCGGAAGAATAACCGGTAACTTCAGTGAATTTTGGGTTGACGTATTCTATAACACCGTCTCCGTCAGTTATCATTATAAGTGAAGAAGACTGTTCAACCGCATGAGACAGCATTAGTATTTTTTCTTCATCCCTTTTCTGCCCGGTGATGTCTCTGCAGACGGAAATAGCGTAAAGGTCCTCGCCTTTATTAAAAACGCTGGTTAGAATCTCCGCCCAGTATTTTGATCCGTCTTTTTTGGATTTAGATTCGGAGAAAAGGCAGGGAAAATTTTCGCGGATCAGATTTTCATTATCAAAATCCAGCTCAGGATCGAAAATCCTGACTTCGGGATCTTTGAATACGTTTTTGGATAGCAGTTCTTTTCTGCTGAAGCCGGTCTGTTTTTCCGCTGAAGCATTCGTGTCTAATATCGCGCCTTTCTTTTCACCGGATAATGCGGCGAGAAAAACTCCGTCGGGTAAATTTTCAAAAAGTTGTCTGAACTTTTCTTCAGATTCTTTGAGCTCGCTCTGAATCATTTTCAGCCCCGTTATGTCCCAAAAAACCACGAGGCTTGATTTCTTGTTTCTGAAAGTTACGGGGAAAGAAGCCACTTCAACATCGATTGTCCTTCCGTCCAGACAAATGAATTTTTCTTCGATCGGTTCGGAGCGTTTGTTTTTTTTCTGTGCCAGTTTGATTCTTTGGAGGACGATTTCCTTGTATTCGGGGTGGACGAAATCGAAAACAGACATACCTGTCAAATCGGGGGGGTAGTCAGATCCTATCAAATCAGCAGCTCTTTTGTTGGCGTAAGTGATTTTACCTTCGGAGTGAATGGCTATCGCTGCCGGGTTGTGCTCGATCAGAGACATGTAATCACCATAGATTTTTTCAGATCCGGATGAAGAAACTCTTTTCGGTTCTTTTTTAGACAACAGGATTTTGTTTATCCTCGTGATAAGTTCTTCAGATTTAACTGGGCATAAGACAAAGTCGTCGTACGGGCTCATGTGTTGTGTTATTGAACTGATTTGTCTTTTCGATCTCAGGACAAAAATCATTGGTGCTTTCTTTAACATTCGATTCTTTTTGATTTTCTTCAAGAAAGAGGTGTTTTTCAGGTTTTTTTCTTGAGAATAGAAAACGACGATATCAGGTATTGATTTCAGGACAATATCTGAATTCAGGTTTACAGATGTTGTTGGGAATCTCGATTCGATTTTTTTCAGAGAATTCGGCTGTCTTCCGCCGAACAAAACCAGAACCGAGTATGAATTATTTGCAGTTTTCTTTTTCATAATATTCTTGATAAATTAAAATATGACCAAGAAATTTTAGCAGATTTGCTGACTGATGAATAGGAGATAAGCTGTTTCTAAAACTTCAGACCCCACCCTATGTAGAACATGCCGGAAGATGTTTCTTCTTCATGAATCTTTTTAAGATACCCGCATTCAAAGCAGTTGAACAGAACTATCTGTTCAAACTCCGCGTTGATATAGAATTCATTTTTACTGACATACTGCGAATTGGCAAAGCAATAAAGAGTTCTGACACAGAAATTTGTTCCGACAGTGCCGAGAGATCTTGTAAAAAGACCATATCCAACGCCTAATCCTGTGGTCTTTGATCCCGCGTTGACGGAAAGAAAAAGCCCGTCAAGAATACTGTAATTAACAATATATGGCCAACTCAGCTTGACTGACCTCGGGAGATAAAAATCACCCTCGAAGTTGAACCCTGTCTTAGCGTTGTATGTTATGCCGATAAGATAAGGGAACACGCGTTTTGTGATGATTTTGCTGTCCTCTGAAGTCATTTTCTTGGGAAAAACTGTTAAAATCAAGGTGACAATTATAAAACGAACAAAAATTTTCAAAGTTTACTTATCCAATCGTTTTTATGGGATTATAACCTGTAAATGTAACCGAAGTTTAATGAAAAATTAGCAGAGTTGAAAATTCAAAGAAATTCTGCTATCATCGTGAAAATTTATTCAATGAAATAAAAAGGAGATAACATGCCTTTCAATCTGAGAAACAGGAATTTCTTGAAGTTGCTTGATTTCACGCAGGAAGAGATAAAATTTCTTCTCGATCTCTCATTTTATCTCAAAAAAGCTAAAATCGCCGGTTGCGAACAGCAGAGGCTTAAAGGTAGAAAAATAGCTCTGATATTCGAAAAATCATCGACGAGGACAAGATGCGCTTTTGAAAGTGCCGCCTTCGATCAGGGCGCTTGCGTGACATATCTTGGTCCTGAAGGGTCTCATCTTGGCAAAAAAGAAAGCGTTAAGGACACTGCGCGAGTTCTCGGCAGAATGTATGACGGAATAGAATACAGGGGTTTCGGACAGGAGATAGTCGAAACTCTTGCAGAACACTCAGGAGTCCCAGTTTGGAACGGCCTTACAGACGAATTTCATCCAACACAGATTCTGGCGGATTTCATGACTATGATTGAGAATTCGCACAAACTCTTAAAAGAGATGAAGTTGTGTTTTCTGGGAGACACGGGAAACAATGTCTGTAATTCACTCATGGTAGGTTCGGCTAAAATGGGCATTGATTTCACCGCGGCGGGTCCAAAAGACAGGCATCCAGAAGCAAAACTTTTGAAAAAATGTCTGGAATTGGCAAAAAAAAGCGGCGCGAATATTAATATCACTGAAGATGCTGCAGAAGGGGTAAAAAACGCGGATTTCCTTTACACTGATGTCTGGCTTTCAATGGGAGAATCAGATGAGTTATGGGGAGATAGAATTAAAAAAATGCTGCCGTATCAGATAAACTCTTCTTTGATAGAGAAGACGGGAAACAAAAACGTCCGATTTCTCCATTGCCTGCCTTCTTTTCATAACCGGGAAACCACTCTCGGAGAAAAGATATACAAACAGTATAATCTCGACGGGCTTGAGGTTACAGAAGATGTTTTTGAATCAGACGCGTCAATCGTCTTTGACGAAGCGGAAAACAGAATGCACACTATAAAAGCAGTTATGGTTGCTACTCTCGGGGATTGATTCTAAAAGGTAATTGCCAGCAAAGCGGCGTAACGCAGAGCGTCACGCCGCTTTACTTTTTTCAGATTTTCTGTTTCTGTAAAAAAGAATAATATCAGAAAAGACCAAAAGTGCGTTGAATGCGTATAAATATATTATTTTATCGGTTTTTCCGGCAATTTTGTAGGCGATTCCGCATAGATAGCCCGTGAATATTATCCAAAGAAAAGGAAGGCTCTTGCCTGAAGTTTTTTTCGAAACATAAGATTTCCAAATAGAAAAAGGCCAAGCAGATCCGAAACAGACGAGCATAATCCCTTCGAATAACTGAGCCATTTAATTTGCCGTTTTGTCCGCTTCTTCGGAAAGAACACAGCCGAACTTTTCTATAAGATAATTATCCATGTCGTCGGCTTTAGAGGATATTTCCACAATGTCTTTTCTTATCTTTTCAGAAAAGTCGGAATTTATGTCGGATAGATGTATTCTGTAGGATATGTAGACTATGCCTTTGTCAATTCCCAGATAAAAAGGCAAGACCGGATTGCTGAGGATAAACTTGTAGAGTTCCGTGAGCTTTTCTTGGGGCAGTTTGACGAGAGGACATGTGGTAATCAGATAATTTGTTCTGTAGACGAAAATCCTCAAAAGCGCACTGCCCTTGTGAAACTCCCAGAATTCATAACCGTTTCTGGCGAGAATTGGATCTGTGCCCATCATTTCGATTGTCTTTTCAATAAATATGGACAAATCGCTCATAGAAGTTTTACCGAAAAGGATCTTCGAATCGAGTTTGGCGCCGCAATTTTCGCAGTATTCGTCTTCAGTTTCGAGCAGGAAACTGCAGGATGGACATCTAACCGAATACTTCGCGGGGAATTTTTGTTCGAATATGGACAGTTCATTGCTGATTATATCAGCAGGAAGTGAAAAACCCATGTTTTCAGCTTCTTTGAATTTGCAGGTGGTGATTCCGATGACTTTTCCTTGAGGTAAAATCATGGGTCCTCCGCTGTTTCCGGGATTAATGGCAGCGTCAGTTTGAATGTAGCATTGGCCGTTAACAAGCTGATTCGTGTTTGAAATAATTCCTTCTGTCACCGTGAAAGGAAAACCGAATGGATACCCTAAAACAAGGACTTTATCCATATTTTTCAAATCCTCGACACCTGAAAAATCAATTTCCGGAGCTTGGATTTCACACTCCGGCTTCAAAAACGCCAGGTCAAATTTGGGTGAAATGAGAACTACTTCGGCTTTAAATGGTTTTTTGTCCGTATTTTCTACGCAGACCTCCCTTTCTCCGTTAACAACGTGGAAATTTGTTATTATTACACCGTGTTTTTTTGAATAAAATCCCGAACCGCTGCCTCTTGATGTCTTAATCTTAAATACTAATTTGAAAATTTCATTCAGATCTGCCATGCTTTCCTCCGTGTATTACTGAGCATTCATTACTTTAGACATTGATTTGAAAAGTTCATCCGCGGCCGTTTTCCAGTCTTTCCCGGAAGAATTTTTCAAACCCTGATTAAGAGTCTCTTCTGTATTTCTGGGCACTAAAAATCTGTAATACAAATTGTATATATCGTAGAGCAGGAATATGGCGGCGCTTAAATATCCTTTGGCCGCTATATCTTTTTCTGCGTTATAAAAATAGTTTTCGAGCTGTTTTTTGATGACAGGAATCGAAGCGTGCCTTCTCACTGATATAAGAAATTCTGTTTTGTAGATGGACTCGGAAAATTTATCGAAAGTGAGGGCCGAAAAGTCATTGAAAAATGTCAGTTGGTTTTCGATTTTTTCTGCTGGAGGAATTTTCGCGTATGAACCGTTTATGGCTTTTTCAATTTCCGTCCTCAGAAAACCCTGAGGTGAGAAAATGTAGTCAATTTTCATCATGGAGATCATTCCTGATTCAACTCCGATGTCGAACCACCTTTTTTCTTTGAAATATTCCAGATAATCAATGCTTTCTTTTATATGAACCATGAATTTTTCGTAAAATGCTTTTAATTCCTTTTCCTGATACCTGACGAACTTCGGCGTGTAAATTCTCTGAGCCTCGAATTTCTCTATGAAAAGATCGTCATAGTGATCTGCGTTTATGCATATTTCATATAAAATGTCGTAAAGTTTGTAAGGCTCGCACAATTCAAGAGGGATTTTGATCCTGAAATATAGTTTTTCGTCTTCGAGGATAATCTGTGTCAGAAAAAGGACTGAAAAATTTATTTCTGCTATTTGTCTGAGCAAGGCGTTGACCTTTTTTTCCGGAACACTGAGAAAAGGAGCATTGATTTCAAGGTCTTTATCGGTGATCTTCATGTTTATGACTATAGATCCGTGAGGAATACTGAATTCGTCGCCTTTCTTGTTCCCGTGTTTTTTTACAACTTCTGAATCGAGATAATTTAGTAGATTCAGAATTGTTTCTCTGTACTGTTTTTTATTATGAGTATCGAGTGTGGCCTGCCATCTGTCGGTGAAATCGGTAAGTCCTATCAAACCGCCAATAGGTTTCTCAAAAATATAAGAATTGTTCATTTTACCTCCGTTTCGGTTTTCTTTTTTGTGACAAATATACGGCCTTCGGCGGCGTCTGTAAATACAAGAGCCGTCCCGTTAGATATAGAAATGCTGTTCTTATCTGAGATTAATACATTGCTTAATCCTCTGCTGCACGGTTCGAGGTTGATATTTTCGAGTTCATATCTGAAACCTTTAATAGAGAGCCCCTCGAGTGTTCCGCCGAATGGGAATATGGAAAACAGCTGTTCTTTGCGGGATTTTATCACGCTAAGACTGCATGGTCCTGAGACAGCAGTAATTGTCCATTCGTTGTCCCGCATCATTATTATTTCCGGGCTTTTCAGAAGAAGAGTTAGATTCGAAAACAGATGATCCGGTCTTTTTCCGAATGCGTTTAAAAGCACAATATGGCCGGGTTTTTTTGTCAGAGCGAAATCAACGGCCAATTCAGAATCACTTTTGTCTTTTTTCGCCGGAGAAACCATTCTGACAGCGCTATCAGAAATATTTTTATTTGACAGTGAGTCCATGTCGCCGATTATGAAATGAGGCTCAACTCCGATTTCCTCAAGAGCGCTGTATCCACCGTTGGCGGCGATAACGATGTCTGAGTCGGAAATTTCCCTGAGTAGAATTTCCTTTTTTAGTTTGTCGCCTGAAAGCGATATTGCTATTTTCACGATATCAAAGCTCCTGTTGAGACCGCGCCGGCGGTTTTAGCATCTTTTATATTCTCGATTACGGATAAGGCGAAGTCGAAAATTGTCCCCGGGCCCTGACTGGTGATTATGTTTCCATGTGCTACAACACGGGATTTCCGGAAATTCCCGCTTTTTATTTTTTCTAATACAGAAGGATGGCAGGTGAACATTTTTCCTTCGAGAATTCCGGCGGCATCAAGAACCAAAGGCGCTGCGCAAACAGCGCATATCAGTTTATTTTCGGAGTGAAATTTTCTGATTGTTTTCAATACAGCATCTGAAGATGCTAATATATTTACTGCTTTTAATCCGCCGGGGATTACTACTGCTCCATAGGACAGAGATGAATCGTATTCGAAAATAGAATCGGTTTGAATAGATATGCCGTGACTGCCGGTTACCAAGAGCTTATCTATCCCGGCGGTTGTGATTTCTATATCCGCTCTGCGGAGCAAATCCACGACGGCGACTGCTTCGATTTCTTCAAAACCTTCAGCTATGATAGTCAGAACTTTCATATTTCCCCCGGAATTAGTTCATCAAATAAGTATAGAGATAATCCTCAAAAGAATAAATTTGTAGAGTAAAGCCGAAAGCAAAGCCGCGGCAGGCACGGTGATGAGCCAAGAGACTATTATTCTTTTTATTACGCTCAGATTCACTGCTTCGAACCCTTTCGCGTAACCGACGCCGACAACAGCTCCGACGACTGTGTGAGTGGAAGAAATCGGCATACCAAGGAACGAAGCCAGCATGACGGATGTTGCCACGGAAAAATCAATTGTGAAACCTCTGGTGTTATTCAGCGAAGTAATTCTCTCACCGATGGTTCTCATCACTTTGTAACCGAGTAAAGCCACTCCGAGTGCTATGCCTATTCCTCCTACTGCCAGCAAAGATTTGTGGACAGTCAAAGGGCTCGAATTGTCTATTAGTCCTGTCCTGGCTACTGTGATTATTATTGCGATAGGGCCTATGGCATTGGCGACATCGTTTGCGCCGTGAGCAAAAGAAACGTAGCAGGAAGTGAGAACCTGAATTCTTCTGAAAATTTTCTCAACGGAATACTCTTCGTCTTTTTCGAACTTTATCAATTTAACAAGAAAATAGCTCACGACAACTGAGAATGCTGAGACAATAATACTTATCGCCAATGCGGCAAAAATATTCTTGGAAAGTGTTTTAACTAAGAAAAGCCATGAAATCGTCAGAAAAGTGATTCCGATAATCAGAGGAGCGATTTTTTTTGTCCATCGAAACGGATCATCCTTTCTTAGTATAAGAGATGAGAGAATCTTGAAAAGGGAAAATGAAAGCAATGCGCCGAGAATCGGAGATGAGATCCATGAAAAGACAATCAGAACGACCTTGAACCAGTTGATGGATCTAATTCCGCCGGCTATTATGCCGAAGCCTATCAGTCCGCCGATTATCGAATGGGTTGTGGAAATCGGCATATCGAATTTTGTCGCGGTTAAAATAAAAATCGCTGATGCCAGTATTGAAGCAAAAGCACCCGCTATCATTATTTCAGGTTTACCAAAACCGGTCAAAGGCACTATGCCTTTACAGATTGTCTCGGTGACCATTTTTCCGAAGAAGAAAGCCCCGGAAAATTCGAGCAAAGCCGCGATAATTACTGCTTGTTTTATTGTTATCGCCTTGGCTCCGACGGCTGTAGCCATTGAATTCGCTACGTCGTTCGCGCCTATGGCGAAGGCGATGATGAACCCGGCTGCCAATGCCGAAAAGACGATGACGTTCATCAGCTTTTAATGAATCTCAAAAGGAGTTCGGCGCCGTTTTCGGCAAAATCACCCATTTTGGAAAGTATTATAAGTATGCTTTCCATGAAATACAGATCTACGGGATGGATTTCGTTCTTCATGGAATAAAGCTTTTTTGCTATAGCAATGGATTTTTTGTCTACTGAGGACTCGAGTTTTTCGACCATGAATATTTCTTCTCTTTCCTGTTCTGAATCTTTGGATGAAAAAGAGAAATAAAGGAGAGGCTTTAGAGCTCTTATGGCGTTTTCAAGATAATCAACCGTTTTAATTACTTCGTCGAGAAGATTGAAAAAATCTTCAGTCAGCTCCCGAGAGAGAGAGACTTTGTTTAGCGAAATTTTTCTCGCCAAATCTTTCGCTTGATCAATCAGGGTTTCCTGCATAGAGAGGTAGTCGAGAAAATCACTCTTATCGAAGGGTATCTTAATTCCGCTGGCAATAATTTCCCTGATCTTAAATTTTATATCATCAGCTCGGCTTTCAAGTATGCATATCTGTGAAGAATATTCATGGATTTCACCACCGCTGAAATAATTCTGGAACATAGGATTGAGCAATTTTATAGCTTCTTCAAGCAGCAGAGCATGTTCTATGAGGAGATTGAGAGGTTCACTCTGAGGGAACAATTTTTTAAAAATCGAACTGTTCATTTTTTTCTTATTCCAGAATAAAATCAAACTGTCAAGCTCTGTTTGTTTTGTGTAGAATCTATTTAGCAAAAATACAAAATCTATGAAAGGGGAAAGTTTGAAATTCTTTATGTTTGCGCTTTTATCCATTATACCGTTTTGTTCAGTTCAGGCTTTTGCGTCCGGAGATGTATTGTCTGCCATAGAAGATGCTTCGTCTCCATTCGGCGGTTTGATATCCGGACACAGCCTTTCCACGGGAAGAACACCCGGATTCGGTCATTTTTCCATTTGCGCCGGTCTTGGAGTATTGATGTTTGAAATAAAAAATCCCGCAAAAACGGATGAAAATTTCAAAATCGGATCTCCTGTTTTAGTCGGAGAAATGCAGGTGGGAATTTGGAACGGAAGACATATGCCTATGAGTGGAGTCACTTTTTTCCGAACAGCTCTTGTGGCAAAATGCGGATTAATACCTGTACCGAAACCGGTTGGGTCCAACTTCAAACCATCTCCCGCTTTTTTCTATGCCGGAGGATTAAAAATCGGAATATTACAGGGAGGACTGCTTTTTCCTGACGCTTCAATGAATATAATGTATTCAAAAGCTTCCGAGATAAGCTTATTCAATATTCCCCGTTCGGATTCAGACACTACTTTCGAAACATCGGTTTCACCACATTCATTTTCGCTTTTTGTCGATGTATCAAAAAGACTGTTTTACGTATGCCCTTATTTGTCTGTGGGGTATTCTTGGTCGGCGGTCAACGGAGAATACAGTCTTTATCAGCCTTCGATAGATCCCGGGATTCAGGCTTATTCAAGAGGTTCAGTTAGATCGGTTCAAGGCAGCTTTGTCTGGAAATTCGGAGCGGAGATATCAGTATTGCCTTTTGTCAGCGCAGACGCTGAAGCCGGAATGTTTGGAAAAAATTGGATGATATCCGCGGGTTTGAAATTTTCCATGTAAGCAAATAACTTGCACTGACAGTTTTTATTTTGATAAGATTTCAAAGTCTTTAATTGGAATATAACCGCGGGAGTATCATTTGAGTTCAAGAAGCGATGAAAATTGGAAAAGAATCGTAAATTTCAAAAAAGGTTTGCCCGTCAATCTTGACTTTATGGAGTCGGCAAAATTTTGCGGGGGCAGTTTTTTAACCAAAATCGTCGAAGGCAGGGTATATCTCGTGAAAGGTCTTTCTGAGGAAGAATTCGAAGAGACAAGGAACTTTTTATTCTGCAATCCGATGACGGAAGAGCTGTTTGAAGACACTCTTCCAAAGTGGAATGGAGAAATTGTTGAAATTGCTTATCTGCCGGGTGTGATGGATCCAGTAGCTTTGACGCTTGAAAAAATACTCGGTGATTATTTCAAGAAGGATTTTGAAGTTGAAACCCGAAGACTCTATCTTCTGGAAGGTTCATTCAACAGGGAAGACGCTGTTAAAAAATATCTTTCTAATCCCATAATAGAAGAACAAGTGTCGCCTGGGTCTTTTCCGGAAAATAAAGGAAAATTCTTCAAGGCGGTTATCAACAGGTTCAATATTGAAAGCAAGACATCAAAAGAGCTTGCCGACATTTCAAAAAATATGACATTGAGCCTGAATGCTGAAGAAATGATAAAAATTCAGGAGTATTTTACTCTCTCCAAAAAAAACCCTACAGACGCAGAGCTGGAGACAATAGCCCAAACTTGGTCTGAACATTGTGTGCATAAGACTCTCAAGGGCGAGTTCCGGTTTGAATCTGAAACTATAGACAATTTGTTAAAAAGCACGATATTCAAGGCGACACTGCAAATAGGAAGGCCGGATTGCATCAGCGTATTCAGTGACAATGCAGGAATAGTTTCAATAGACGGTGAATATGCGTATTGCGTCAAAGTGGAAACTCATAATCATCCTTCCGCTTTAGAACCATACGGAGGCGCTGGGACAGGTCTTGGTGGAGTAGTGAGAGACATTTTAGGGACAGGACTTGGAGCAAAACCTGTTGCTTCATTGGATGTATTTTGCACCGGTCGGGCTGATACGGATTATTCTTGTCTGCCTGAAGGGACTCTACATCCGCGCAGAATATTGAAAGGCGTAGTATCAGGCGTTAGAGATTACGGAAACAGAATCGGTGTCCCAACTCTCTGTGGAGCATTGATAACTGACGACAGATTTATTGCCAATCCTCTGGTATTTGCCGGATGCGTGGGGATAATGCCCGTAAAAGCGGCTCAAAAATTTGTAAAACCCGGAGACAAGATAATTCTGATAGGTGGAAAAACAGGAAGAGACGGCCTTCATGGAGCTACATTTTCATCGGCTGCTCTCGATACGGAATCTGAAAAAAAATCTCAAGGATCCGTCCAGATTGGAAATCCAATTGAAGAAAAGAAAATTATTGAAGCGGTAGTAAGAATAAGAGATGAAGAGTTATTAAACGCTGTTACTGACTGCGGAGCGGGGGGATTATCTTCAGCAGTAGGAGAAATGGGCTCGGATACGGGAGCGTTAGTCCGCCTCGAGAATGTCCCTCTCAAATATGAATACATTGCTCCGTGGGAGATATGGCTGAGTGAATCCCAGGAGAGAATGGTGATAGCAGTCCCTCTTGAAAATGTGTCAAGAGTTTTTGAAATATGCGAAGAAGAGCAGACAAACGTAAGCGTCATAGGAGAATTTAACGATTCGGGAAAGCTGGAAGTTTATTATTACGAAGAAAAGATAGTTGATCTCGACATGAAATTTCTGCACGAAGGTGTTCCGAGAAAAAAAATCAGAGCAAAAAGAAAAACAATACCTGATTCAGCAGTTTTTCCCGAAGAAACAAACCTCCAAATGATTTTATATGAATTGCTGTCCCTGCCTGATATAGGAAGCAAAGAATGGATAATAAGGCAATACGATCATCAGGTTCAGGGAAAGACAGTAACAGGACCGTTTTCAGGCAGTAAACAGAAAAGTCACAGCGACGGAGCTTCTTTTATCGCAGATTACGGCAGAAAAGAACAGCTTGCGATGGGACTCGGGATAAACGTGAATATCGGTGAGTTCGACTGCTATAAAATGGCGTATTTTTCCATCGAAGAAGCATTGAGAAATTTGATCTGCTCAGGCGGAGATCCTGGAAAAGCAGTTCTTCTGGACAATTTTTCCTGGGGGAGCTCGGAAGACACAGAAGCGATGGGAGATCTCGTTCTTGCCTGTAAAGCCTGCCATGATGCCTCGTTGAATTATGGAACCCCTTTCATAAGCGGCAAGGACAGCCTCAATAACACATACAAATCCGGGGAAAAAACTTTGAGTATCCCGCCTACCCTTCTGATAACGAGCGTTTCGGTTAAAGAAATTTATTCTCCCGAAAACTCTTTTTCCGTCCCCGGAGATTTCATATATATGATAGGCCCTGATCCGGAAGGTATCAGAGGCAGTTGTCTGACAAAGTTTCTCAAGATGGATTGCGGAGAGACTCCGGAAATTGACCCAGAAATATCGAGAAAAGTGCTCTTTGAGACTTATCATAATTTGTCGGCTTTCTCTTCAATACATGATGTCTCTGAAGGAGGAGCTGCTGTGTGCCTTGCCGAAATGTCTTTGGGCGGAGGTTTAGGCGCTGACGTTGAAATACCTGACGGTCTCGATGCTGTCGATTTCTTGTATTCGGAATCCCCATCCCGGTTTATCGTGACTACAGGACTGCCGGATATAGAAAAGAAAATGCATGGAATCTTGATCAGGAAGTTAGGAGTGGTTACAGAGGATCCCGTTTTGAAGATAAAAACAAAAAGCGGATCCATGGAATTTCACATAAACAAACTGGAGAGAGCTTATTTCTCTGCTAAAATCTAAAAAAATTGCAATTGTCCAGGCCCCCGGAACCAATTGCGACAGGGAAACTTTTTTTTGCATTCAAAGAGCAGGATTCGAACCTTTCTACGTAAAACTGAACGACTGTGTTTATTCAAAAGATCTTTTGTCAGAGATACGCGGATTAATTTTCCCCGGAGGGTTCACTTACGGAGATTATCTTGGATCCGGAGTCATTTTTTCTTTTATTCTCAGAGCCGGAATCGAATCCGCTTTGTTTAATTTTATTGAGAGAAAGGGGAAAATACTCGGTATATGCAACGGATTTCAAATACTCGTCAGGCTTTCCATGCTTCCGTTTCCAGGAGAGAAACCCTCAGTTTCTCTTGAAGAAAACGCCAGCCAGAGATTTGAATGCAGATGGGTTCCAATTATTAGAAATGATTCATTGATTAAAAATTTTAGAGAATTGCCAAAAAGTTTTTCACTGCCGGTGGCTCATCTTGAGGGAAGATTGACGTTTAGCGGAAATGAAGCCCTCGAAAGAGTTCTTGAAAACGGACAAGCAGTTTTTTTCTACGGAGTCGAAAAACCCTCAATGAAATACAGCGAAAATCCCAACGGTTCACAAAACGGAATCGCCGGGATTAGCGACCCGACTGGGTCAATACTCGGTTTGATGCCTCATCCGGAAAGAGTTCTGGATTTACGTCAATACCCTTTCGATTCGAAAAGTTTCAAAGAGCCGATTGGCGTCACCTTTATGCGGTGTTTTTTCAAAATCTCGGAGGAATAATGGCTGAATATCCTTTTGCGGAAGTGGAAAAAAATGTTCAGGAAAAGTGGAAAAACAAAAATGTTTTTAGGACGGCACAAAATCCCAGAAATAAATACTACGTTCTTGAGATGTTCGCTTATCCTTCAGGGGATCTTCACGTAGGTCACCTGAGAAATTACGTTATTGTGGACCTTCTCGCGAGGTATTATTCTCAGAGAGGGTTCGATGTGCTGCATCCCGTAGGTTGGGACGCTTTCGGCTTACCCGCAGAGGAAGCTGCGATAAAAAACAAAATACACCCCAGAAAATGGACGGAAAGTAACATCGAAAAATCGAGAAGAACTCTCAAGTCCATTGGCATAGGTTACGACTGGGGAACGGAAATACTGACTTGCGATCCTGAATACTACAAATGGACTCAATGGATTTTTCTTAAACTATTCGAAAATGGCCTCGCCTATCAGGACGTTTCCCTTGTCAATTGGTGCCCCAAATGTCAAACAGTTTTGGCCAACGAGCAGGTCGAAAACGGAAAATGCTGGAGATGCAGTTCGGAAGTAACAAAAAGGGAATTGAAACAGTGGTTTTTCAGGATAACCCAATACGCCCAAGATCTTCTTGACGACCTTGAAAAATTAAAGGAAGGCTGGCCAGAGCCTGTTATCACTGCCCAAAAGAACTGGATAGGCAGAAGCGAAGGGGCGGAAATTGATTTTTCAGTCACAGGTAAAGATATGAAATTAACAGTTTTCACCACAAGGCCGGATACTCTTTGGGGAGTGACATTTGCCGCTATTGCTCCCGATCACAAACTGCTCGGTGAAATCCTTTCCGGTTCAGACAAAAAATTTACAGCAGAGGAATATGTTAAAAAATCGGTCATGAAAACGGAAATTCAAAGACTTTCCACTGTCGAAGAAAAAACCGGAGTTTATTCGGGAGTTGACCTGAAGCATCCGCTTACAGGCGAAAACGTTCCCCTCTATATTTGCGATTATGTCCTGTCCACTTACGGAACAGGAACAGTAATGGGTGTTCCGGCACACGATTCGAGAGATTTCGACTTTGCCAAAAAATACGGTTTGAAAGTTAAAGAGGTCATAAAACCCTTGCAAAATATTGATAATAATGAGCCTCTTGAAGATGCTTTCACCGATTATGGTGTTTTGATAAACAGCGGGATATTCTCCGGCATGAATTCGGAAGAAGCAATACCGGCGATAATCGAATTTCTCGAAAAAGAAGGAATCGGCAGGAGA
This sequence comes from uncultured Desulfuromonadaceae bacterium, assembly GCA_964397545.1. Classification (GTDB taxonomy): domain Bacteria; phylum SDB-A; class SDB-A; order SDB-A; family SDB-A; genus JAFGIG01. The sequence continues at coordinate 59,898 of CAYNIW010000007.1, read as the reverse complement.
AAGGTGAATTTTAAGCTTCACGATTGGCTGGTCAGCAGACAGAGATATTGGGGGGCTCCAATACCGGTGATACACTGCAGCAGCTGCGGAGTTGTTCCCGTCCCTGAACGAGACCTTCCCGTAGTTCTTCCGGATAATATAGAAGATTACACTCCGCACGGTAAATCGGTTCTCGCCGCAGTGGATTCATACATAAATGTATCTTGCCCGGAGTGCGGTGAACCCGCAAAGAGGGACCCTGATACACTTGACACTTTTGTGGATTCTTCCTGGTATCAGTTGAGATACCCCGACGCGAGAAATTCTGAAAAACTGATTGGCTACACTAAGGCGGAATCATGGCTGCCGATAGATAAATATATAGGAGGCATAGAACACGCGACGGGGCATCTTATATATTTCCGCTTCATAACGAAATTTCTTCACCGCTTAGGAATTGTCCCCTGCGGAGAGCCTGCCGCGAGGTTATTCAATCATGGAATGGTCTGCGGTTCTGACGGATCGGTGATGTCAAAATCCAAGGGTAATGGAGTAGAAGCGGGAGAGTTTGTGGGCAACTTCGGAGCTGATGTCTGCAGAGTCACTACGCTGTTTCTTGCTCCTCCCGGAAGAGACGCGGTCTGGAGCGAACAGGGCGTCGCCGGCGCTAAGAGATTTCTCGACAGAATATGGAGACTTGGAGAAAAATATTCAGCGGGTAAATCAAACAGAAAGGCGACGGCAAACGAAGAAAAAGAATTGATAAGAATCATGAATTCTACCGTAAAAAGAGTCACCGAAGACATAGAGAGTTGGGGGTTCAACACCGCGATAGCAGCAATGATGGAATTCGTCAACGAACTTGTGCCTTTTGAGGATTCATCTTCTGCTGTTTTCAGGAAAGCCTATGAAACCCTTTTGCTTCTGCTCGCTCCTTTTGCTCCTCACATAGCCGAATATCTCTGGGAAAGAACAGGCAAAAATGAATTTGTTCTGAAATCCGGCTGGCCCCAATATGATCCTGAAACCATTATTTCTGAATCGGAGGAAATCGGGGTTCAGGTCAACGGTAAATTGAGAGCGGTTCTCAGACTGCCTTTTGACATCACAGAAGATGAAGCTTTCTCTCAAGCAGCCGAGACTCCTAACGTAAAACAATATATTGAAGGAAGAGAAATCAAAAAGAGGATTTTCGTCCCTCACAGGATGATAAGTTTTGTTGTCAAAGCGTAAGAGTTGTTTTTTACACGCGGCTTCTTTGTGCTCTGTTGCCGTCATTTTCTTCATCGGCTCTTGCTCCGGAAGGGAAAGCACGCTAAATGAAGCGAGAAACGACGTAAACGGCATTGTCAGGGTGATGAAAATAGTCTCGACCGAAGAAGGAAAACTTTCATGGAAGCTCGATGCCGACAGCCTGATATCCGGTCTCAATGATACGAATGACGTCTACGGTATATACCTTGAGTTTTTCGACGAAAAAGGCGTCTCAAATTCGACGATATCAGCCGATTCTGGGAAACAGGCGGTTTCAACTCAGGACATGTTCGCATCAGGCGATCTTGTCATAGATCTTTATGAGAGTGGATTCAGAAAGTGGAGAATAAAAGCCGACAGCGTATGGCAGAGACAGAGAATTAGAAGAGTGGATATATACGGTATGGATCTGCTTATGACTGATTCCGCAGGAAAAGACGTCGCGGTTATAACAGCCGATTCTGGAACATATTTTCTTACAACAAGAGACCTGAGAGCCAAAGGCAGTCTGGTAATAAAGATTTTGTCGGGCGGAGAACTTTCTACGGATACACTTTATTACAGTGAATCGAAAGGGATTTTTTCCACAGACGGCAGGGTTGTCTATGCCGAAAAGGACAATATTATGGAGGGAATAGGTTTTGAAAGTGACCGGGAATTGAAAAACATAAGGGTTTTCAACGCTGTTTCAGGTAGAATAAAGACTGATGAGCTTTAATATTTTAACTTCTGCCATATTGCTGGCTCTGCGTTTTTTTGTCAACCAGACAGTAGAAGACCCTGAAAGTCTGCTTACCGGGGATGAACCTTTCACAGTAAATTCCGGGATGATGACAACCCAGATAACCGGAACCGGTTATATTGTCCAGTTAAGCGATGGAGTTGAAATAATTCACGGATCTGCGGTGATAACAGGAGACTCCGGTTTTGCTGATCAGGAGAAAGGCGTGGTAAAAGTTTTAGGCAATGTCCGGGTCAGAGACGGCGAAGTTTTGATAACATCTTCTTCGGCTGTTTATTACAGAGATTCGCGGATAGCCGAAGCCTTTGGAGACGCAAAACTTGTCAATCAGGGTCAGGAAATTTCAGCACAGCGTCTGCGGTATGACAGAAACAAAAAAAAGAGTTCCGCTTTCGAGAGCGTCATTATGTTCGATCCCAGAAACAACACTTTCCTTTACGGAGACACAGGGCATTATTATATAGAGGAGGATTACGGCATTCTGACAGGAGATTGCCGGATGCTGTCTCTGTCCGAAGGAGACTCTTTTTTAGTGAACGGCGACACAATGGAAAATTTTGCCGACAGCGGATTTTACGTCGTGTCAGGAAACGTTACGGTGACGAGAGGAGCCGTCAGGGCTGAAACTCAGAAGCTTTTTTATTACCCCGAGGAGGAAAAAGTAGTTGTCTTCGGGCGTTTGCCTTGGATAAGCAGTGAAAGTTCCAGAATATGGGGGGATTCCATTGTGATGTGGCTCGACGGCAATGAACTCGTCAGAATTGAATCCTGGAGAAACGCCGGCGGAACATTCACTGAGAATGATGTCGAAAACCAGGTTTACGGAAATTTCATAAATCTCTATTTCCTGCGGAACAAACCCCGTCTCCTCGAAGTAATCGGGAGTGTTATCGGTTCCAGGAACACTGAACGGAACGATGAAGATGAACAGTGAAAAACTATACACACAAGGGCTCGAGAAAAAATACGGAAACAGAAAAGTAGTCAACAATGTTTCTCTCGAAGTGACCACGGGAGAAATAGTCGGTCTCCTGGGACCTAACGGCGCGGGTAAGACAACCACATTTTACATGATGGTGGGAATTATCAAACCGCTTGCAGGTGATATATATCTAAACACGGAAAAAATAACCAGGACTCCCATGTATCAGAGAGCGAGAAAAGGAATCTCTTATCTCCCTCAGGAAGCTTCAATATTCAGAGGGCTTTCTGTCAGGGACAATATTATGTCCGTTATGCAGCTCAGGGGGATAGGGAAAAAAGAGCTTGCGGAGCGCCTTGAGGAAATAATGAAAGAACTCGATGTCAAGCACATTGAAAAAAACAGGGGAGATTCACTTTCAGGCGGCGAGAGAAGAAGAGTTGAGATAGCGAGGGCGTTAGTAGTGGGACCGAAGTTCCTTCTTCTCGACGAACCTTTTACGGGTATCGATCCGATAGTCAGGGCAGATATACAAAAAATAATACTCAAACTCAAAGCGAAAGGAATAGGCGTTCTCATTACAGATCACAACGTCAGAGAGACCTTAGAGATTACCGACAGGGCATACATTATGTATGAAGGAAAAATACTTTTATCCGGAGACGCGCAGAAGCTGATAAACGACGAACAGGCAAAAAAAGTTTATCTCGGAGATAACTTCAGAATGTGAAATGCCGGGAAGAAAGGGAAAAATAAACACAGCCGGTCCAAGGCCGTCAATTTCAGCAAGGCTGATGGTCAGACCGGAACTGAAATTAACTCTTCATCAAAAGCTTTTCGTGGAGCTTCTGCCTCTGGCTAACATCGATTTAATCCATGAGGTTGTTCAGAGAGCTGAACAGAACCCTCTTTGCGATCTCGAAGAAATCTCTCAATTCCCCGATCTTAAGGATATTGACTCGGACAATGATGATGATGATACAGAAAAGGAAAATTTTTCAGAAGAGACAATAGAAAGTTTTGAGAAAAAGAGCGATATACGATTAGAAGAGGTTTTTAATGATTCGGTTAAAACTCAGTGGGACAAGGGAGGGGAGATATTTTCCCCCCTTTCATACCTTTCTGTTCCAAATACACTGAAAGACAATCTTAAAATACAATATCACGTAGCTTGTGATGATGAAACTCTGCTCGATGCGGGTGAGTTTTTAATTGATTCTCTGGATTCCGACGGTTATTTTTCTCTGAACCTCGCCGATATATCAATGATTTCAGGTTTTAAGATCGATGAACTTCAAAGAGCATTGTTAAAAATCAAAGAACTGGATCCCCCGGGTATTTGTTCTTCCGGTCTCGAAGAAAGCCTCGCGATACAGCTTGATAGGTGTGGGGAAAAAGACTCTCTCGCTTTCAAGATAGTAAGTCAAGGCGGACTTAAATATCTGAAAAACAGCGATTACAAAACAATAGCCAGAAAACTCAGGGTCAGTATTTCAGATGTAATAGAGGCTTCAAATAGGATAAAAAAACTCAACCCCAGACCGGCCTCCGGTGCTTGGCATGAGAAAACACAGCACATTGTTCCTGATTTTATTTTAGTCGAAAAAGACGGAGCCTACGAATTGTCCGCTCTCTGGAGCGGAGTGGAAATACCTTTCGTCAGGTTGACTATTTCAAGACAGCAATACAACGAAATAGTCAGTGAAATGAAAAAAGACATCTTCGAAAACAAGAGGAAGGAAAGCGACCTCTCTGATTTTATCAGGCAGTATCACGAAGCGCTTTTTTTAAGCAGGCTGCCCAAATATGTAAAAGACAGGGATAATTCTATTGAAAAAGTTGCGAGGGCTATAGTAGCCAGGCAGTTTGATTATTTGAGAAATTTGAACTCACTAAAACCATTAACTGAGAAAGAAATAGCAGAGGAAACGGGTCTTCACCCTTCAACGGTTTCGAGAATAGTTCAGAATAAATATATTGAAACGGACACGGGAATATTTCCACTGAAGCATTTTTTTACGGGACACGTAAAATCCGATTCAGAAAGGATATGCTCCTCGTCCGAAGTAAGAGAGATAATAAAGAATTTAATCGAAGAGGAAAAGCCGCATTCCCCGTATACAGATGAAGAACTAAAATCAATGCTCAAAGACAGAGGTTTTGATGTCGCCCGAAGGACTATCGCGAAATACAGAGCTTTAATGAACATTCTCCCTTCAAGCATGAGGAAAAAAATAGATCATTCCAAGGGTTGAAATATTTTTGTCTTGAAAATATAATCCTTACATGAAAAAGTTTATCGTCCGCGGTTTTGTTCAGGGAGTCGGTTTCAGATATTTCGTTTCGAGATTCTGCAGAACAATGAATATACGGGGATGGGTAAGTAATATGCCCGACGGATCAGTTGAAATTGTAATATATCCGGAAAATATCGGAATTTCCGAATTCATCGATTACTTGACAAGAAATTCACCAGGCCAAATAGAAAAAATCGACGTCTCGGACATACCCGAAAGAGACTGCGATTCTTTCGAGATAAAGTTCTGAACCGGCGGTTATTAATATACTTATCCCTGTTCAGAGACCGTATAAAAGGGAAAATTAGCAAATCAATTGACATAAGTTTCTTTTTGTTATAACTTTCACGTTATGGACGCGTTTAAATGGTTTCTTGCTGTCGATATAACTTTGGTCTCTCTGGCCATTGCAGCGGTTATTTTCCGGCTGTTCTTTCTCGTCAAAAAGACTGAAAACGTTCTTGAAGAGGCGAGGAAAACTATATATCTTGCCAACATAGAGCTCCCGAGACTTGTAAGGGAATTTGAAGGTGCTATAGGCGAATTGAAGGACATCACGTTTGAAATCAAAGGAGTGATTCACGGCATCAATAACACAGTAACAAGATCTTTTCTAGGACAACATCAGGGAAGCGGACCCATGGCTTCGGTAGGATACACTGCTTTTCATCTTTTGCCTCAGATAAACAGAGTAAAAAATATTGTCGGAGCTGCTGTCGTTGCTTATAAAACGGTCAACGCAGCGAGAAAAATTATCGGATTTATTAAAAAAAAGATTAAAAGGAGGTAAAAATGTCAAGGGATTCAAGCTGTTTCGGTGAAATGTTAATAGGTTTTGTCGCCGGTGCCTTAGTAGGAGCCGGAGTAGCTCTTCTTTTTGCACCATACAGCGGAAGTGAAACGCGCGGAAAAATCAAAGGCTTGGCGTCTGATGTTTCAACAAAAAGCGCGGATTTATACGGAGAAGCAAAAGACAAATTTGAAAATTTCAAGGATGATGTCGCCAAGATAGTAGATGAAAAGATAGCCAAACTCCACATTAAGCAACCCAAATCTTCAGAATAAAGGCATCAGGAGATGTCAGTGAAAATTGCCATCAACGGTTTCGGCAGAATAGGAAGGCTGGTTCTCAGAAGGGGAATAGAGAGAGACGGTATGGATTTCGTCGCGGTCAACGACATCACCGATCCTGCAACATTAGCTCATCTTTTCAAATACGACAGTGTACACAAGTCGTTTCCCGGCAAAGTGGAGGCGCAAAACGAGGGTATAAACATCAACGGAAAAATGATAAAAGTTTTATCCGAAAAAGATCCTTCAAAACTTCCTTGGAAAGACCTCGGAATAGACATTGTAGTTGAATCCACGGGTCTTTTCACCTCGAGAGATAAAGCCGCCATGCATCTTGATGCCGGAACCAAGAAAGTTATTATTTCTGCTCCTGCAAAAGGACAGGTCGATGCTACGATAGTTATGGGAGTCAATCATAAAAGTTACGACCCTGCAAAACATCATGTTATATCCAACGCTTCTTGTACTACAAACTGCCTTGCGCCCGTAGCCAAAGTTCTGAACGATAATTTCGGGATAGAAAGCGGCCTGATGACGACGATTCATTCATACACAAACGATCAGAAGATACTCGATTTGCCCCACAAAGACCTCAGAAGAGCGAGAAGTGCTGCCCTATCAATGATCCCCACATCTACCGGAGCCGCAAAAGCTTTAGGTCTAGTCATACCCGAACTCGAAGGCAAGCTCAACGGCATAGCTATTCGTGTTCCCACCCCTGACGCATCTCTTGTTGACCTTGTGGCTTATCTTAAAAAGACCGTCACAAAAGACGAAGTAAACGACGCTTTTATAAAAGCATCTGAAAAAGACATGAAACCTTACCTGAAAGTTTCCCATGAGCCGCTTGTTTCATGCGATTATATTGGAAACGAAGCTTCCAGCACCGTCGATCTCCTTTCGACAGTGGTTTTAGGAAATATGGTTAAAGTCCTTTCCTGGTATGACAACGAATTAGGATACGCAAATACGGTTATACATCTGATTGACATGATTTCCGACGGGTTATGATTTTATGAATCTTGATTTCCTGACTCTCGACGACGTGGATTTTTCGGGCAAGAGAGTCTTACTCAGAGGTGACTTCAATGTTCCTCTGAACGGTGAAACAGGTAAAATAACCGACGACACAAGATTAACTGAATCTCTCGAAACAATAAGAAGATTGACCGAATCAGGCTGTGCAGTTGTCGCCTGCAGTCATCTGGGAAGACCAAAAGGCAAACCCTCTCCGAAGTATTCTCTTGAGCCGGTAGCGAAAAGATTTTCTGAGCTTATCGGGAAAAATGTGGGTTTTATCCCGCAATGCGTCGGCATAGAGGTTGAAGACGAAGTGAAAAAAATAGCCCCGGGAGAAATGCTCATCCTCGAAAACTTGAGGTTCCACGCCGAGGAGGAAGCCGACGACCGGGTTTTTGCCGAAAAACTCGCAGGCCTTGCCGATGTTTACGTTAACGATGCCTTCGGAACAGCCCACAGAGCTCATTCCTCAACTCATTCAGCTGCACTGCTCTTTAGAGAAAAGAGTTATGCAGTTGCAGGTTGTCTTATGAAACGCGAAGTTAGTTATCTTACAAGAGCGATGAATTACTACGAAAGGCCCGTCACGGCAATTATCGGAGGCGCGAAGATCACTGGCAAAATCGAACTGATAGAAAACTTCACAAAATTTGCCGATACAATAATTGTCGGCGGCGGAATGGTTTACACTTTCCTTAAAGCTCAGGGATTTGGAATCGGGAACTCCATACTGGACGAAAACTCCATTGAGACGGCGAAAAAAATAGTCAAAAAAATCGGCAATGAGGCTTCTGTAAATTTTCTCCTTCCCATAGACAGCATTGTAACGGATAAAATCGAGAAAGGCGCCTTAGTTGAGGTCTGCGAAAATGAAAGATTATCGGACGGGAAGATTGGTGTGGACATCGGACCTCTTACTATAAAAATTTTTAGTCAAGCCATAGAATCATCCAAAACGATAATCTGGAATGGACCCATGGGAATTTTTGAAATAGATGATTTTGCTGTGGGGACGAAAGAAATCGCTTCAGCAGTAGCTAAAGCGACTAAAAACGGAGCTCTATCAGTTATCGGGGGAGGAGACACTGCTTCCGCCGTGAAAAAATTTGGACTTGAATCGCAATATTCGCATGTTTCAACGGGAGGAGGTGCCTCGCTCGAATTCATGGCAGGCCTTCCAATGCCTTCTCTCGAAGCTCTTACGAGAAGGTAGAATTGAAAAAATTCATCTGCGGCAATTGGAAAATGAACGGCGGAATGTCTGAAACCGATGAATGGGTAAAAGCTGTCTGTGAAGCCTCCTCGGTTTACCCTTCCACCGATATCGGGATCGCTCCTCCATTTGTGTATCTTGAGCGTGCGGCTAATCTTTTAGGGAAGTCCGGTGTTCTATTGGGTGCTCAGAACTGTCATTGGAAAATGAACGGTGCGTTTACCGGCGAAATTTCTCCCGTTTTTCTCAAAGACATCGGATGCGATTTTGTCATACTCGGGCATTCTGAGAGAAGGATGATATTCGGCGAAGACAGCCTGCAGATAAACGATAAAGTTTCAGCGGCGCTCGATGTCGGGCTGAGAGTCATACTCTGCGTTGGAGAAACGGAAAAAGAAAGAGAAGAAGGCATCACGAAAAAAATCGTTGAAAAACAACTTTCCGAATCTCTCTCTTCGGCGGTTTCGGAATCGATGTCAAAAATCGACATAGCTTACGAGCCTGTCTGGGCAATTGGAACTGGAAAAGTAGCCACAGGCGACATTGCGCAGGAAATTCACCGGCATATAAGGAATTTTATTAAAGACAGATTTGGCGGAGTCTCTTTCAGGATTCTATACGGAGGAAGCGTAAAACCCTCGAATTGGGAAGAGCTCGATTCGAAATCTGATATTGACGGCGCTCTCGTCGGAGGTGTAAGCTTAATCCCTTCAGATTTCAGAAAACTAATACAACTGAGCAACAAAGGAGAATAGCTTTGACAGCAGTCTTGTTACCACTGCATATAATCGTTTCAATCGTGCTCATCATAATTATTCTGATTCAGCAGTCTCAGGGAGAAGGCTTGTCGGGAGTTTTCGGAGGCATGGGAAACACAATGTTCGGAGGCAGCGGGGGAACTACATTTCTAATAAAACTCACGATAATTTTATCGGTAGTTTTCGCCCTTCTCACTTTAAGCCTCGTCGTATTCGGATCTAAAAAGCTTGTCGCGTCAGGAACGGGCGACGAACCGGCCCCTTCCTCATCCGGTGGCAGAATCGAGCTTCAGCCTTATATAGGAGAATATACTCAGGAATCCGCGGTAGAAGACACAACTGGCGGAGAAGATGACGATTTTTACCAATCTTTACTATTGACATCCGATACGATAAAAGATACCCTTTCTGCTTTGGAAATTCAGGAAGACACAACACATGGTGTCCTTACGCCGGATACAAACGGATCCGTAATAGAGGATACTCTTTAGGGGATAACCGAAAGAAGATTCGAAAAGATCTTAGTCCTGAATTTTATGTCGTTATTTATTGAGTCAAAAGGAGTCAATTGTGAAAATTGAAAAAAAATATGCCGTGATCGAAATCAACTCCGGAGTTCAGGAAATCGTCTCCGAAGGAGACATAGTCAGAGTTCCCGGTTTTGTAAGTGAAGCTGGAAAGAGCTTGGAGTTTGACAGAGTTTTTCTTTTAAGAGAAGGCGACAAGATAAAATACGGCGAACCAGTGCTTGAAGGCGTAAAAGTTGAGGCCGAAGTTCTGTCACACAAAAAGGGAGAGAAAAAGAGAGTTTTCAAAATGAAAAGCAAAAAAAACTACCGCAGAACAGCGGGAGCGAGAGATTTATATACAGAAGTTAAAATTCTTAAAATAGGTTGAGGTGAAGAAATGGCTCATAAAAAAGGTGTCGGTTCAAGCAGAAACGGCAGGGATTCAAATCCGCAATATCTCGGGGTTAAAAAATTCTCTTCGGAATTAGTTTCAGCCGGTTCTATAATAGTAAGACAGAGAGGGACGCCGATAAACCCGGGAACCAATGTCGGAAGAGGAAGAGATGACACTCTTTTCGCTCTAATTGACGGTATAGTTAAATTTGAAAACAAAAAAAGAAAAAAATTCGTCAGTATATATCCGGTTGCGGCAAACTAAATCAGCGGGCATAACTCAGCTGGTAGAGTGTCAGCTTCCCAAGCTGAAGGTCGCGGGTTCGATTCCCGTTGCCCGCTAAATTTTTCTCACGAGTTCCTGCGCTTTCCTCTTAAAATCTCTTGTGTGATCGTCTAGGGGCAGGTCCAAAACTTTCATGCAGTATTTTTCGGCATCCTCTTTCTGGCCTGTGTTGTAATATGAAAGTGCGACGGTGTAATATGCGTTTGCGAGGTTACCCGGAGGTATTTCAGGACCAGCGTTGATCAAGTCGATAAGCTTGAGTCCGGTTTGAATTATTTCTTCGTTGTCCCCTGTTTTTATATAGCATTTTAAGAGAGCCCAGTGAAATGTCCTGCTTGATGGGTAGAGGGAAATCAATTCTTTTATAACAGACAAAGCCTCCTGTTTTTTACCGATATCAAGAAGAAGAAGGCAGAGTAAATTTTTTGCCGCGACGTCAAGGTATTCTCCTTTTTCGGCGCAGTTCCTGATATGTCTAATCCCTTCGTCTCTAAGCCTGTTTCCGCCGAAGATCGTAGTTTCCAGTTTGCCTTTCAGAAATACATAAGAGCCTATTCCGAGTTCTGCGTCGTGCAGTGTATTGTCCAATTCAAAAGCTCTTTTTAGTTCTTCATGAGCTGGAGTGGCGAGGGAAAGAGCCCTGACATAATTGCCTCTCTGAGCATTGTTGAGTGCGTCCGAAAAGAGCATGGAACCCCTGAAAAAAGAGGAAGTAACGGGGTCCGATGAAGAAATCCCGTCGCACAAAAGATAGACTTTGTCTGAATATGTTCTGAAATCGGATTCGTATTTATTTGAAAGCATGTCATTATAGTAAAGATCACAGAGATACGCGAGGAAGAAAAAGCCTGCGGGATGGCCGGGAGAAGCTTCAACCGCCTTTTCAAAACTCGAAAAAGCGCTGTCATATTGTTCTTGATAAGCAAATTGAAGACCTCTTTGAATTTGATCGGAGATTTCAGCCGGCACTATCTGAGCTGATGTCACTAAAAGTGCAAGAAGAGTGAATATCATATAATTCCCCTTGAAAAAAGATGGTTTGAAATTACACGTTTGAGATCTTCAACAGATCCGTTATTGTGAATTATTATGTAAGCCGGAGGGATGTTTTGCGATTGATGATTTTTGATCAAAAAATTTATCTTTTTATCTTTCCAACCCCGTTTTTTGAGCCTTTTCAAAATAAGTTCAGGGTCCGATAATATGCAGAAAACTATATTGAAAAGAAAATCGATATTCCAACGTGAAAGAACCGCAGCGTCGGTGACCGTTCTTTTATGGTCTTTGATAAACTTTTTTATCTCGAACAAGATTTCCGGCCAGACTATTTCGTTCAGAAGAGATAATTTTTCTGGGGAGCAAAAGACGATTCCACCTAGTTTTTCTCTGTCTATTTCTCCTGAATCTCTATCTATAAAACCGAAGCTTTGGGTCAACTGCTCTTTTATATGTTGTTTTTCAAGACAAGAATGTCCTATTTTATCGGCGTCTATGAGGAAAAACCCGAAGCTTTGGATGTATTCTGCGGCGATGGATTTTCCTGATCCAGGCATGCCGGTCAGCGCGATGTGACAAGTTTTTTTATTTCCTGCCATAAAATTTTTTCCGCTGATTCTTTTGAAATTTTTGCTTTCACAGCGCCTTTTTTAAATAAAAGAACTGTATTTTTTCCTCCGGCTATGCCTATATCAGCTTCCTTAGCTTCTCCAGGACCGTTGACAACACAACCCATAACAGCAACTGTAATGGGTTTTTTGATTTTTTTCAGCTTATTTTCGATCCTTTTAGAAATTCCAATGACGTCATAACAGCATCTCGCACAGGTCGGGCAGGCGATGACCCGAGGCAGATCGTCTCGAATGCCGAGAGAAGATAAAATTTGCTTTGCCGCTGTCACTTCTTCTACAGGGTTCCCTGACAGAGAGACTCTGATAGTGTCGCCGATTCCGTTCCAGAGAAGTATGCCCAATCCGACCGACGAGACAATAGTTCCTGTTTTGACTGTTCCGGCTTCTGTTACGCCGAGATGGAGAGGAATGTCATTTTTTCGGGCAAAAATTTCGTTTGCTTTGACTGTAACCGGAACGGAAGATGATTTGATCGATACGATTATTTTTTCAACTCCTTTAGAACTGAAATAATCCACCCATTTTTCTGCGCTTTGAGCGAGAGCGAAGGGAGGATCTTTTTCATAGAGAGTGAGAAGATTTTTCTCAAGCGAGCCTGAATTTACTCCTATTCTCAATGCGGTCCCGTTTTTCAGAATGGCTTTTATTATTTTGTCTATTTTATTTTTGTCGCTGATATTGCCCGGGTTGATTCTGATCTTTGGAACGCCGGTCTCTATTGATTTTATTGCCAGTTCATGATCGAAATGGATGTCAGCTATCAGAGGGACTGGGGAATGAGTGATTATTTTTTTAAGCGCTTGTGCCGATTCTTTGTCAGGAACAGATACTCTCACGAAATCGCATCCGCTTTCATGAAGGGCTTTTATCTGAGATAAAGTCGCCCAAACGTCCTTTGTCAAGGTGTTCGTCATTGACTGGATCGTTATCCGTGAATTACCGCCGATTTCGAGATCGCCGGAAACTACAAGTCTTGTTTTTCTTTTCATCTTCCCGTTTTTTCTTGTCATATTCATTAAACTTGTTGAATATCATCATTTGCTATAAAATACAATCACGATTTAGTCTGAAAATGAAAGGCGGATATGTCTAAAATTAAATCTTTGCTGTATTTCCTGTTGAATATTTTCAAACACAACTTCAAATTCAAACTGATTTCTCTTTTGACAGCTTTCATCCTTTGGCTATACGTAACCCTGCAAACCCCATACAACAGAATAATAGATGTCCCCGTAAATGTCGACCTCCCGGATTCTTTTCTTTTCGATGAACCTCCGGCGAATTCTGTAAAAATTGAATTTGTGGGCACCCTGAGGGATTTTTTTCTTTTCGAAAAATTCGGCGAGCCTTATATCAATCTGAACCTAAGCGCCATAACTTCAGGAGAGCATTATGTTGACGTGCTTCCTGAAAACGTCATTTATCCGGAATGGATAGGTGTCAAGACGCAGGGAAAGAGCTTGATGAAAATATCGCTTCAGAATCTCGACAGCATTTATGTGCCTTTGGAAATTGAAAGAACCTCTCTGCCGAGATCAAACTGGAGGATAGTTGATTACATAATAAAACCCGATTTTACATGGATAATTGGGGGAAGAGATGACCTTGGATTGCTCGGTGGAAAACCGCTGTTTCTCAATCCTAACATAAACGAAAATTTCGGTTTCAACGTCAAATGCACTGTTCATATAGAGATCCCTTTATTGCCTACCCGGCCGTTTTCGAGGGATTCTTTCGCCGTCATAGAGTTTGAAATGGACTCTCTGATAGTTTTCGAGACGAAACTTCAAGTGACATTAAAAGCAGGTTCGAGGTTCCACGTCCTTCCGGACTCGGTTAAATTTTTCGCTTTGATCTCTGCCTCGTATGCAGACAAGGTAAAAGGAGAAGACATCCTGCTTGTAGCCGAACCTAAAAGAAATGATGTCCATTCCTCTCCTATAGAGATAATCTGGCCTTTCCGGGAACTCGCCGAGACATGTTGGGTCGAAATTCCCAGGGTCAGACTCATTCCAATGTAAAAAGAATCAAAATAAATATGATAACTCTCGGAATTGAAACTTCTTGTGATGACACCTCTCTTGCGGTTGTTTCCGGCAGGAAAATCCTTGCTAATCTGAAAAAAGAACAGCTAATTCATTCGAAATTCGGGGGTGTGGTCCCGGAACTTGCGAGCCGTGAACACATCAGATATATCTTGCCGTTGTTTGATGAAACTCTTAAGATTGCTAATGTCAGCGAAAGTAGCATTGATCTGGTAGCGGTGACTAAGGGTCCCGGACTGATAGGTTCACTTCTCACAGGATATGTTTTCGCCAAGACATGGGCTTTTTGTCTGGGTAAACCTTATGTTGGCGTTAACCATCTTGAAGGACATTTATACGCCGGACTTCTCGACTGCGAGGAACTGAATTTTCCCTTTTTGACTCTTATTATATCCGGAGGCAACACTTTACTTGTTTTAGCCAGAGATCATGGAGATTATCTCGCGCTCGGAGGTACGAGAGACGATGCCGCCGGAGAAGCGATAGATAAGGTCGGAACTATGCTCGGGCTTAAGTATCCTGCCGGACCGGAAATGGAAAAACTTGCCGAGAAAGGCAACAGCCGTTTTATCTCTTTTCCGAGGCCTTCACCGCCGGGTCTCGATTTCAGTTATTCAGGTTTGAAAACAGCGGTTTTATACGCGGTTAAGGAAATGTCCGAGGAAGATAAGGTCGAAAATAAAAACGATATAGCGGCTTCATTTCTCGCAGCGCTCATTGATTCACTCATAATGAAATCATCTGAAGCCTTGAAAGTATGCGGATGCATGAAACTGCTTGTCACAGGAGGAGTCGCCGCCAACGACATACTGTTTAATAGGTTTACAGAGGAATTCAGACCAAAAAAAATCGCGGTCTTCAGACCAAAAAAAGAACTCTGCGGAGACAATGCCGCCATGATTGCTTATTTGGGAAGCAGTATTTTCGGCAAAAAAGGGGAGTCCGATGATTTTTCTCAAAAAGCTGACCCGAGATTAAAATTTCCCTGATCTTCTCAAATAAGAGACATTGATTTAGATGAACCGATTCTGTCGGCGCCTGCCGCTACGAGGCTTAACGCGAAAATTCTGTCCTTAATGCCGCCTGATGCTTTTATGCCGACTTGCATACCGTAGATCGTGTTAAAGAATTCGGCGGCAGATTTCAACAGCATAACATCTTCCACAGAAGCGCCTCTTTTTGAGAAGCCGGTAGATGTTTTGATAAATTTTGCTCCGCTTTCAACAGCGGCAAAAGCGGAAGTTATTATCTGGTCTTGATTGAGAAGAGCTGTTTCAATTATGGCTTTGACCGGCGTTTTTTCACCTACAGCAGATACCACAGCTCTGATTTCTTTTTGTGTTCTCGTGTAATTTCCCTCGAGGACGCTTCCCATATCAATTACCAAATCGATTTCGTCGGCGCCGCTATCTCTCGCGTAAGCGGCTTCGGAAGCTTTTATGACGGCAGTCGAATAACCCATGGGAAAAGATATTACAGTGACAATCTTAACGCGTGATCCTGAGGTAAGTTCTTTCGCAAATTTGACTCTCGACGGCGGAACGCAGATCCCGAAAAAGGAAAATTTGACTGCTTCTTCCGCGGTTTTCAGAACGATTTTGTCTGTGACATCCGAAGAAAGGCAGGTATGTTCGATAAGGGGACGCAGATCAGAGTCTGATCTTATTTCCGGCAGGATTTTTGTATTAAAAATTTCCTTTATTTCGTCTATCTCTTTCTTAAAAATCATTCATTCTCCTTTGAAAAGACAGGACAAATTTAAAAAACACTGCTCCAAGTCTTCATAGGTCTTGATATAATGCATAATAGCATGTATTATGACATAATTCACTTTTTTCGTTAGAAAGAATGAGGAGGGTTATATGTATTCGGTGCTTTTCAGTTCCGTGCTTGACGGGATGGAAAGCGCTATCGTCAAGGTCGAGGTAAACCTGCTCAAAGGAATTCCGTCTTTCGGAATAGTCGGTCTCCCGGATTCATCAGTAAAAGAGAGCAGAGACAGGGTTCAGTCAGCCATTTACAATTCCAGTCTTGAATTTCCCGTGAAGAAAATTACTGTAAATTTAGCCCCTGCAGACGTTAAAAAAGAAGGTTCTTCTTTCGATCTTCCGATAGCAGTTTGCGTGATTCTCGCCTCAAGAGGCATAAAAAAATTATCAGAGGATGCCGCTGTAATTGGAGAACTTTCTCTTGACGGATCTTGCAGACCTGTAAGAGGAGTATTGCCCATTGTGGCTGGTCTGAAAGAGAAAAATATAAAAAAAATCATACTTCCCATGGGAAACGAAAACGAAGCTTGTCTTATAAAAGGAGTCAGAATTTTTCCTGTGGTCAGTTTGAGGGAAACGATTGAGGTGATATTGAGCGATTTTGAAAACAGTTTCAGTTGTGAAAAAATTAAAAGAAATCAAAATATTACTTCACACGAATACGATTTCAGCGAGATAAGAGGACAGTCTTTTGCCAGAAGGGCTTTTGAAGTTTCCGCCGCCGGAGGCCACAATATTCTGCTTTCAGGTCCTCCCGGTGCCGGCAAGACGATGCTCGCCAGAAGATACCCCACAATTATGCCCCCCATGACTGAAGAGGAATCGCTTCAAACTTCTCTTATTTGGTCCGCTGCCGGAATTCTGTCACGTGAAATTCCTCTTGTGCGGGAAAGGCCTTTCAGGTCTCCCCACCACACAGCATCTCATATTGCGATCGTTGGAGGAGGAAGCGATCCCAGACCTGGAGAAGTGAGTCTTGCTCACAACGGGGTGCTTTTTCTCGATGAACTTCCCGAATTTTCCAAAAAAACTCTGGAGACACTGAGACAGCCTCTCGAAGACGGCTTTGTGACGATTTCCCGAATAAAAGGCTCTATTGTGTTTCCTTCAAAATTTGTTCTTATAGGAGCTATGAACCCCTGTCCATGCGGTTTCAGAGGCGACCGTTTCAGGCAGTGCTCTTGTTCGACGGGAGAAATCAGGAGATATCTCTCAAAAGTATCCGGTCCCATAATAGACAGGATTGACATTCACACTGAAGTTCCTTCACTTACATTCGAAGAGATAATGAGCGGAAAACCTTCTGAATCTTCGGAAATAATAAATAAAAGAGTTTCTTCTGCAAGAAAAATACAGCTTCAAAGATATAAAAAAGAATCCGATGTCTTTTGCAATTCTCAAATACCGGGGTCAAAACTCTCTCTTTACTGTCACCCGGAACCCGATACAGCGGTTTTTATGAAAGAAGTTCTGCAAAAGTTTTCTCTAACGGCAAGAGCATACGATAAGATCCTAAAAGTATCGAGGACGATAGCGGATCTGGAGTCTTCTTTTTCAGTAAAGAGGCAACATGTTGCTGAAGCGCTAAATTTTATGTATATGGACAAAACTCGCTTTTTGTGATATTTAATGTGAAAAATTGCTGTATGACTGATATAATTAATAGACGAGGAAAAGATGATAATTGAATGTCCACGTTGCAAGACGAGATACTCGGTGAAGGATTCGGATGTTCCAAACGGCGGAGCACCCGTGGAGTGTATCGAATGCGGGAATATATTCACTGTTTTCATAGAACCGCTGCCGATCATACTCACAAGACTTTCCAGAGAAGAAGCTGAATCTGAATTCCAGAAGTATTCTAAAAGAAAAACCGAACTGGATCAGGCAATACCGGATCGCACGGTTTTTCCCGCTAAAAACTCAACTGAACAGAAAAAGAGAGAAGCTATTCTTGAAGAAAAGGAAATGTTTCGTTCTGAATTCGAAATGCCTCTACAACAGAAAAAAAGTGATTTTCCGGGTTTTTCTGATGATTTCGGCCTTGGAAAGCAGACTGCCAAAAAGGATCCTGTCCAGGATCTGAAAACATCGAAAACTTTTGATTTTCAGGAGTTTTCAGCGAAGCCGAAGGAAACATTTGATGATTCTTTTTCACTTCAATCCGGAGGCTCTTTATCAAGCCCGAAAAGGGATGAGCGAATGAGTGACGATGCGAGACTGAAGAAGGATAAAGGTTTTACCCAGACATCCTCGTCACTCGAAGAATTTTTTAACATACCTAAGACGCCCGAGGACAAATTGAGGAATCTTGCAAACAGAGTGGTAAACGAGTTGAAAATGTATTATCCCCAAGAATCCGATGAATCGGCTAAATCCGGAAAAGTCCCGGTGAACCTGCTTAATGAGATCAAGAAAGCCCTTCAGTTTTATAGACAGGAAGCTGTAAAAGAAGCGGAATGGGAATTAGCTGTGGTTTATTTTAGAGATGCCATAAATACAATAATAGGAAGAGGAAAAATACTGTTTAGATGATAAATAAAGGAGGGTTATTGAAACGCGCGATACTGCTATTTACTGCCGTAACTCTTTTAACAGGTGTTTTTACTTGCGGATCAACGCAGAACGGCGAGACTGAACAGACGGAGAACAATGAAATTTTCACCATCACTTCCTTCACAGATTCGGATATGAAGACAGGAAGTTCATTTCCTGAGCTCGTTTGGCTTGACGGAGGTGAAGAAGTGTCTTTAACTTCGATGGGTGCAAAAGCATATCTCATTGATTTTTGGGCTACCTGGTGCGGACCCTGCAGAGCTGAAATACCCCATCTTATTGAACTGCAGAACGAATACAAAGAAGAAGGTCTTGTTGTCATAGGCATAAGTGTAGACGACAACGCGGGTCTTCTACCCGCTTTTATATCAACGAACAAGATAAATTATATGACTCTGCATACTACAAACAGCGATTTTATCTCAATGGCTCTTGTTCCCGGAGGCGGAGCTATTCCGCAGACATACATACTCAATGCTTCAGGTAAAATCGTCAAATCATTCGTCGGATTTTCTCCGGAAATGAAAAGCCAGATGGAGGAGGCGATAGAAAGCATTTTGAAATGATGGGCCATGAAGCATTTAGAGATTATACTTCCCTGTTTAACAATATTATTGATTGTAAGCTGTTCAGGTCAATATTCAGGAGAAACAGCGGTAGATGCATCAATAATCGTAAAGGACAAATCCGTTAAGAATAATATGCAGAAGCTGAAAGAAGCAGTTGATCTTTACATTATTGAATCTCAGAGTTCTGATTGTCCGTTATCTATATCAGAAATCGTCCTTCCCCTAGCTTCGAACCCCTTCTCTTCAGGTAAACCTGCTTATGTCGACGGAATGCCTTCGACAAGGGGTCAAGTTGGTTACGTAAGTGACGGAAATTCTTATCGAATATATGGATATGGTTCAGAAGGTGTTTTAGACTATGTTTTGAGATTTGAAAATGAATAGACAGAATTTTCAAAGATTTGAAAATGAGTAAAAAGATTTTCAAAGATTTGAAAATGAATAAAAAGATTTGAAAATGAATAAGAGTATTTTCAAAGATTTGAAAATTTTCAAAGGTTTGACAATGAATAGACAGAATTTTCAAAGGTTTGAAAATGAGTAAGAGAATTTTCAAGATTGAGAAGGAATCTTATCCTTATACCGGGCTTTTTGTT
>CAYNIW010000007.1:24935-40191 GCA_964397545.1 uncultured Desulfuromonadaceae bacterium | reverse complement strand
TAAGAGAATTTTCAAGATTGAGAAGGAATCTTATCCTTATACCGGGCTTTTTGTTGAAAATCACACAGACCCCCTTTCTGGCTTTTTCATAGATAAAAATCCTTTTTCGGTTCTTTTCGGATTAAAAGGTTTTGAATCGCAGTTTATTTCCGCGATAGACGATGTCAGAAGGATAATCTACATTAAATCAGCGGAAAGAAAGATTATTGACTTGTTTTTAACCGAACTCTTTGAAAACAAGGATTTTTCAGGTTACAAAATTGATTTACCTGAAAGCGCCAGAGATTATCTAGAACTTATAAAAAATCCTAAAAACACTTTTGAGATTTATACTGTCATGGAATATTCGTCTCCAGTAGTAGCTGGAACTCAGAAACCAAAAGGAGAAGTCGTGATAAATCGCGACTCAAGAGGATTTCCCGCGGAAGTGAAAATAATCACGGGCGGCACCACAAAAGCCTGTTCTACGGTTTTTTGGCTTTCCGACAGTGCCGCAGAGTTGTCTCTTGAATGTTTTACTGAATCCGAAATGGAAAAATGGGCGATATACGTCCTATCGTCTTTGGCTTCAGAGCTCTTCTCTCTCGGTATAAAACCTCTCTATCTAGTCCACGAAATGAACGTGTCTTTTTGGAATCTTGCGGAGAAAGTCGGTTTCAGGGACTCGGGTCAGAAAATAATAGAGCTTGATGCAGGTGCTATTCAGGTCAAAATGAATAATCAGAAATGATAAACAACGATATTAAAGAGATATTAAAAGAAATCCAGAAAATGCGGAAAATAGGAGAGCACGAAAGAGCTCTTGAGGTAATTGAAAACCTCTATAAAACCGAAAAAGATATGGACAAGAGCGTCACGGCTTTTTTGCAGTATCAAAAAGGCCTCATATATTCAAAGAGAAAAGAAAAAGAAAAAGCAATGGACGCTTTTTCCATAGCCATCGACAATTCGAAATCTGCGACCCAAAAAATAGTGATACAAGCAGCTAATTACGAGGTTTTAGGCCATAATGTCGACGCTTATTTCACATTAAAGAACTTGAGCCTGCAAAAGAGCTCATCCGGAGAGAGGAATATGGCGGATTCCCTCATAAAGGAAATGCTGACGACAAACAGGATATTAAAAAAGTCTGTCGAATTTGTCGAAAAACTCGGTGAAACTGAAATCGACGAAAAAGCCGCGGAAGAAATAGGCTCTCTTTTATCTGTAAGTAAAAATGATCCATATCTTTGGACTCTTTTCGGAAAGTTCTACGCGGGGAAGGGTCAATATGATAAAGCTTTGAACTGTTTTGAAAAAGGTTCAGAAAGCCAACTGAAGAAATTTGAAAGTCTCGTAGGAGCGATACATTGCCATATATTACTCGGAAATATTGAGATCGCAAAAATAAATCTCAAAGCCGCTAAGGATTCGGCCAAAACGGAACAGCAGATCGCCGACCTTGAAAAAATCAGCCAAACCATCTCGAAATTGAAGCCTCCCGCAAAAGAAGAAACTTCGGAAGAGGAATTACTCATAGAGCACAACATAGTCCCTCCTCCTCCTCCTCCAGAAGAAAAAACAGAACAATCCACAACAACCGGCGAAGAAGAAGATTTTGGGGAAGGAGATCTTTTAAACAGCGGTCAGATAACTGTAGAGAGTGCAGAGTCTGAAAAAAAATCCTTTGAGAATGAAGAAGTTAAAGAAGCCATTGAAATCCCTCCACCTCCTCCCGAAGATGTAACCGAGGAAACCTTGAAAGATATGTTAAAATCTGAAGGAGAAGAACAAGAAGAAGAAGCCAAAGCCGGTTCATTTGAAAAATTCCAGAAAATTGATGAGATTGAAAAATCTACTCTGTGGGCAAGGGTGCGTCCGGAAAAAACGGAACCTAAATTGAGCTATCGCGAAGAAAAGCGTTATGATGCAAAAGTATCTTTTCTGAATTCAATTGTTTCCATCGCTGTTTTTCTATCTTTTGCCGCAGGCGCGGCGGCAGGTATAATATTTGCAATGAAGTATTTTTAAACCATGGAACGTAGAATTCTATATTTGAACAATATGGAGCTTTCAGAGATGATGAAAGAAGGCTCTATAGATACCGTGATCTTACCCGTAGGAACAATAGAGGCGCACGGAATATCTCCTCTAGGCACTGATGTCATTATTCCCGAAAAATTGTCCCAAGACATAGCCGAAGATATAAATGCTCTGATTGCCCCTTCAGTCCCTTACGGTTTGACTGGCAGTTTAATCCCCTACAGAGGCTCTATGACTCTGATGAGAGAGACTTTTGAAAATCTTCTTTTTGAGATTTCCTTATCCTTGTGTAAAATAGGTTTTAAGAAGCTCATTATAAACAACGGCCATGGCGGCAATATGTCTTCAGTGAAAAATGCAGCATCGAGAATATACTCCAAGACCGGCCTTTTCGTAATATCAATTCACTGGTGGATAAACTGCGGGGATTTACCGGAACAAATCTTCGGAAAAACAGGAGGTCATGGAGCTGTTGACGAAACGGCTATGATCCAGTATATCAGACCCGAACTCGTTAAATGGGACTATTTGTCAAGAGTTCCAAAATACCGGCCTTCTAAAGGGATTGACGCCATCCCTTCTCCTTCAACAATCATAGTCTATGACGAAAACGGAGGCATTCCTCAAGACAATCCGGATTTGTCTGAAAAATTCTATTTATCTGTAAAAAAGGGGTTGAGCGAAACCCTCTTAAAAATGTTTGAAGATCTGGACAAATGGATCAGTTCAGATCAATTATCTTAGTATCCCCTATATATTTTTCTGTGTTGTATTCGGTGATGTTGCGCAGTTTTTCGATTTCATTTTCCATTCTTTTAAGAGATTCCATTGCTATATTCAGTTGTTTTAAGGTTTTAGGGTCGGAACAGATTTCACTAACATGCGATATGGCAAGCATGGCTACGGTCAATGGCTGAGTGACGTGGTGTGAAACAGCGCCGGCGGTCTGAAGCAGGACTTCAGTTTTAAGGAGATTTTCATAGTTTTCCTTCATTATGCTTTTTTGGGTTAAAATGTGTATTGTCTGGCTGTAAATGGAAAAGAGTTCTTCGTTTTCTTCAAGATTCTGAGAAAGACAGAGAGCTATTATGTAGTTTTTTGGAAATTCGTTGACGTTTATATCTTCATTCATAAGAAAAGGCGAGAAAAGTATTTTTAGTTCGTCTCCGCCCGCGCTCGAAGAATAAATCCTCGAAGAATCGAGAATGTGATAGCTCTTTTCAGTCTTGTAGATCAGCTCTTTCTTATACTTCTGTCTGATCGTTTTCATTACAACTTGTTCGAAAGATTCGTTTTCAAAAAGCCCTCTGTTTATGATGTATTTTCCTGTCTCGACATCTATGTTGAAATGAACTCCCAGAAAAGAGCTTTCAGCGAAACCGTCTGCGAGAACGTCGAGACTCGAACCTATGTTATCGGCTTCAGTCGCTTTTATTTTGTGTTCGTAAAAATTCTGTATTTTGGCTTCCTGGGCGAGAGATTTTTCGCGTAAATTGTGAACATCGCTGACATCTCTGTATATGACGACTATGCCTATCGGGTCGGTTTTATTTTTATTGTAGTTTTCATCCTCGAAATATATCGGACCTCCCGCTATGCTGACCCATATAATTGAGCCGTCTTTTCTTTTCCTCGGAACATCGTCTTTTCCGAGCCGTTTTCCGCGCATTATGTATTTAGTCAGTTCTTTGGCTGAAAAAAATTCATTTTCGGGGACGATTAGCAGATCGATATTTTTCTTGAAAATTTCGTCTTTATTCTGGTATCCGAATGTTTCAAGAAAAACTTTGTTGGCGCTGATTATACAGCTTTCAGTGTCGATAAATGCTACCGCGTCGGGTATGTAATCGAGGAAAGAAGACGAAAAATATTTTTTGAAAAAATCGTCAACGTCGAAAAATGCGTAAAGCCTCCAAATCCATTTGCCTTTGATTTCGACAGAAGACACGAGGATATTGGCCGGATATATTATCCTGTCTATGACCATGTGAACACCGAGCCAGAAGCAATAAGAATTTTGGGGTTTTCTCATAAGATTGTTCAGTTTTGAACTTTCCGAAAAATCTTCTTTTTGAAAAAGCTCGAGAACCGATTGTCCCGTCGGGTCGGATGAGAAAAGGAATTTCATTGTTTCGTTGGTATAGAGTATTCTGCCTTCATCGATAAGAAGGCATTTATTGTCCTGAAGGACGAATTCGCTGATTTCAGCCGAGGTTAATTTGAATTTGTCCATATACACGGTTGCGATTGATTATTTACCGAGTATATTGTATCAATAAACATATAGATTGTTAAGGAAAAAGGAGATTCGATGAAAAATCAAAAAGCCCTAATTACAGGTATAACAGGTCAGGATGGCTCATATCTTGCTGAATTACTGCTCGAAAAGGGCTACGAAGTCCACGGAATAAGAAGAAGGAGCTCTATATTCAACACTGAAAGGATAGATCACATATATGAAGATCCGCACCTTCCAGGAGCAAAACTTTTTCTTCATTATGGAGATCTGACTGACTCTTCGAGTATAATAAAAATCATTCAGAGGATTGAACCCGATGAGATATACAATCTCGGCGCCCAAAGCCATGTTCAGGTTTCTTTCGAGACACCGGAATATACCGCCCAGTCAGATGCTCTCGGAACTCTTCGTATTTTAGAAGCAATAAGAATACTGAAGATGAAGGAAAAAGTGAGATTTTATCAGGCATCGACAAGCGAATTGTTCGGCAAAGCCCGGGAATTTCCACAAAACGAAATGACTCCATTCTATCCGAGAAGCCCATACGGCGTCGCAAAGCTGTATTCTTACTGGATCACAGTAAATTACAGGGAAGCATTCGGCTTGCACGCGAGCAATGGAATTCTTTTCAATCATGAATCTCCGAGAAGAGGCGAAACATTTGTGACGAGAAAGATAACTCGGGCGGTCGCGAGAATAAAATACGGTTTGCAAAATGAAATATTCATCGGAAACCTCGACGCCGAAAGGGATTGGGGTTACGCAGGAGATTTTGTCAGAGCTATGTGGCTGATGCTTAAGCAGGATGAACCCGATGATTATGTTATAGCAACCGGAGAGACGCACTCGGTAAGGTATTTTCTCGAAAAATCTCTAGAAAAAATCGGCGTTAAAATTTCATGGCGCGGAAAAGGAATTGACGAAACCGGAATAGATGAAGCAACAGGAAAAACAATCGTTTGTGTGGATCCGGGTTATTTCCGGCCCGCGGAAGTCGAAAGGTTGATTGGCGACAGTTCCAAGGCGAGAAACAAATTCGGATGGAAACCCGATGTATCTCTTGATGATCTTATAACAATGATGGTTGAATCGGATCTTCGAATAGTCCAAATGGAATTATCCCTGAAAAAATCTGGATTTAACTGCTCTTCGAGAGGTTCTGCCGATAATCTTCTCTGATGGCCGATTTTCTGGTAAAATTCGAAATGGAAAAAGAACGCGATCTGTTCTGGGATTTTGTTCAAAAGATTTCTCTGCTGAGAGAAAAATGTCCTTGGGACAAATCCCAAACATTGGAAAGTCTTTCAGGGCACCTGTTGGAAGAAGCGTCTGAAGCCATGGAAGCGGTACCTCTGACATCGGAAAGACTTCGCGAAGAACTGGGAGACTTGCTTCTCGTTATATTGATGATGTGTTCTGCAGCGGAAAAAAGCGGACTGTTTGACGTCAGAGACGTCATAAAGGGCATAGATGAAAAAGTCACATTCAGGCACCCTCACATTTTCGGTGAGGATAAAGCCTCTACGCCCGAGGAAGTCAGGAAGATTTGGGAAAGAAGAAAATTTGAAGAGAAAGAGGATAGAAAATGTATCCTCGAGAGAGCATCTTCAATACAAAAAGAGGCTTCCGAAGCCGGTTTTGACTGGAAAAGTCCGGACAAAGTAGTCGAAAAACTAAACGAGGAGATTTCAGAACTGATTCTTTGCGAAAATGACCTTCAGAGAGAGGAAGAGATTGGAGACATTTTATTCGTCACCGTCCATCTTGCGAATCATTTAAACGTAAATCCGGCGGAGGCTTTGAAAAAAACTATAGATAAATTCAACAAGAGATTCGCGTTTGTTAAGGAAAAAATGGCAGAATCCGGACTCACTATGAATAGCGATAACATTGAAACAATGGAAAAATTTTGGAGACAGAAAGCTGAAATATTGATGTCCGGGAATAAAAGGGGAAAAAATGAAAAATGATTATAAGGAAGCGTTGACTTTCGACGATGTCCTTCTCGCTCCTCAGAATTCTTCGGTTTTACCTAATCAGGTTGAAGTCAAGACAAGGATAGCGCGTGATATCGAGCTCAATATACCTCTGATTAGCGCCGCAATGGACACGGTTACTGAATCTCCGATGGCGATAGCAATGGCAAGAGAAGGCGGTATGGGCGTGATTCACAAGAACATGCCTATAGAGAAACAGAACGAAGAAGTCAGAAAAGTAAAAAGATCCGAAAGCGGCATGATAAGCACTCCGATAACCGTAAAACCCAATGTCCCTCTCAAAAAGGCTTTAAGTTTAATGAAAGATTATGGAATTTCAGGTTTATGTGTTGTTGACGAAAAAGACAAGCTTGTCGGAATATTGACCCACAGAGACGTAATGTTTGAAACTGATATAACCAAGAAAGTTTCGGAACTTATGACTTCAAAGGACCTGAAGACGGCTCCGGTAGGAACTTCGGTAGAACAGGCGATAGAAGTGTTTCAAAAATACAAGATAGAAAAGCTTCCTATAATTGATACTGAAGGTAAAATTTGCGGTCTCATGACAGTGAAAGACGTGGAAAAAAAGATTTGGTTTCCCCATGCTTGCAAAGACAAAGATGGAAGGCTGAGAGTCGCTGCCGCGGTAGGGGTTTCTTCCGATACTGAATTAAGGGTTGATTCTCTTGTAGAATCGGGTGCTGATGTTATTGTCGTCGACACCGCGCACGGACATTCTTCTGGCGTCCTGAAAGTAATTGAGAATGTAAGGAGCAAATACCCGGAGCTGGCGCTTGTGGGAGGCAATGTGGCCACTAGGGAAGGTGCCTCGGATTTGATTTCCGCGGGTGTTGATGCGGTTAAAGTCGGTATAGGGCCTGGTTCTATATGCACCACTAGAGTTGTCGCTGGGGTGGGTGTTCCGCAATTAACTGCAATAATGGACACAGTTGAATTAGCTTCCTTAAGGAATATTCCCGTTATTTCTGACGGAGGTATAAAATATTCCGGTGACATAGTGAAAGCAATGGCCGCGGGAGCAGGAGTGATAATGATTGGAAGCCTCTTCGCCGGAACTGATGAAAGCCCCGGAGAAATAGTTTACCTTGAGGGTAGAAGCTTCAAAGTTTATAGGGCAATGGGTTCCCTCCAGGCTATGAAAAAAGGAAGCGCTGACAGATATTTTCAGGAAGGAATGACAAAATTCGTTCCGGAAGGCGTAGTCGCGAGAGTGCCTTACAGGGGGAGTGTTAATGAAGTTATATACCAGCTTATCGGAGGACTCAAAGCGGGAATGGGATATATTGGCGCTTCAAATCTTTCGGATCTGAAAAAGAAAGCGGTGTTTTTGAGAATGTCTTCTTCAGGACTGAGAGAAAGCCATCCGCATGACATAATAATAACCGAAGAACCGCCAAATTACGGAGTATTCAAGTGAACGAAATAAGAGGCACAACTGTATTGGCTGTCGTAAGGGACAACTCCGCCTCAATCGGAGCTGACGGCCAGGTTACTTTCGGCAACACTGTTATAAAATCGAAAGCCGTTAAACTCAGAAAAATGGCTGAAGGCAAAGTGGTTGTGGGTTTCGCTGGGTCAGTGGCTGACGCGTTCACCCTTTTTGACAGGTTTGAAAAACATATCAAGGAACATCCGGATCAGCTAAATCGAGCCGCAGTGGCGCTCGCAAGAGAATGGAGAAAAGACAAGATTCTCCGAAAGCTTGAAGCCATGCTTGTCGCTGCGGACAGATCGAGTGCTCTTCTTATATCGGGCCAGGGCGATGTAATATCGCCCGAAGACGGAGTAATTGCCATCGGCTCGGGTGCACCTTACGCGACAGCGGCCGCGAGGGCTCTTTTGCGACACACGCAAATGAATCCAGGAGATATTGTGAAAAAAGCGCTCGAGATAACTTCCGAAATATGCATCTACACAAACATGGAAATCACAGTGGAGGTCATCAATTGACGGAACAGAGTTTTGAAATAATTGAAGATTTTAATGCGGCTTTGACGCCTAAAAAAATAGTCGAGTTTCTGGATCAATACATAGTCGGACAGCCCGAAGCTAAAAAAGCAGTTTCCATAGCCGTAAGAAACAGATGGAGGAGAGCGCGTGTCCCGAAAAATTTGAGAGAGGACATCATTCCCGCGAACATAATTATGATAGGGCCGACGGGAGTAGGGAAAACGGAAATTGCCAGAAGACTGGCAAAACTTCTTCAGGCGCCTTTCGTCAAGGTCGAAGCGACACAATACACTGAGATAGGATATGTCGGAAAAAACGTGTCTTCAATGGTAAGAGATCTCGTTCATACCGCGGCGATGATGATAAAAACCAAAATCTCCGCAAAAATTAAACCTTTGGCTGAAGCTAAAACTGAAGAGAGAATTCTCGATATTTTACTTCCTTCTTCAAAGGTCCCCGGAATCCAAACGGATTCTTCGACGAGGGAAAATCTCAGAACTATGCTTAAAAATGGAGTGCTCGATGAAAGAGAAATTGAGATTCCGGTCTCTTCCGCGGCTGGAAAACCTTTCATCGAAGTTTTTTCACCCGCCGGCATGGAAGAGATGGGAATAAACATGCAGGACATGATAGGAAACATAGGTCCGAAAAGAAGAAAAATGAAAAAGGTCAAGCTGAGAGACGCTTTCGAAATACTTTTGGAAGAAGAAGTTTCAGCTCTGTTGGAAGAACACGACATAGGTCTTGAAGCATGCCACCTCGCCGAAGAGCAGGGAATCATATTCATAGACGAGATAGACAAAATAACTGTCAGCGACGAGAACAATACCAAATCCGGGCAGGATGTTTCCAGGGAAGGTGTCCAAAGAGATTTGCTGCCGATTATTGAGGGGACAACGGTTCAAACCCGGTTCGGGACTGTAAAAACGGATCATATGCTTTTCATAGCGGCAGGAGCATTCAATGTTTCAAATCCTTCCGACATGATACCTGAATTTCAAGGTAGATTCCCGATAAGAGTCATGCTCAATGACTTAAATGAAGAGGATTACCATAGAATTCTGAAAGAACCTAAAAATTCGCTTATAATTCAGTATCAGGAACTCTTAAAACAAGACGGAGTCAATTTGCAATTCGAAGGTGATTCGTTGAGACACATAGCGAAAGTCTCCTTTGAACTCAACAGAACTTCGGAAAATATTGGTGCGAGAAGGCTTCAGACTGTTATGAATGTTCTTCTTGAGGACATACTTTTCAATGCGACTGAAGAACCCGGAACTAAAAATGTAACTGAGGAAATGGTGAAAGAAAAACTCGAAAGTATAATGAAAGAAGAAGACTCGAGGAAATACATACTCTGATGAGAGTCGTCTATGGTCTTTTAATCGGTGTTTCTGCCGCTTTATTTGAACTCTTTGTCGTCAGGTTTCTGACGGTTAAAAATGTGATACCCACACTGACTCCGGCTTTTATTCTATTCGCTGCTTTTTTCGGGGGTAGAAGAATGGGTATGTGGGCAGGCTTCATGGCAGGAATGATTCTCGATTTTTATTCGAGATATTATATTGGTGTCGGAATCATATTCTACAGCGCCGCCGGATATATTTTAGGTCAATATAAAAACCGTTACTTCTTTGAAAACCACATGGGGAAGATTATTAGCCTCCTCGCTGTAAATACGCTTCAATCGTTTATTTTTTGGGTTTCGACAAGACCTGAAAACGTTTTAGACGTGTTCCTTGTGTCAATACTTCCTAAGATTTTTTATTCGACGCTTCTCGGCGGGACTCTTCTTTTTCTTTCACTTTTACTTGTAGCGAAGTTTTCATATATAACGGTTTTGTTCAGGTCCATCAAAAAATGACGGATCCAAAAAAAGGAAAAATTTTCAAATATATAATATCTTTTGCGTTTGTTCTCATATCCGTTAACCTTTTCAGACTCCAAATATTGCAAGGGGATTTTTGGCAGGAAAAATCTTCCAGGACGAGCATACAACTTAGACTTATCGAACCTTCAAGGGGAGACATATTTGATTCCAAAGGAGTTTTACTCGCCAAAAACAGGCCGGGTTATTCGATTATGGTGGACCCCCAGATGATAAAAAAGTATCCGGGAGTAGCACCGACTCTGGCTTATTATCTCGGAGTCGACAACAGCTATATTTTCGAAAGGATTGATACTACTTCTACAAGAATAAGAAGAATTGCCAGAGATGTAAGCCTTGATCTGATATGCAAACTCGAAGAACACAGAGACGAACTGCCCGGAGTTCAGATAGTCGCAGAGCCCGTGAGGGAGTATCCTCTCGGTAAATATACAGCTCATGTTATAGGATATGTAGGCGAAATATCTCCGCAGGAACTGAAGATGTTCGACAGTTCCTTTTACGCACAAGGTGATTTCATAGGAAAAATAGGCATTGAAAGACAATACGATTCATTTCTGAAAGGCAGAAGAGGCCACGAGTTTGTCGAAGTCGACAAGCTCGGCAGAATGCTTCAGCCTTTTTCAGAAAAAGAACCAATCCTGCCGTCGAGAGGCTGTGATGTTTACACCACAATAGACACACGTCTTCAGCAGAAGGTCTATTTTTATCTCTGGTATAACGCCTGCACCGGCATAGTGATGAACGTCAAAACCGGCGCTATTTTAGCCATGGTCTCAAAACCTTCATTTCCTCCCGACAGTCTTTCTTTCGGCCTTAGACAGGAACTATGGGACAGCATAATAAGCAATCCTCTTCACCCATTTTTAAACAGAGCCATAGCGAGCAATTTTCCTCCGGCATCTACCCTGAAACCTCTGACAGCCTTGGTAACGCTCGAGACAGGTGTCCTCGACACAGGTCCGCCTCTTGAGCCCTGCGAAGGAAACATAGACCTTAAAGACGGTCTCCCTCACAAATGTTCCGGAGGCCCTCACGGGAGCCTCACGCTTCCCGAAGCGCTGATGTTTTCATGCGATATTTTTTTCTATCAGGCGGGTTTGAGGATAGGATACATGCAGTTCATAAGATGGCTGAGAATGTTCGGGTTCGGCCAAAGGACCGGCATTGACCTTTTCCCGGAAGCGCAGGGGCTTTTGCCCGACAGCGTTTGGATGGATTCAAGATACGGAGTGGGGAAATGGCCAAAAGGTGTTGTAGTGAACTTATGCATAGGCCAGGGAGAACTTCTCGCTACTCCCGTTCAAATATTGCGCTATTTTTCTTCAATCGCCAACGGAGGATATCTTGTCAAACCTTATGTGGTCGATTCGGTTAAAGACGAAAGAGGGCAAATTGTCTACAGAGCTCAGGTGGAGAGGGAGAAGCTGAATATAATACCTGAGGATCTGGAAATAATAAAAAGAGCTTTGATTTCCGCTGTCAACGACGATAGAGGGACAGGATATGAATGTCACATCAAAGGTATTACAGTTGCGGGCAAGACAGGGACAGCCGAGCACAGAGGAGAGCACGACCATTCCTATTTCGTAGGTTTCGCGCCCGCTGAAGACCCTGAAATAGCAGTCATTGTCATAATTGAAAGCGCCGGCGGGACAGGAGGAAGGATAGCCGCTCCGATATCGAGGTTGATTTTCGAGTATTATTTCACCAAAATTTCTCCCCACCCCGCGCTTGTGGGGAATATAGCTCCCGTTGGGGAGGATGCAGTCTTCATGCCTGTTTACACCTTTGAAGAAGACACCGGATATCAACCTGAAGAGGACAGTATTTTCTATGAATCTCTTCCGCTGATTGTCCCGATAGAGGACACCTCCGATATACAAGATTTTCTTCATTTTGAATTCAATCTCGATCCTGACATAGACAGCGAGTTTTAAATAAAACCCTAAAAATTAATTCGTAAAAAATATATTTATATGTTATTGACAAAACGATACTTTAAGATTAGAATTCCCCGTGTAATGTTGGTCAAGGCAAAAGCCGGATCGCTTGCGGTCTGCTGATGCTGTTTTTTTTGAATCGCACAAGTAAGAGGTAGTGTATGAAGCTGTATGTGGGTAATTTACCCTACGAACTGAACGAAGACGAATTGAGAGACATGTTTTCACAATTCGGAGAAGTCGCGACCGTAAACATCATAACCGACAGAGTGACGAAACGCCCCAAAGGTTTCGGTTTTGTCGAAATGCCGAACAATGAAGAAGCGGAAAACGCGATGAAAGATCTCAACGAAAAAGAGATCAAAGGCAGAAAGTTAAGAGTGAACGAAGCCAGGCCCAAAGAGGAAAATCCGAGATACAATTAAATCCCAGATAATCCGCGAAAATTTTTAATAGTTAACAGCTCTCAGTCCATTGACTGAGAGCTGTTTTGTTTTAATCAAGTTTTTTTTTCTTGAATTCATTGATTATTTTCAGTAATTTGGGGTAATGAGAACCCTCCCAATAAACTTTTTTGCATAACCCGCACCGGAGGAATTTGTCGAATCTCTCTGCAGTTCCGGGAGGGATTTGGGTTAATATTTCATTTTTCGTGACGTTTTCCAATTTTCCTCCGCAATCCATGCAGAGAGAGAAGGGTTCGATTTTATCGGTTAAATCGAATTTTCGAAATACTTCCGTGAGTTGTTCGCCTGTTACCTTCGATCTGAGCCAATATCCTTTTCTTACCTTATTTCTCATGAGCAGTTTGACGTCTCGTGTCAAAACGGTCCTGTCTTCGGTATATGAAATTTCAGCGATTGTTGAATCTTCGTAATCATTTCTGTATTTACAGTCTATTCCGAAAAGCCGAATTCTTTTTGCCAAAACTCCTAAATGAACATCGGCGATGAACCTTAAATTTTCAATGTAGGCATATTCTGCAGGGAATACTTCGATCAAATTTCCATATGCAACTTTTGAACCAAATTCGGCAAAACTTCCGTCCACCAATATTTTTCCTATTTCGGTGTGGGGAATTCCCTGACTTTCGATGAGATCTTTTAATGATGACCTGCTAAAAAGATTGATTGATATTTTTTTGAATTTTTTTTCTATTGAGAGAAAGTCGTTCAATTCTCCATGAAAAAGGATTGTTACTGAGATCATTTTTTCAGGGGTTGAAGAGACAGGGGATATTAATTTATTTTCCTTTGAGTTCTTCAAGCAGTTTTTCGCTTGAATCTTTCAAGTCCTTATAAGCATTGAATAACTGAGTCTGCAATGCATTATAGCCAATGAAAATGTTTGTAAAATCGGTGCATTGAATGGATTCATCTCTAATAAACCTGTGATTGAGAAGATCAATATTCTTGTAAATAAAAGGAATTGCGGTATCAAAAGTGAAATCGTTCAGTATTTTTTCTCTGAGTTTAATTTCATCAAAACTCTGATAGTATTGGAAAAGTTTCTCTTTAAGTTTATAGTCTCTTATGATGCTGAGATTGCCGCTGTTTACAATAGACACGTATGTCGAAGTTTTTGGAGAGAACTGATTTATTGCCGCTATGTCCTTAAAAATTTCCAAACATGCTTCGGGATTGTTTTGTCCTTCCTTTAAGATTTCAAGATAAGATTTTGCTCTGTCATATCGTTTCCTGTTTTGATCCAAAGTTTCTTCAGCAAGAGACAAATCTTCTTTTATGTCGTCTATGAAACTGTCTAAATATTTCCTTTCAAGTTTTCTGCTCTTCAGTTTTTCCCATGCCGAATTTAAGAGGAAAGCCGCAGTGACGCCAGTGATGACTACGGCAAGGTCTATGAAATACCCGGAATAATCTGAGTGGTAGTGTGTTTTTCTAATCAGAATAGTCAAGAAAAAAAATAAAGCCATTATTTCCTCCGGCAATATTCAGTTATTATATCACATATTGAAAACTGCCTCTAACGCATGATTATGTAAGCGAAACAATCAAAAATTTTCCAATAATTTTCCTTTGCTGAATTTAGATTAATACTATACTTAAAATCCGATTTTAAGTATGACTGTGACGAGGAATGGAACGAGTATAGTCAATAAGAGTCCGCTGAAAACTGCTATTACGGCATAATCTTTGCCGGAAAATTTTATGATCACAGGCAGTGTAGTGTCCATTGCTGTTGCCCCGCCTGAAGCGATAGGCGCGAGTTTTCCAAAATACTTTACCAGAACGGGTGCGAGCAAGAGGGTGATTATTTCCCTTGATATATTTGACATCAGAGCTATGACACCGAGAGTTTCGCCGCTGATTTTGCTTATAAACACGCTTGATAAGCTGTAGTATCCGAATCCCGCGCCGACGGCGAGAGATTCGCGAAGACTTATGCCGCTTAAAAAGGGAGATACTGCCGCCGTTCCTGCAAGGGTCCCTATGACTACGGTAAGAGGAATCGCAAGTATTTTTAAGTTGAATTTTTTCACAGCTTTCAAGGCGTTTTTATCGGCTCCTGTTTCGACGCCGACGAGAAACATAAGAATATAAAGGGCGTAGGTGCTCGTATCTTTGTCCAAGAAAAATTCAGGGAGGAGGTTAAAAATTCCTGAAAGAATCCCGAGAGAGAAGAAAAGCGTAATTATTAAGGATTTAGTCATTTTTCCCCTTTGAAGAAAAATCTGTAAACTATCATGGAAACAAAAACACTTCCCAAAATTCCGCCGAGAGTAAGTGCCATGGCTTTCAGCCCGAGAGAAGAGAGACTGCATATCACAGTTTTGTTGTTTCCCACGGAAACGCCAAGAAGAAAAAGCAATATGTAAACAGATGCACTCGTAATCGGCGCGAGATATTTAACTTCTTTTTCTCTGTTTCTGATTAGATAACCGATTGAGATGCCGAGAGCCAAGATAGATAAAACCGTCAGCAATGAGCGGATCCTCTTTTATGCAGTGGACAGTTGAATATGATGTAAAAGCTCGTCATATTGCTTTTAGCATAGCATATACCGATTTTCAGTTGTAAATTTTGTGGTTTTCCTCATAGAGAATATCTTAAAGGAAAGAATGTTTAAAAAGGCTTTATGAAGAGCTTGATTCTGCAGATCAGTTATATTACAACCTGAATCCTCCGCATACAGTGAATATAAGGGGAGTGGGGATAGGACCGTCTCTTGTAAGTAGATATTCATATCCGCTTTC
>CAYNIW010000007.1:0-24835 GCA_964397545.1 uncultured Desulfuromonadaceae bacterium | reverse complement strand
TTTTTCATATCTATGAAAAATCGGATTCGTGTTTAATTCGTGGTTAATATTTATTCTTCTTTCTTCTTTTCTTCCCTTAGTGTCAATTCGCGTAACGATTTTTTCATATCTATGAAAAATCGGATTCGAGGTTAAATCTTCTTTTTTTTTCTTTGTGTAACGATTTTTCATTTCGATGAAAAATCGGATTCGCGGTTAAATTTTCTTTTTCTCTTCCCTTCTGCTCTTTCACGGCTGTTCTTTCTTTATTATTCTACTTATTGTTAACTGATCTCAATAAAAACATTATTCCGGTTATTTTTGTCGACAAGGACTTCAAAAGACTCACCGGGCTGGAGTCTATACAGAGAAGATTTACGAACGTGAAATTTCTTTTTGATATAGTAATCCATTTCACCTGGTATGGAAATCCTCATCTCTATGTCAAATTGATTGGCATCATGTGTATCTTCGTCTGTTTCTTTCGCTGAAAGTATTGTCGCAACTGCACGAACACCGTTTCTACCGAAATACTCAAGCCGTCTTTGTTGAATTATCTGATATATCAAAAGAGATAAAAAAGTGCCTGATGTGAAAACAATCATAGCGAAACCGAGAATAACCATCACTTTTTTTTCGGAATTTGAAATGTCCAATTGAATGGGAAAGAGGTCAAGTCCCAAAAAAAACAAC
The DNA here is from genome assembly GCA_964397545.1 of uncultured Desulfuromonadaceae bacterium. GTDB lineage: Bacteria > SDB-A > SDB-A > SDB-A > SDB-A > JAFGIG01. The sequence continues at coordinate 24,163 of CAYNIW010000007.1, read as the reverse complement.
ACCACCGTTATAACGGCAAAAATAATTCCGAAAATTATTGTGGTTTTCCAGTTCACTTCCCACATAAATATTGTATTAATTTTAAATGATAATGATTAAATTTCAATTAATTAGTTTATTGAAAACATTAATGCAGATAGTTGTAACCAATATGTTAGATTGTTTTTAGTCAAGAATAATTTTCTTTTATTTTTTGTTTCTTTTTTCTTCCCTTCGTGCAGGTCTCTTATTTGCTTTTAGCAAATAAGACTGGAAGCGACGCTTCCCACGCTTCGTGGTGGATATCTCTTATTCTATCATGCGAGTGTTGCATTAAATTATTGAGCGGAAGTTATCAATATTATTCAAATCAGTCTATAATCCGGTATTTTCCGCTCATTAAGCCTTTTCAATTTCAATAGAGCAAAAAAACAGAAATTTTATACTACCACATATAATATTAATAAAAAAATGGATATTTAGTTGATCTTGATTCGGGACATTCGCTTTCACCCTTGACAAAAAAAAAACATCAATGATATCTTAAGCAGGACTCCGAGTTTTCAAGACTAAAGCAGTATATGCCATGCCTGAAGACCGACAGGGTGGAATTGGAAACGGCTCCGCCTTCCATTTTTTGAAAAGGAGATCATGATGTGCAAAGTAAAAGTTTGTATAGATCCCCCTTAAAATCAATTTATTGACAGTTTTTTTCCGACCTTTAGGCGGAGAAATCCATTATGTCTGTTAATAAAATTCACGGCAAATGTTTGATGGCAAAAAAAATATTCAAAAAGGAGATATATGTGAAAGCAACTGCAATTTTGCAAAAATTTTCAAAATCTGAAGACAATCTTCTGAACGCCCTGCATGAAATTCAAGATGCCAGAAAAGATAGTTATCTGACAAAAGACGATATAATAAAAGTATCCGAGTATTTCGAAATTCCAAGCGGATACGTGTATAGCGTTGCTTCCTTTTACACAATGTTCAGCTTTAAACCGAGGGGCAGATATATAATAAGGATATGCGGTTCCCCTACATGTGATCTCATGGGATCCACCCGGATTTCAAAAGAGATACAGAAAATTTTGGGCATCACGTGGGGAGAAACTACAAAAGACGGCCTTTTCACACTTGAAAAATCTTCATGCCTCGGCTTGTGTGAAACGGCTCCCGCTATCTTGATAAACGGAAAACCTCACGGAAATCTCACGCCGAAGAAGACATTAAATATTATTTCAGACATAAAAGAAAAGATAAAGAAAAAATCGATATTTATCGGCGAGCAAAAATCTGTTAACAGAATAGGGCAAAAAGGCTTACTCCTTGAAAAATGTTTTCCTCAAAAAACAGGCTTATCTGGAAGCGATAAGTTTAAGTTCGAGGCTCTGGAGAAAATATTAAATGAAAAGTTGAGCTCTGAAAAAATCATATCGGAATTGAAAGAGTCAGGTTTGAGGGGAAGAGGAGGAGCGGGATTTCCGGCCTACATAAAATGGGAGAGCGCAAAAAACAGTGATTCAAGAGGAAAATACGTAATCTGCAACGCTGACGAAGGCGAACCGGGGACATCAAAAGACAGAATATTGATGGAAAACAACCCCATGCAGATTATCGAGGCGATGATTATTGCAGGATATGCCATAGGAGCGTGCAAAGGATTTGTCTACCTCAGGGGTGAATACGAACGTTCTTATGATGAATTGGTCAATACGATAAGCAAAGCACGGAAAGCGGGTTTTCTCGGAAGCAGCATATTTGGTTCGGGATATGATTTTGACATAGAGATTATAAGAGGAGCCGGAGCTTATGTCTGCGGAGATGAAACTGCGCTTCTCGAATCCATAGAAGGTAAAAGAGGATATCCAAGGATCAAACCTCCTTTTCCAACCGAATCCGGCTTATGGAAAAAACCCTCTCTTATCAATAATGTCGAGACGTTATTCAATATTCCTGAGATAGTGTTAAATGGAGGGAAATGGTTTAAAACACTGGGAACGGATAAATCGAGCGGGACAAAGATTTTCACTGTTTCCGGAAAAGTTCAAAATCCCTGCGTGACTGAAGCCGAAATGGGGATCCCACTCAAAAAAATAATTGAAGAACACGCCGGAGGAATGAAAGTCGGAAAAAAATTCAAAGCAGCGCTCATCGGAGGAGCCTCCGGGACCTATTTGCCGAAAAAGCAGCTGAGCGTGAGCATGGATTTTGAGAGCCTGAACGAAATCGGAGCAGTTCTCGGTTCAGGTTCCATTCTCGTATTAGATGAAGAATCTTCGATACTGTCTAACCTCAGATCAGTTCTGGAATTTTTTCTCCATGAATCCTGTGGACAATGCAGTCCTTGCAGAATAGGAACTCGTCAGCTCGTGGAGCTTTTGAATACATTCGAGACTGAAAAAGATTTAAACCAAATGGTGGAGATCTGCGAGCTGATGAAGAATACTTCTTTGTGCCCTCTCGGCCAGTCTCTCATTAATCCAGTGAAAAGCGCGATAAAAAACTTCGGTAAAGAGCTGGTTCGGGAAAAAAACTCATTAAAAACAGCAGGAGGAATAAATGACTGAAAGTATAAAAATTATTATAGATAAAAAAGAAGTGATAGCTGAAAAAGAGATGACAATACTCGAAGCGGCAAAAAATGCCGGTGTCTATGTGCCGACACTTTGTTATCATGAAGATCTGAAACCCTCGGGATCGTGCGGCTTATGCGTCGTGGAAATTCAAGGCCAGCAAATACCGAAAAGATCCTGTTGCACTTCCATTGAAAACGGAATGATAATCACCACTAATTCCAAGAAATTGAGAGACATGAGAAAGTCTCTGCTCGAGCTGATTCTGTCTGACCACGACGTTTCATGCCCTTCCTGTTCAGCCAATGGAAAATGTGAGCTTCAGATTCTCTCCGAGCTTATAGGAGCTGATACGAATAAATACGCAAAAATTCAGTCCAATGAGGACTTAGACGAATCCAGCGTTTCGGTAATAAGAGATCCGAATAAATGCATTCAATGCGGCAGATGCATTACCGTCTGCAATGAAATTCAAACGGTAAATGCTATAAATTTTATTGACAGAGGATTTCAAGCCAACGTAAACACTTTTTTCAGAAAGGGTTTGGGCGAGAGCCCATGCGTAAATTGCGGCCAGTGTTCTGCAGTCTGTCCCACAGGAGCGATAAGAGAATCAAATGAAATCGAAGGAGTATGGAACTCAATATTCGATCCTGAAAAAACAGTAATAGTTCAGGAGGCTCCATCGGTCAGGGTTTCAATAGCGGAAGAATTTGGAATGGAACCGGGGCAGGCGACGCCCGGGAAGATGTATGCCGCTTTGAAGAAAATCGGTTTCGACTATGTATTTGACACGAATTTTGCCGCGGACCTGACAATTCTCGAAGAAGGATCCGAGTTGGTGAAAAGAATTAAAGAAGGCGGATCCCTTCCGCTGATAACATCTTGTTCTCCGGGCTGGATTAAATTCATGGAAACCAATTTCCCTGATTACGCTCAGCACATATCCACATGCAAATCCCCCCAACAGATGTTCGGAACGCTTTCCAAGACTTATTTCGCAAAAGAATACGGAATAGATCCTTCAAAAATTGTCAGCGTTTCGATCATGCCCTGCACCGCAAAAAAATTCGAAGCAAAAAGGCCTGAAATGCGCGATTCAGGATTTCAGGACGTCGATTTTGTCCTTACTACGAGAGAGTTCGTAAAAATGATAAAGGAAGCCGGGATAGACTTTAAGAATATTGAACCAGCCTCTGCGGATGATTTGATGGGTCAATACACAGGCGCTGGGACGATTTTCGGCGCTACCGGCGGAGTAATGGAAGCGGCAATAAGATCAGCGTGGTTTCTTCTGACCGGAGAAAATATGAAAGATCTGGATGTGAAACCGATCCGGGGTCAGGAAGGGATCAAAGAAGCCTCTATCACAATTCCAACGAAAGATTTCGGAGAACTCAGCATAAAAGTTGCGGTGACGCACGGACTCGGAAATGCCCGCAGGCTTCTTAATAAAATCCGTGAACAGCTGAAAAATAACGGTAAAAGTGAATATGCATTCATCGAGATAATGGCCTGTCCCGGAGGGTGTGTGGGAGGTGGAGGTCAGCCCCTGGGGAGCACAATGGCTAAAAAGGCTCGAAGAGGAGAAGGACTTTACGCCGAAGACAGGAGCATGGCAAAAAGACAGTCTCACGAAAATCCTGCGGTGATGGGTGCTGAAGGTATCTATGCGAAGTTTCTCGGCGAACCGCTGGGCGAACTCTCCCATAAACTTTTGCATACGAATTACTTCAAGCGCAGTCCAATTAACGGTTCATGTGAAGAGGAAATAACTCACAAGCATTAAAATTCAATTATAAGGTTTGACTCATAAAGATTTTATATTAAGGATAATGATCTACAAACAGTAATTGAAACAATCGAAGGGTGGAGTTAAGAAAGACAAGATAAAAAAAACCAGAATCAGATTTATTCAATCTTCAATATTCAACTTTAAACAATCCGTAATGCACTTTAGCCCATTCAATTCCATTGACCAGTTCTTTAGTGAACGGTATCAGATAATTACCTTCCAGTTTATTTTTCTTCAGATATTTTTCAAAAGATGCTGCGATTTCTGGGGGATTTGCCTCTGTCCATTTCTTGTGTGAGTCATAACCCATTTTATAAAACATTACAGGTCTGATGGCGTCAAGTTTTCCGCCCATCCTGAAAAAATCGCAGATTTTTACATATTCATTGATCACATTAATTTTTATCCTCAGGTCTTTAGCCAGATCTTTCCGCTTTTCTTTCTTGGAATATTTGGATAAAAACGAAATCTGGTCTTCAATTCCGTAGTCGTAAAACTTTTTAAGATCCTCCTTGTTTTCTTTGAGCAGTGGAATAGCTGACAACTCAGTTCTCTGGGGCATCCACATGTTCAAGTCATGAGAGAGAATTTTGAGAGTCTTTTCGTTGAGTTTGTTCTGGACTGCGAATTTCTTCATCTTCGAAGGAGTTCGGATTGCTTCGTGCAGTGCAAAGAAGTCCTTTGTCCCGTTTGAGGCTATCCTGTCGCTGGCTTTTTTCAAATCAGGCATATGTTCAGTTCTGCCCCAGTAGATTATTCCCAGCGAAGTGGATTTACCGGGTTCGTATTCAATTTCTTTGTTGAGGAATGAGTAGAATTCATCCAGGGATTTCAGGTCTCGGTTGTAAGCTTTCATAAGTGATTCCATATTCCGGTCCTCCTGTTTGACAGAAAAATCCAGAGCTAAAAACAGTATTTTAAAACAGAGGAGCGGGGGAGTCAAACGATGATCTATGCTTCTAGAAGCGCCGACCTGCATAGGAATACTTTTGGTTCGTCGACAAATAAAAATCCGCTGTTCTTGAACATGTCCAGAGATTTTCTGAAATCCTTTTTTGAAACGTGAAAAAAAGGCTCACAGAGCAAAATTCTCCCATACTTGTTCAGAATTGATTTTACCTCTTTTATCAGTCCTGCCGGATCTGCAGATTCATGGAGCATCCAGAACATCAGGACGAAATCAACCTTTTCGTTCAGACCTATCCTGTCATCCGGACATTTGTATGGGCAAATCATTCCTTCGAATCCCGACCCGGATATTTTTTTCCTTAGTTTGTCGAGCATTCCTTCCTGTATGTCGGCGGCAATGACTTTTCCTGTTTTACCCACTATCTTTGCCATTTCCAAGGTGAAAAAACCCGGTCCGCAGCCCATATCAAGCGCGGTCATACCTGTCCCCAGGTACGGCCAGAGAATTCTTTTGGGATTATGAACAAGTTTCCGTAGGTTTGTGTCCAGAGCTCCGGCATGTTCTACGGAGCACACTCTCCTGTCTGCATTTTCCATAATTTCTCCTGTTGATTTTTCCTTACACAATTAAGACGGAAACCGGCGGTAGTTTATTGTAAGTATTTTTATTCTTTCTTCGTGTGACTATATTTTGAATCTTCGATTCAAAAATCGGATACGTGGATAAATCTTCTTTATTACTTTTTATTAGTGTCTATTCGCGTTCATTCGCGGTTAAATCTTCTTTCTTTTCTTCTTCTTCATTTACCCAAATGTCTCCCTCAAAATCAACAATACAGTTTCCGGCGCTTTCTATTCCTGATTCTTTACAATCAATCAGTTTTGTTACAGTCTTTGAAAGAGGATTGACTCTGTGAATGGCGTTTTGCTCTGAAATCAGGACTGATCCGTCTATATGATCCGTAATGTAATGGGGATTAAGAATATCCAGATGATAATGGTGTTCTGTATTTGATGGAAAATATTTTCCGGCAGTCCAGAAAAAATGCCCGTCGTCGGCAATGTGACCAGCCCAATTACTTTCGTAGTTGAAATAGAATTTTGAACCGTCTTGTCCAAAGAAGACGAAAGAATAGCCGTCTTTAAAGTATTCACCTTTTTCGAAGTTGATTATCTTTTCGATTTCCAACATAGTTTTTTCTCACAATGATAATAAAACCGATACATTGAATCGTCAAATGGTGTATGGCAGGGACTCAATTACGATTTACAACTGTCGAATTGAGGTGCACGGGCGCAAGCGGAATGTTGTGATTTATTTCGTTGGGAGAGATTACCAGACATGGTCCGGAATTTTTTGTTTCATGCCCGATTGTCAAAAAATCACTTTTACATGCGCGGTTCTGCTCTTCTTTAACGATCTGAACAGATAAGAAGGCATACAAAACAAGCAGATTCTCACCGGAAAATAAATGCCACCAGAAGGGAGACAACAGATGGCAATAGTATTGCCCAACCTATTTTATAGGCGAGTTTTCCTGTATAAGTCTTGAAACATAACCTGTTTTCGCCGTTTGAGTGTTTTCTCCAGAGAAGAGAATAAAGTCTGGCATTTATTATGAACGCTCCGGCGAAAACACAGGCGTAAAAAAACAGCTTTATCAAATTATGGCGTTGATTTCCGCTAATTAGATTATGTCTGCCGTAAAATGCAAATCCCAGAAAAAAAGCAGTAACAAGGATTATCTCCGTGACTGGAATGACATAGCATCTTATGAAATAACTTTTATTTTCCATATAAGGACCTTATAAGAAATTTTGTCGCTTTGGTAGGATGTGTCAAGAGATTATTTCATGGGAGATAAATCAAAGGCAATTCTTTTTAGGAATAATTGTTTCCAGCCAGTCGAGCATTGTTTTAAGAGCAAGTCCTGTATTTCCTGTCTGGCAATGGTTTTGGGCGTAATCTTTTACAGTGAATATTTTTTCAGTTACGGATTTCGCGTTGACCAGAGCTTCAATTTGCATTCCATGAAGCTTAAAAGGGACTAGATGATCGTTCCTGCTCGTTAAAATCAAGACGTCCTGTTTCACGAGATCAGACCTAATGTTTTTTTCGTTCAAATCCAGATACAGTTTAAGGGCTTCCATGGGTTTTTTCTTTTTGGTTATGAACATAAGATGATCTACAACCCATGAAGCCGTATTTTCTCTGTTTTTGAATTTCAATTCCGCCATAGCATTCATGAATTCGGGCCAATGTTTGATGCACAATACGTGAATGAACCTCATGACATCAGGCATGCTTTTCATGTAGTCTATCGCGTGTCCGCTCGTTATAACTCTTTTTATCCTTTTTTCAAAAGCCGCCGCTCTCATGCACAGCCATCCGCCCATTGAAATGCCTATCATTGTCACATTGTCTTTATTAAAATAATCGAGAACTGATCCCGCTGGTTTTTCCCATTCGATTGTTATCGGGATGCCGTGTTTTCTAAGAGAAGCTCCTTGTCCGGGACCGTCAAAACCTATGACTTCATATCCGCTGTCTCTAAAATACCTCATCATGGAGTAAAACTCTTCTATAAATGAGTCAAAACCTCCGTGAATCACTATTGTGCCTCTGCTTTCATCAAACGGACATATTTTTATCGCGGACAGAAAAGAATTTTTGTAGGGAATCTGGTGTCTTTCAATTCCATCGTTCTCAAAAACTTTGTAAAAAGACTCTGTGAATCTGTCGTAGAGATTGTTTTTTTCAGGGTTATCTGATTTCAAATAGAATTCGGCGGCTCTGTAATAAAACGCTGAATTCATATATCTTTTTTCTCTGTCCGCTTTTTCAGCGATTAAAAGCATTTCATTTTTCCAAGACTTAAAAGAATTAATTTTTGATCCTGCTTCCTTCAAATCTTTGAATCTGGCGTAGCCCCAGGAATAGGGACGGTTCAACTGAAAGTTGTATAGCTGTTTTCTGTTGAAATTTTCATATCCGACAGGAAATTTGAACTGAAAAATATCCTGCTCATTTGAGAACGGTCTATTCAATTATTTTTTAGTCCTCTCATGGCAATGTTTACCGTTAAGTATACAGCGATTCAATCTAATATGAAAATGATACCGTGAGTTTTATTTCTAATGCTCTAACTCCGGCAATTTTGGCGTTGAGCGGCTATGCGATCCAGTGTTTTGACTGATGACGAACAATTATTGAGTATTTTTTTATAAGAAACTTGACCATTGATACAATATATCGTATATAGATATCAATTTTCGATATTGATTTGACAGGAGCCTTAAATTACAGCGAATTGGTTTTTAGGAACGGGGATACAGAATGAAAAACAGAGGTGAACCCAAAATACTCAAAGAGATTTTTCACGGTTTCATCAAAGTCCACATCCTTTATCACACTGATAAAAGACCTTTTTTCGGACAGGAGCTCAAAGAGGAGCTCCAAAGGCACGGGTATCATATTTCTTTCGGCACGCTCTACCCGATGCTTTCCAAACTCCAAACTCAGGGTTTTCTCAGCCGTAAAGAAGTCAATGTAAAAGGTAAAATAAGAAAATATTACTCCATCACCGAAAAAGGAAAAGTGATATTTGAGGGAGCGCGTCTAAAACTGAAAGAACTCAGCGCTGAAGTATTCAATGAAGATGCGGAGAAATCATGAAAACAAAAAAACTCGAATTCACAAAAAGAAATGCAGTATTTTTCATAATCTTATTCGGAATTGTAAGTCTTTTTGCTGACATGAACTATGAGGGGGGGCGAAGCGTCGTCGGACAATACCTTAAATTATTAGGTTCGAGCGCTTTTGCCCTCGGTTTCGCCGCCGGTGTAGGGGAATTCGTCGGGTATGCCCTGCGGTTTGTCTCAGGTTCGTTGGCGGATAAAACAAGAAAATACTGGCTGATAATAATTTCCGGATACACAATCCAACTTTGTTCTCTGCCTATGCTCGCTTTTCTGAGCGGGTGGGAGCTCGCCGTCGCTTTTCTGTTCTTCGAAAGAGTCGGAAAAGCCATACGCAAACCCGCCAATGACGCGGTTTTGTCTTTTGCGGCAAAACAGACGGGTAGAGGTTTTGGTTTCGGGCTTCACGAAGCCATGGACCAGATCGGTGCATTTCTCGGCCCCGTGCTTTTCTCGACATTGTTGTTTGCGACCAAGACTGGAAACGATCTCGCAAGATACAGGACTGGTTTGCTTTTACTTTTTATCCCAGCTCTGATAGCAATTTTTGTAACTTTCATTGCCAGGTTTCTTTTTCCTTGTCCTGAAAAATTTGAGGTTAAATCAAAAATGCCGGAAATATCAGGTAAAGGGTATTCAAAACAGTATTGGCTTATAGTGATTGCGGCAGGCCTTCTCGCGGCGGGTATTACCGATTTTCCTCTAATCGGCCTTCATTTGAAAAGCGCAGGCGGGTTCAGCGAAGAAGCGATACCTCTGCTGTATGCGGGAGCTATGGCGATTGACGCCGCTGCAGCTATCTTTTTCGGGTTTTTATATGACAGGATAGGGATAAAAGCGCTCGCGGGTTTATTTTTTGTTGAAGTGTTCACAGCTCCTCTCGTGTTTCTGGGCTCTTTCTGGTTTATTATAGCGGGGATGGCTCTTTGGGGGATAAGCGTAGGAACACAGGAATCAATTCTTAAGGCAGCGATATCTGACAGAGTGCCTGAAAACAGACGGGCGGGGGCGTTCGGATTATTCAACATGATCTTCGGATTCCTGTGGTTTACTGGAAGCGCGGCTATAGGATTTCTTTACGACAGAATCGGCGCTGTGGCGCTGGTTGTTTTTTCAGTCATGATTCAGACAGCGGCGGCGTTTGTCTTTGCGGCTAATTTTTTCAGAAAAAAAGCTCAAAAATTTAGCTGATAAAAACACGCTTTTTCGAAGATTTTATCATATATTCATATTCATGACTTCTCTGACTTCATCGAGAGTTTTCACGGCTTCCTCTCTTGCCGCCTCTGTTCCGAAACGTAAAATTTCTCGGATATATTCAATGTTTCCCTCTATTTTTTTTCTTCTGGCTCTTAAGGGACGCAGATATTCGTTAATTGACTCTGTAAGAATTTTCTTCAACTGCCCGGAACCGCCGTCTTTTATCTCTTCGGCAATCTCTTCCGGTTTTTTCCCTGTCGTCAGAGAAATTAAAAGCAGAAGGTTGGAAACTTCCGGACGGTTTTTGGGATCATAGGTGATGTTTCTGTCGGAATCCGTTTTCGCTTTCTTTATGAGCTGTGCCGTCTCGTCTTCATCCGCGCTCAGCATTATCGCGTTGTTTCTGCTCTTGCTCATCTTCTGGGATCCGTCAAGTCCCAGAATAACCGGAGATTCGCTTAAAAGAGGCTGAGGTTCGGGAAAAACCGGTTTGTTTCCGGCAAATCTGTCGTTGAACCTTCTCGCTATTGTCCTCGTAAGTTCGAGGTGGGGGAGTTGGTCTTTTCCAACAGGGACTACAGTTCCTTTGCAAAACAAAATATCAGCCGCCTGATGGACAGGGTAAGTATACATTCCGGCGTTTATCCTCTTTTGACCCGATGCGATGATTTCCTCTTTGACCGTCGGATTCCTGTCGAGTTCGGCGTTCGTCACGAGAGTCAGAAAAGGAATAAGCAGTTGGTTGAGTTCGGGAACATGGCTGTGGGGAAAAATAAAAGTCTTGCCGTTTGCAAGGTCTATTCCAGATGCAAGATAATCTATGGTCAACTGTTTTACGTTTTCAGCGATTTTATCGAAAGTCTCTCTATCTGTCAGGACTTGATAATCGGCTATGACTATGAACGTCGGAACTCCGAGTTTGTGGAGCCTGACCCTGTTTAGAACAGAACCGAAAAGATGGCCAACGTGCAGTCTTCCCGTAGGCCTGTCTCCGGTTAAAACTTTGTATTTTTGCGGGTTTTCCCTGAGGTCAGTTTCGAGTTTTCTGCTTCTCTCAAGTGTGGCTTCATAAGTCCCGTAATCGAGTTTATCTTCATTTATCATCTTTTATTCCTTTCAAAGGACAGGTTTTGATTATATTTATTTTTTTTTAAATACTGCATTATAAAGAACTTCGAATCTTTTCCGCTAACTCGTCCAATTCTCTGCGGGAGGGAAGGTTTCTGTAGCTCTCTGAAAATCTCAATCCAAATCCGTCATTTTGATATCTCGGGAAAACGTGAAGATGGACGTGGAATACTTCCTGCCCAGCTGAAGCACCGTCTGCGAGAAAATAATTTATCCCTTCGGCGCGAATATCCGTTTTGCGTAAAGCTTTGTTTATCTTCTTCGCGACAGACATGATCCTTTCGTTGGTTTTGTCGCTCAGTTCAAAGGGTGATTCACAATGTTCTCTGGGGATTATTAAAACATGACCTTTGTTTACAGGCTGTATGTCCATTATGGCGACGACAAGATCGTCTTCATAAATTTTACTGCTTGGCAATTCTCCTCTTAAAATTCTGCAGAAAATACAATCGATCATTTATATTTTCCCGGTTAGACGATATATGTATTTAGACAATTGATAAATGTTAGAGGGATTGTTCGGTATTGTCAAATGTCTGGTCTTCTCCCTCTTTTAGGCAGACATAATACCATCTGCCTAACTCCTCATAGCCGATTCTCTTCGCAAGGGCTACTGAACTCAGTAAATGCGGCTGGACCCTTATTTGAGGGATGATTTCAAGAGACAGTATATCTTTGGTAAGTGCGCACGTGCAGAGCGAACCGTAACCTTTGCCCCTTTGGTTGGGATCAGTGACATAACCTATATCATAGAGCCTTTCATCTTCTCCAAAAGCATAAGCGCTCGCAACAGAAACGATTCTGTCGTTCAAAAAAACACCCCAGACAAGAGTGTGATCCAGTTCAACATATCCCTGATCTAGATCTTCTTCTGAGCATTCGTTTGTCATTTCTTCAAACTTTTTTTGGTCATCAGGGGACAGTTTTCTGACTGAAATATTATTATCGGATACTTTAATATCTCTAAATTTTTCTCTATCTGTGAAAAACAAAAGATCGGGCGGTTCCCATTTAATGCCCATCTCTTCGGTGAATTTGAAAAGGGTTTCCTCAGTTATATCGGTGCCTTTTAAAAAATCCAACGCTTTAGCGTATATTTCTCTGTTCATCTTGATAAGGCCGTAACCGCATATGTTAATGTATGATATCTGAAGATAGCTGTCTTTCTGGTTTTTCATTAGTTTCAACTTGTTCTTTTCGAGAAAGAGATTTTCGGTATTTCCGTTTTTAGTCCAGAAGTCTATTATGATTTTTAAGGACAAAGCGGATTTTCCTCAGTTGAATCAGAGTAGCCGTCTTCGAGTTTGATTACACAGGGAGTCCTGTGGTCTCCTTTCCAACAGCTGTAAAGGGCTTTTCCGAATACATCTTCCATAGTAATCTCTTGCTTTATCTTTTTAGCCTTTGTTAGAAGCAGTCATCGGAACTGCTAATTCTTGCTTTACGGCGGAGTTCTCTTTAAGTTCATTGTATTAATATATATGTTTCCGATGCTATTTTGCAAAGTAATTTTGTTTTCGCGGTGGGTCATTTTTCATATACAAAAATTCTATTCTCGGTTAAATCCTTATTTTTTATAAAATCACTGCATCAGCATTTATTTCAGTAGTGATTTCGCAAAATATAATAAATAGATTTTAGATTTTCAGAGTTTTTCTTTTGTTCTTCAATTAAACTTAACTCTTTTTCGGCGATATTGTCTTCTTCGTGCATTTTTAACTTTTTCTCTATGCAAAAAAAGTATTCATTGAGCCATACACTTTCATTTAGTTCAATCTCTCCGATCAAGCTCAAATGGTTGTCCCTGAAATACCTTTTTTTTACGGTATCGTCCCTGAATTCGTCGTGGATAACAAAAAATCCGCCGTTTTTTGAGTAATTCAGGAGTGCTTGAAGACCTTTTTGAAAACCGGTGGCGTTCAACAGACCTTCTGCGAGAATAATGTCGAACTTAAAATCAAATAGAGAAGGCTTGAGTATTGACCCGTTGATGATTTTTATTCTGTCGTTCAGCTTTTTCTCAGAGATTTTTTCCTTGAACCATTTTATGCTTTCCGCATCATTGTCAACGGCATATATAACACCGTCTGTATTTTCTATTACAGCAAGGGCGGGAACTCCAGTTCCGCATCCTGCGTCGAGTATTACAGGGCTCTTTAGTGCTGGAATTTTAAGAAATGCGTCTAACGTGTACTTATTTAAATTTTTTCTGCAATCGTCTTTGATTTGAAGCAGATTCATGTCAGGGATCCGTCAATGTGAGTGTTTTTGGATCTATTGAGGAATTTCTTAATTCTTCCTTTTCTGTGACTGAGGACTAAAAGAATCACTGAAGCGATAAGACAAAATACCGTAGCCTGGATGGAGGCTTCAGGGCCGAATTCTCCGCCTGTAATCCACAAAGGACCTTTTATTTCGGAAATTATTAATGTTTTTGATATCTCATGCCCGGAGACATTCGCGCCGAAAATCGCCGACTGAGTGAAATTCCATGAAAAGTGTATGGCAATTGGAAACCATAAATTTCCGGAATAAATATAGGATGCCGCTAGCAGAAGCCCTGCCTGAACAACGAGCGCGATTCCCGCCAAAGAGCTGTTAGGATTATTAAGGTGCATGATTCCGAAAACAGAAGAGGATATTATTATGGAGGCATAACTTCCCAATTTTTCCTCGATAATCCTGAAAAATATTCCTCTGAAGAGGATTTCTTCGAAAACAGCAGATGACAAAGCCATTGTAAGCGGAGGTATTAAAAAGATGACCGGATTTATTTTTTCAACTGCATAACCTTTGAATAAGTGAATTACAAAAACTGTAAGAGACTGTAAAAGCGCTCCTATTCCGATTCCGAGGGGAACATACTTGACGAAACCGTCTTTTGAAAGTTCAGTTATACTCCTTTTTTCATAGATTCTGTATAAAAACCAGTATGAAAGCAAAGATGCCGAGCTTGAGAAGATTCCCGTGATTAGCTTTGTTATGTCGTTGTTCAGACAGGTCAGGTTTAGCAGTTTACTAATTAAAAAACTAACTGTTCCGAAGGTGAGGATGACCGCTGACATACCCACAAATATTTTTATCACGGTTGAATAGAGAATTGTTTTGCAGAATTTTTTAATTTTCATAGAATTTTTTACTTATAATATTATTATAATTTTTCTGAATGATATACATTATTTTTCTCTTCCAAAAATGTTTCAAAGGATGTTTTTATAAATTTTTAATTCTTTCATGATAGACTAAACCAAAAAAGAGGTTAAATGTCATTTGAAAACGCGGCAATATTATTGGGGCTGGTTTTAATTATAATCAGCCTTCCTCACGGGATAGTTAGTATTTTCGAATGGATAAAAGACAAGAAACTTCTGCGTTCTGGGAAAAAAACCATTGGAAAAATAACAGATTCCGTCACATATCCCAATGATGATACTGTCAATACAGGTCAATACAGGTTCATAGCCGAGTTTTGCGATGAAAAAGGCAGGGTCCGTTACGCTAAATCGAGGTTTGCCAGCCGCTCTCCTGAAGCTTTCATGAATAAACAGATACACGTCGTATATGACGAAAAAGACCCGAAAAAAAACCGTTTTCTTAAGGACATTAGCGAAGTCAGAAAAGTTGTAGAATATGCTCTGCTGTTTTTATTAGGGGTCGGATTTGTTCTTTTCAGTTTTCTGAAGAAAATTTATTTTTAATTCTGTATTGACCGAATGTTATTCTAATCTTATATGTCTTGCCAGAGAATGCGGCATCTGATGCCACGAACATTTTTTTGTCTTTCCGCAGTTGGGGCATGTGAAAACGGAAGGCAGGGGATTTACCGGTATCAACATTTGATTCATGCATTCCTGGCATATAATTATCTCTTTTTTTCTCCGGTCAACTTGAAAATAGTGTTCAATCGCTTTGTCTTCATCGAGCGCGATGTCTGATATGCCGCCGTTTTCTTCGTTGAGAAGAAGCCGCATTATTTTTTCACGGCTTACGTATCTGAGGTGAAAATCCTCAGCGAGCCGCGCGAGGTTTCTCCAGTTTCTCCTGTTTATTCTCATCGCAATGGCGAAAAGGACATCTTTTTCCATTTTAACAGGATTGGTTCTAAACCAATCGCCGGCATTTTTGATTATCTGCAAGTAACTTATCTTTTTCAGAATGCTTTCTCTTTCTGCTCCGGAAATTTTGTTTTTTTCGACCATCAATGTTTTTCCTCCGAGGTATTTGACGTATTCAGGCGGGACTCCCTTGTTCAGGCAGAAAAATAGACAGGATTGGATTGTATATCCCAGTTGAAAAGGTATTTCCGGGGGATAGTCATGAATGGATGTGGTGTCAGTGTCGGGAGTGCTTATACTCAAAAAAGGAGCGGTCGGAGTCCTTATGAAGGCTGATACGGGCTTGATTAAAGATCTGAAGAATGAGGATATTTTGTTTTTTTCTACGACATGAGGCAGAGTCATCCACGACTGCATATGACCGCAGTTGGAGCAGGATTTAACTATGCCGAATCTTTTAGGTTCGGCGAAGATATTTTTCAAAACGTCCCAGAAAACATTTTTTGTGGCGGATATTGAAGATGTGACAAGACGCATTTTATCTACATTCGGCCTGTGAGAAGAGGTTTGTGCGACTGCTCCGACATTTACGTCTTTGGAAAAGTCGTAGGATTTACCGCAGTTCTCGCACTTTCCCGTCAAGGAGTAACGGAGATTTTTATCAAGTCTATAAGTTATCGTAGCCATAATGCCGAATTTATCTTATTTGATAATAAAACCCATGAATACTTATGTCAAATGGGCAAAAGATTTTATTTTTCAATAGTTTTACCGGATTCCTCCGCTTTCCCAAGTATTAAAAGTATTGCCGCTGTCACAGTTCTAATACATTTTTTGAGATTCAATTTTGGCTTTTTCAGAAAAATCAACAGACATAAATGCTTTATTTTTATTTTTTAATATTGCTCATGAAATAATTATTTTCCATTTATCAATTCAGCGGGATAATAATAGCATGACTTTCAAATTCAGATAAATTTTATGCGAAATATATTTACAAACAGACATGCATTAAAAGACAACTGATTCTTGATTTTTATAGAATTAAATATCTTTTTACTTTTTGTTTGAATGATATATATACTTCGCCGTGAGCGGTTTCTAAAAATTTTTCTTCATCCAGAATTATTTTGTGAAAGATTACAATAAGAGGCAAATAAAGAGAGATAAGGATCAAGGAGGGGAAATACAAAATATACCCTAGAAAAAAGATTTCGTATGAAAGAAAATAAGGATTTCTGCAGAATTTATATATACCGACTGTTATCAATTCCGTCTTTTGATCATGTTTGATAGCTACTCTCCAAGAATCTTTAATGGAAAAAAAAGACAGAATACCTGATAAAAATCCGAATGCTGTTAATATCATTCCTGCCGCTTTCAAAATTATACTGCCTGGAAAAATAATTTCCAAAATCCATTTCGGGTCGAGAAAAATCAACCTCGATAAAATTATTATGTATATTATTGATGATATAGAGACGGATAATGCTATTTTCTTTGATCTGCCGAATACAGGTTGTTTTGTCTTAAAGTAGGTTATGACGTTTTTTAAGGCAAACGAGAGGATAAATAATACCAGTAATATTCCCAGATAGATTTTTTCAGTCATGTCAAATCTTGGCAGAATTTAAGCTTTAGATCAAATATTTTCAATTTTTGAAAAAAAGGCGTTGAAAGCCATGAAAAGAGCCGCCAGGATGGTCGTGATAGCGAAAATTCTCTTCAGCTTTGAAGGGGCTGTTTTGATTGCGAATTTTCCTCCTATGATTCCTCCAATGACCGCCGCGCAAGCCAGAGGGACTGCCAAAGAGGGTTCAAAATGTCCCTGAGCGGAATGGCCGATAAAGCCCATTATCGCCGTTGCGGCCACCATTGCGGAAGATGTCCCTACGGCGACGCGCATCGGAACACCGCAAAGTAAAACCATCAAAGGCACTTTGAAAGATCCGCATGATATTCCGACAGCGCCTGCGGCTAAACCCGCCAAAGCAGTGATGGGTATGGTAAGCCAGAGATTAACTGTATATTCCTGCCCTTGAAATGTCCTGTGCCAGTAACCAAATTTTTTTTTCTTATGAATAGGTCTATACTTAGTGTTTATAAACATAAATAAACCAGCAAGGACAAGAAGTCCCGAGAGTATGAGTTTCAATGCAGTTCCGCTCGCGTATGCCGAGAAATATCCGCCAAAAAATGCCATAATATCAGTAGGCGGATCTATAATGAGTGCCAGTTTCCAGTCGATGAGCTTGTTTTTTTGAAAAACAAGCATTCCGGCGAGCGCGGTGAGGAAGAGTATGAACTGAGCTGTAGTGGCCGCTTGATGCATGGCTTGACCTGCTAAAACAAGGATCAGGACATAAAAATTACCGCCGCCTCTTCCTGTCATTGTCATCAAAACACCAATAAAAAAAACTAAAAAAACAGCAATCGGCAGATTCAAAAAATTCCTCCGTAAAAGTTTTGATTCTTAACTTTCAAATCAGGTAGAAAAATCAAAAATTCTTCATTTTTCACTAAATTTGGGCTGTTTATTTAATACAAAAGGGATAATTTATAAAACAGCATTAATTTTTTAGATTTGCTGAATTCTTTATTAAACTTATAAAGCTTTTGAATAATTAAATCAAATAAATTTCTACTTGTCTTAAAATTCAATTTCAGGAATAATAAGCGTAATTCTGAGTAATTGAAGATATAACTATAGAATTTGCAGTTTCAACTCTTCGAGTCGCTTTGCCTAAAGAGTGATCCACGGCAGGCGACCGGCAGACGGAAGTCTCGAGGGTGCGGCCGGAAACGTCTTCACCTCCCGTGTTCGGAAAGGAGAGAAAACCAATGTTTCATTCAATAATACGGCACTTATTATCTTTGCGGTGCCGCTTTTCTTTTTTTAGAGGAAAAGAGTCATGGGCTTAAAGAAAAAAGTAAAAAAAACCGATTTTATGACTCTTGTCTTTGTTATTTTCGGTTTTTTAATGGCTTTTTTCATTGCCGGACCGATAATAAAGTTATTATTTTCGTCTTCTTTGGGAACTTTGCGCACAGCGCTTTTGGAAAAATCAGTTTACAGTTCGATACTAATGACAGCTTATTCCGCAGCTTTTGCGACTGTTATCGGATTAGTTTTCGGAGTTCCTCTAGCTTATCTGCTGGCGAGGAAGAATTTCATATGCAAAAGAATTGTCGAGGGGCTTATTGACATCCCTGTCGTGATTCCTCATTCAGCGGCGGGAATAGCTCTCCTTTTCGTATTCGGAAGTAAATTTCTCACGGGTAAGTTCTTTAAATTTTTAGGCATATCATTTTTCAACAGCATCGCAGGCGTAATTATTGCCATGTTGTTTGTCAGCATACCTTTTCTTTTGAATGCGGCAAGGGAAGGTTTTGAGTCCGTTGACATCAGACTTGAGAAAGTGGCGAGGACTCTTGGAGCGTCACCCTGGCAGACTTTTTTCAGGATTTCTCTACCGCTGGCTTGGAGAAGTATTTTGTCAGGTTCAATAATGATGTGGGCGAGAGGAGCGAGCGAATTCGGTGCGGTTCTCGTTTTGGCATATCATGTAAATTTTTTTGGAAATTACGCTTGCGTGACCCCTATTCTCGTTGCAGACAGATTCAATTCCTTCGGGCTTGAATACGCCAGGCCTGTGACAGCGATAGTCATATTAATCTCTCTTGCAGTTTTTGTTCTTCTTAGGATCCTTTCACGCCGCAGGAAAACCAAATGATTGAAATAAGAGGGTTGAAAATTGACTTGGGCAATTTTGTCCTTAGAAATATTGATCTTCATATAGAAAGAGGGGAGTATTTCATCGTCCTCGGACCTACAGGAGCCGGAAAATCGGTTTTACTCGAAGCGATAGCAGGTCTATATCCGGTTCTCGAAGGAAAGATAATTATTGACGGCAGAGACGTAACGGAACTTCCTCCGGAAAAAAGAAAAATCGGCATTGTCTATCAGGATTATTCGCTTTTTCCGCATATGTCCGCCGCGGAAAATATTGCTTTCGGACTTAAAGTCAGAAGAATTCCTCGGAAAAAGATCAAAGAAAAGATAGATTATATAGCCGCAATGACCCGCATAAAAGATCTGCTCGATAGAAAGCCGGATACGCTGAGCGGAGGAGAAAAACAAAAAGTCGCCTTAGCCAGAGCTCTCGTAACCGATCCGGATATTCTTCTTCTCGATGAACCCCTGAGCGCTCTGGATCCAAGCACACGCGAAAAAATGAGAGATTTACTAGAAGAACTTCACGATGAGCTCAAAGTCAGCGTCATTCACGTCACGCACGATTTTGAAGAAGCGGCGGTGCTCGGTGACAGGGTGACTGTTATAAACAACGGCGTCATTGTTCAGACTGGAAGTCCCGATTATATTATGCGTCATCCCAAGACGGAGTTTGTCGCTGATTTCGCTCTATCAAGAAATATTTTCAGGGGAAAGTCGAGACACAAGGATGACGGTTTTGCTGAAATTGAGATAAATGGCCACAAAATCAACGCGGTGACTGAAAAGACCGGAGATGTCCGAGTTACACTTAGACCGGAAGAGATTATTATTTCAAGGGAAAAGTTCGTTTCCACAGCCCGAAATTGTCTTAAAGGAATTGTTCAAGAAGTATCTCACAGGGGGTCATACGCGTATGTCACTGTGTCAGCGGGTCAGGATTTTGTGTCCATGGTGACAAACACGGCTTTAGAAGAATTGGAGCTAAAAAAAAATGATGAAGCCTGGATTATTTTTAAAGCTTCAGCAGTTCATGTATTTTAAAAGGAGGTCAAGTGAAAGGGAAAATCGGAAAAGTTGCAACAACCCTGGCAGTGCTTGGATTAACATTTGCTTTTTTTCAGGGGTGCAGTAAACCTCAACCCGGTGAAGCTGAAAGCACCTGCACTGTTCTGAGTATTTATCATGCCGGAAGCCTTTCAGTGCCATTCGAAGGATTAAAAGCTGAATTTTTAAGCACTCATCCCGGCAAGGAAGTCCTCATAGAATCTGGAGGAAGCGCGGGTCTGATTAACAAGATAATATCCGTCATAGAAGCCGGGGAAACGCCTCCGGATATCATTGCGTCTGCGGATTATACTCTTATCCCTAAGAGGCTTTATGACAAAGGTTATGCCGCCTGGTATATAGCATTCGCAAGGAACGAACTGGTTCTTTGTTACCGTGACGGCGCTCCCGGCTCCGAAGATATAATAAACGGAACCCGCACTTGGTTCGATGTTCTCAGAAACGATGGTGTCACATACGGTCACAGCAATCCCGACGACGACCCCTGCGGTTACAGGTCTTTAATGGTAATTCAGCTTGCCGAGTTAGTCTATTTCGAGGATGCTTTCGATTTTGGTCTCGACGCGGACTCAAACGCTTATATGCTATATGATGCTTTGATAATCGGTCCGGACACTCTAAGGGGAAGAGTCGGAGGTAAAAATGAAGCCCTCCGACCGGGGGGGAGTGAAGAAGTTGTCAGATCGAAATCAGTCGATCTGATAAGCTCACTTCAGTCCGGCGACCTCGATTATGCTTTTGAATACCGTTCCGTCGCGGTTCAGCACAGCCTAAACTATTTTGACCTTCATCCTGCGGTTAACCTCGGCTCTATAGGACAGGTTGAGGGAAATGAATTCACTTACGAGGATTTTTATAAAAATGCAGTTGTGAAGATACTGACTCAGGTTGACCCTGAAATCGTCTACACCGAATTAGTCGGAGAACCTGTGGTCTACGGGATAACCATAGTAAAAGGCGGAGAAGGTGAAGAACTGGCTATCGAGTTTATAAAACTTCTTTTGTCTGAAAAGGGCCAGCAACTCATGGAAGAGAGCGGCCAGCCGTTTTTGTCGCCTTTTATTTGCGATCATCCTGAAAACCTGCCCGAAAAATTGAAAGACCTTTTCTAAAATGTCAAAACCGGGGATTGTCATGATGGCAATCCCTCTATATTTTTTCTGACTGCCGGTCTTCGGGCCGTAGTTTTTTTTCTTTTAATATTTCAGACCATATTCATTGTTTTCGACCGTGTAAATCAGGCTGTCGCAATTCCCGGTAATTTCAATCAGATTGATTAATAGAATCTTAAACGGTTTCTGATAGACTAACTGCTGATATCTGAAAGACAAATTAAAAAATCGAGATTAGCCATCCGTTCTCCGGAATTATACATAAATAAAAAGGTCTACATTGTCTAAGATCCGGACAATCCTAAAAAAGCTCGTTTTTTTGTTGATACTAACCTTGTAATGGGAGTTGTTGAAAACGTTGTAATTCTCATAATCGGCGCCGGACTATTTTTGTTCGGAGTAATCAGAATAGTATTCTTTAACGCCAAGCCGTAATCAGCTTTTTCAGTTATTTTTCGGCTATCTGACTCGGGTGTTTTATGAAAAAATCCACCCTCGGTTCAAGATGCTTGAGTTCATGGTTATCAGGGTCTCTCATAAAAGAATATACCGGTTCAAATATGCGGTCCCAGCTCCAGAAACTGTCGTCCATTCGGAGATACTCCCGGATCATTTCCGTGCCTATAGGTGCAACGGGATGCATGAGTACAGTTGCGGTGCGAACCATGTGAAAACAATCTATCAGTGTCTGTAATCGCAGAGAATCGTCGTTGTTTAATTCCGCCGTCTTCATATTTTTGGACCAGAGTTTGTTTATTTCGTGCAGATATGAATCCATGAGGTTTATAACTAGATGTAACTCGCATTTATGCATTCGATTTTCGTATTCGATAATTAATGATTTGGCATCTTTCATAACGTGAGCGCTCACATCTCCGACGGGTATTTTACCGGAATAGTATTTCTGCGCACCGTAAAAGCAAGAACGGACAGCTCTGTTGAAGACATTCGACAGGAGATTGCCCTCCTTGAGGACGGGGTCTCCCGCTGATTTATCGGCGCCCGGGTTGAGCGGTTTCGGCTTGAACCCGACGCTTCTCAGACCGAGCCCAAGGCTGAGAAAGTGAGTCCTCAACTGCTCGGGAGTGTAGTAATTGATAAGTTCTTCAGCGCTGGGAGGTTTGACTGTCCCGCTGCTGCTCGCTTTTTTGTCAAGAAAGAGAATATGGCTGTTGGCGATTATGTCAGGTATCTGGAGTTGTCCTTCCTTTGGTTCAAGAACAGGATTTTTGCCCTGCAGACCCAAAAAAAGAGCTGTCTCAGCCGGCCCGTAGAAATAGACGTTGTCCTCTCCTATGAACTGATAGACCCTTGAATCTTTGGAGCACCAGAAATCCTTC
This sequence comes from uncultured Desulfuromonadaceae bacterium, assembly GCA_964397545.1. GTDB lineage: Bacteria > SDB-A > SDB-A > SDB-A > SDB-A > JAFGIG01. Next base: position 1,569 of record CAYNIW010000007.1, on the reverse strand, counting down.
CATGTGTCTTTGTCCTTTTGCTGGCTTTCAAGGTAGGTCATCGTGAAAGAAATCGGAGCCCAAAGAGATTCCGGCCAAACCCAGACCGTCAGCCCTGCGAGGTCTTCTATGACCGGCGCGGGAACTCCCCATTCTGTGTTCCCTGTAATTCTGAAAGGGACGAGAGTTTTACCGGTCCGAAAACGTATCTGATGCTCCCTTAGAATAGAACAAGCCTTTTCCCTTTCATCCAATTCTTTGAAAACCAATTTTACGGGGGTCTTGTCGCCGTCGTCTATTATATAGTTTTCAGGAAGCTTGGGCAGCATAGGTTCAAGTTTTTCTTTCTGATCCCGTTTGATGTAAATTATGGGCGGTGCTAAAAATTCACCTATACTTTTCAGGACAAAAGGACGTGATGTGGGTCTTTCTCCGATGTTTTGAGCCCATTTTTCCAGAAGACTCTTGAAAGGGGAAAGGTCTAAATACCAGTTTTCGACCCCTCTCATTTCGGGTTTTTTGCCAGAGAGTGTGCTTCTGGGGTCTATTAGATCTTCCGGCATATACTGGTGTCCTATAGAGCATTCGTCGGCGTAAGCCTTTTCGGATGAACAACCTTCAATGGGACATTTGCCAATTACCTGCCTTCCATTCAGGAAAACTCCGAACTCGGTGTCGAAGAATTGAAAGTTTGTCATTCTGATAAGATAATCGTTTGAATAAAGTGTGTTTATTATATATTCCGAAAGTTTTTTGTGATTAGCGCCGGATTTTCCGAAACTTGAGGCGGCGTAAAGATTCAGGCTAATGTTGTATTTTTCCAGAACGCTTTTTTGCTTTTCGTGATTTGATTTCACGAAATCTTCTATAGTGCCCTGGAATTTACCTTCAGTGGACAGACGTCTGAAGTCTTCCAGAATCGGCGAACCATAGCAATCGGTTCCCGAAACAAATATGACGTTATCTTTACCGATTCTGTCTCTGAGGAATCTGGCGTAACAGTCGGCGTGGACAAAAACTCCCCCGATATGACCAAGGTGAAGTTCCTTATTGCCGTAGGGCATTCCGGCGGTTATAACCGCCCGCTTTGGAAATTCAGGCCTTTCTTTCAATTTAATTTCATTCCATTTGATGTTTTAGCTGTTTTTATTAGAGTCAATGAATAAAAATAGCAAATTTTACCGGAATAAAAAAGTTTATTTTATGATTCAATTATTCGAGGTTTTCAATTTTTAGAGTTATTTTTTATTGCGATAAGAAAAAGACCAGTTACGAGGAGCAATGACACGATGGTCAGAACCGTATAATCAATGTAAGACCATCTGACTATGTTTCGGCCATAATCGATTGCAGGGACTCTTCTTATGGCGTAAAAACCCCTGCAGTAAATAGAGGGAAGATGATGAAGAAAGCTCAAAAACGCGGATATCAAGATAACTATGAACCCGGGGTTTTTCTTTTTCTTCCACCCAAGAGCACATGCAATGATTATACCGGATAGGACGAGTATTTTAAAAAGGTATTGAGCCCAGGTCAAAGAGACCATCATCACTAAGTTCTGAGTCAGATCGGGCATAAAAACTCCTTGTT
>CAYNIW010000006.1:101264-104571 GCA_964397545.1 uncultured Desulfuromonadaceae bacterium | reverse complement strand
CAGATCTTGTGCAAATCGAAAAAATAAGGAAAAAATATATTATTTCTCTTTTCTATAATTCTTTATAGCGATTATGTGGATTGTCACTAATGATGCAACAAGCAGCAATATGATTCTTATCCACAATATTTTTAAGGCGAATAATGTCGCAAATAAAATTGATGTCCATAAAAGGATCAGTGTAATTACCTTATTTACTATGGGTATGCCTTTTCCTTCTCTGTAGTTACGAATATATTCACCAAATAATCGGTTTGATATTGTCCATTTATAAAAACGCTTTGAGCTCCTTGAAAAAAGGATTACCGCCAATAATAGGAATGGGGTTGTAGGCAGTATCGGAACAAATATTCCAATTACTCCAGTAATCACACAGATAACACCGAGAATTATTAAAACTATTCGCAAGTAAGCCTGCTCCCGTTGGGTCCAAATAAAAATCGCTTAATGTTTGAGATCATCACCGCGGCTTTTAGTCAATAGTGTAACTATTTATCTTTGGGTTCAACTTGAAAACAGTCTGTTCTGATCCAATGTTTAATCAGGCTTGGACCGAGAGTATTCTGTTTCCGTAACTTGATTTGATGTAGTATATGGTAAAATAACCGTTCTGCAGGATTTGAGCCTGTTCCGGTGTGAGGTAAAAAGTCACATTTTCGAGCTTTACATAGGAATAATTCCTGCCTTTCCGCATCAACGAGGCAGTTTTGACCGAACCGCTGACATGGGAAATTTTACCCTCGCGCAGGTCCCTGTTTCGAACCCAATAAATCAGCATGGGAACTAATAATATAGGCAGATATATCATGAAGGGCAGAAGCTTTGTAATGTCGAGGTTCTGCAAAAGCGTCCTTTTATAGTATATAAATCCAGCGATCCCGACTACACAGACTGCTATAAACATCGAGGATATCTGTCTTTGAAGAGCAGATTTGTTTAACGCTTCCAAGCGTTTTTTCTGATCGGGGGAGAGATATCCGCTTTTGTTTGCGTATAGATCTTCTGTCGAAAAATTGAACGCCGTCTCCAGGATTCGTGCCTGTTCTCTGTTCATTATTCTCCCTTCGTCGGATCTTTTACCGAAAAGTGCCCTAAAAAGTGAGTTTTAACCACGTTTTACTCCATATACCTGAGTTCTATGTAAGGAATTAAAAGCCCGTCGGTCTTAATGATTTCGGCATCTTTGACCCTTGTGTCTATAGACAAAGAAGAGGTCTCGTATTTGTAACTCGGCCAGAAGCTGACTTCTATGTTAACCGTGTAAATGCCTCTGGGGACAGTATTTCCTTCAGTGTCTTTTAGATCCCAGATATATACGTGATTGCCGAGGTCTATGCTCGCCGCTGTAGTCGCGTCGGTTTCAAAATTTGATGAGTTTCCCCACAAGGGCAATGTCACCTGGACTGCTTTGACATGCCCCGCAAAACCCGATACATAAACTGTTTTTACGAAATTTCCTCTCTCGTCTTCAATCCATACCGCGGTTTGCGGCGGAAGTTCGTCGAGAAACCCCAGAGCGAACTCGACGATGAGACAAGGTTCTTTTATTGAATCCTGGTCCACTGCTACAGGTTTCGGATTTAAGACCTCGAATACCCAGTCTGCCTCTTCCGAAGAAGGATAGTCGTTGACGACGCTTATCCATTTTGACGCGCCGAGCTTTCTGTAGCCGTAACCCAAGTGGAAAAGAGCCGCGGCTTTGTCTGAATCCTCAGCATCTCCCGAAAGGACGATGTTCAAATCGGATATTCCCTGTTCCAGCTTGCCTACGAAGAAAGGAAACTGGACTCCCATTATTCCCCTTAAAAGCCTGAATTCTGTGTTGTCAGGTTCAAGTTCGAGTATCTTGTCGAGCTCTCCCATCGCCTTAAAACAAAGGTTGGTCCTGTAATCGGTGTCCTCTGAGATGTTTTCGGCGTATCCAACTTCAGCCAGAGCGAGATAGACTAAGGCGAGAAGAGAATGTGTTTCAATGTTTTTATCATCCAGTTCCGACGCTTTTATAAGAAGTGTTTCCGCCCTAAAATATTCTCCGGCTTCGTAGCGGGATCTTGCCATGGAAAGAATTTCATCGGGATCTGTCGTTGTAAAAACAGACGTGTCTTCGCTCGGTGTGACGAGGAGAGAGAGGCGTCCTATTTCAGATTTCGCATTTTCCGAAATTTCAGGATCATCCGACAGAGCGAGTATTTCCTCCCACATTTTCAGAGCGGATTTAAGGTCGTCTTTTTTCTCGTATCCTTCGGCTAAAAACATCCTCGCCTGGACGGAGTAACTCTGTGATTCACTATCGGAAGAGCTTTCCAGAAGTGACAGCAAGATTTCGAGGTCTTCTATGCCCTGATTCAATTTTCCCAAAAAAGGAGGCACTTTAACGCTCATTAGGCCTCTGTAGAATCTCGCGTTGAGGTTTTCAGGGTCTAACCCAACGGCTCTGTCGAGAATCGCGAAAGATTCAAAAGCTCGGGAAGCCTGAAGCTGGAAATTGCTCGTCTCTCCGGCGCTTTTGCCGACGTAAAAACCCAAAAGAGCTAATATATCAGGGTTTTCGGGAAAAGTTTCATCGGCTTCCCTCATAAGGGCAATAGCCTCTTCCGTTTTTCCTTCTTTGTTGAGAATTGCCGCTTCGTCCATGTAGTCTTTGATGCCCATCTGGGCAAAAAAGGGAGAGGCGGAAAAAATGCAAAAAATCAACAATGTAAATATACTTTTCATCTTCACTCCTGGTCGGTTATTCTCTTATAAATTATTGCGGCTTCCCAAAAATTTTGGATTATAGCCGATGAGCTTATCGTCGCTCCTGTTACGGCGTCTATTTCATAGTCCAAAAAATCCCTTTTTTCGAGGTCGAGATCATCGATTCTTATACCTTTGAACTTGTCAAAAAAACTTCTTTTTTCAAGAAGGCTGAAATACTGAGGCGTCTCATTGTGCGAGATTAAGAGAACACCGGCGCAAATGCCGCCGGAAGTGATTCCAGTCATTGTAGTTATGGGGCCTAGCAGGCCTTCGCTTTCACCTGCGAAAGCGTAACCGCATAAGAATAATCCTTCGCGAGCTGTGAAGAATGTATCCAAACAGAAAATTGTCTTGTTGAACGAATCAGCGGAAGGGAAATGCTTTTGAAGATAAATGATTTCTCCTGAGTCCGGAGTTTGAATTTCGGAGAAATAACCGATCAAACCGAAATATAAAAAACCGCCAGCGTTAAGAGAAAAAGAAAAAAATAAAGCAGCTGAAATTAGACAAAGAATATTTTTCAATTTTCACCTTTTTCTTAGATGTTATTTTTACTAAAATAATTTAT
>CAYNIW010000006.1:0-101164 GCA_964397545.1 uncultured Desulfuromonadaceae bacterium | reverse complement strand
CCTTCGCATTCGGCGATTATTTGGGCGTTTTTTCCCGTTGCGGTTATTTTCGGCGCCCTGATGAAAACTCCATCGGCGGTGTCTTTTCCAGCGAGTTTTGACCAAGGTTCCCTGATAAAGAGGGTTCTAACCGATGAATCTATCTGCCTCCCGTAGGCGTTTCGTTCAACCTCTATTTCTATGAGTCTCCACGGCTCAGCTCTTCCGGGATTTTTTATTTTTTCCGAGAGCAGAATACACCCTGCGCAGGTTCCGAGGACAAAAGTCCCCTTTTCGGCTTCGGAGATAATTTTCTTGTCAATGCCTGTCAGTTTTGACAAAAGAGAAATAGCCGAAGATTCGCCTCCGGGTAAAATTATTAAATCAACGTTTTCCGGAAAATCTTCGGGTTTTTTTGCGAAAAAAATATCTGAATCTTTGAAAAATCTTTTCGCTTTTTCAGAGTGAGATTCGTAGTCTCCCTGCAAGGCGACTACGACGATGTTTTTTACCATCCCCTGGACTGGAGTTCATCTTCGGGGGATATTTTAGAAGAATCTATCCCCCTCATGCCTTCGCCGAGTTCTTCGGATATCTCGGCGAGAGTTTTCGGGTCCTTGTAATGAGTGACGGCCAGAACTATCGCTCTCGCCCTCTTTTCAGGATCTGAAGACTTGAAAATTCCCGAGCCCACAAAAACGCTTTCCGCTCCCAACTGCATCATCAGCGAAGCGTCAGCCGGCGTTGCCACTCCGCCGGCGGCGAAATTCGGAACGGGAAGTTTTCCTTTTTCGGCAACTAACCTTACAAGTGAATAAGGAGCGCCAAGTTCTTTGGATTTCGCCATGATTTCATCGTCCCTGAGAGTTGTCAAAATTTTTATTTCCTGCTGGACTGTCCTCATGTGCCTGACCGCGTGAACGATATCGCCTGTGCCTGCTTCGCCTTTTGTCCTTATCAGCGCGGCTCCTTCTCCAATTCTCCTGAGGGCTTCTCCGAGGTTTCTGCATCCGCAGACGAAAGGAACGTCGAAGGCGTGCTTGTCAACGTGAAATTTGTCGTCGGCCGGAGTCAGAACTTCAGATTCGTCTATGAAATCCACTCCCAAAGCCTGGAGAATCTGGGCTTCGGCGAAATGACCTATTCTGCATTTTGCCATTACGGGGATGTCAACTTTTTCCATGATTTCCTTGATTTTTTTTATGCTCGCCATCCTGGCGACTCCTCCCGAAGCCCTTATGTCCGCAGGAACTCTCTCGAGAGCCATCACGGCAACGGCTCCGGCTTCCTGCGCGATAGACGCCTGTTTCGCGTCCGTGACGTCCATTATGACTCCGCCTTTAAGCATATCGGCGAGGCCTGTTTTTAGTTTTATTTCAGTCATTTGACCTCCTGGAAAATAAAAAATTTTTATTTGAAAACAACGGCAATTATATATATATCACGGATAAAGGTCAAATCAAAGGGAGTCAAATTTTCTATGAAAATGAATAATTTTTTAAATCGCCCTGCGGGGAGGAATAGAAGACTTTTCCGCCGTCTGAAACCAAACAAGAGAGTTCATCTGCGAGCCACGAGAGCCTTCGAGAGTCGAAATGCAGGAGAGGATTTTCTATGAAAACAGCTTCAGGTTCTCGGCAAAAAGCGAAACAGGCGGCAACAGTCCGCCTCTGACCCGATGACATTTGGAAAGGATTTTTTTCTGTAATTTTTTCATCTAATCCCGAAGATTTTAGCTTTTCGCTGAATTTATCAGGTTCAATTCCTCTCCATGACAGTTCTTTTTTAATATCACCATAGAAAAAAAGCCTTTCGGAATAATTAGGCAGATATGAAACCTTTGATTTTTGACTCAAAAAATCTTTCATTATTTCTCTCAAACCTGCATCAGAACCCTCGAAAATACACGCGGTATTTTGGAATAACTCTCTGAGTTGATTTTCGTGAACAGGGGAAAAATCGGATAAGTCTTTTTCCTTCAGTTCCTCCCCGCCGAGATGGAAGTGTTTTTTTGACACCCCTTTGAAAAAACATGGAAACTGAGTGACGAAAAGAGCGCCTACGCGGTTTTCAGCAAGTTTTTGAACCACAAAATCTCTCTCTGAAGAGGACAGGTTGACGAAAACCTCGTCGAAGAGTATGAATTTTTTTCCCGAAAGAATAAAACCGGCTGAAAAAAGTTTGAGAAGTTCGAAATAACTCATTTTGTAAGTCGCCTCACTTCGGAGAGACCATTCCTCTTGGATATCCTTGATATCTTTTGGAGTTTTGGAATGTCCCTCTCTTTTCAGAGCCGCGCTGAATCTGAGCTCTTTGCAAGAGGAAGAGAAAGCTATTTGGTTGATGATCTCCTGCCGGATGAGTCCCGTGAAATCCTCTGTTTTATGAGCATTTCCGCTTTCTTCCATACAGCGAACTTTTCCGGAGGCAGGTTCAAGCAAACCCGAGAGCAGAAAGAGCAAAGTGCTTTTTCCGGATGCCATTTCCCCTGACAATGAAATTATATCTCCCTGGGCAAGTTCAAAGGCGATTCCGGATAACAATTTTCCTTTATCCCATGAAAATGATATATTTTCTGATACTAATTTCATAGAACTGCAGTTAGCACGGGAAGAAAAAAAAGAAAAGGGGAAATTGTGCCTGATAAAATTGCCGTGGTAGATCTCGGAGGGCAATACGCCCACCTGATAGCGACAAAAGTGAGAGAGACAGGCGTCTATTCAGAAATCCTCGACCCGGTTAAGGATATTGATTCAATGTTTCAGTTCAAAGGGATAATATTATCCGGAAGCCCTGCTCTGAGCTCGCAAAATGAACTCGCGCTGGACAGGGAAATACTAAAAAGCGGTATTCCTGTCCTGGGATTCTGTTTCGGGCATCAGGAGATAGCTAAATTCCACGGCGGAAAGATAGAAAACAAGGGGCAGGAATACGGTTCGAGCGTATTGAGAATAACTAAAAAAACAAAGATTTTTTCAGGGCTTTCAGAAGAAGAAACGGTCTGGATGAGTCACGGTGATGCTGTGGTGCACCCCGGCGATATGGAGGAGATAGGAGTTTCCGTGTCTCCGTCGGGAGAAGTTCAGAGATTTTCGGCGCTCCAGCACTCAGAATCGAAACATTTCGGCTTTCAGTTTCATCCGGAAGTTGACGATACGCCCAACGGCTTAAAAATGATTGAAAACTTCGTATTGGACATTTGCGGCTGTGAAAAGTCCTGGGATCAAAAAGCCGTTCTCGAAAGCGCGGAGAGTATAGTCAAAGAATCCGCGTCAGAAAAAGACACTGTCATGCTCGTCAGCGGCGGCGTGGACTCTACGGTTGCGGCGGTATTACTCGCAAAATTCCTGCCTTCGGAGAGACTTCAGTTCATACACATTGACACAGGCCTCATGCGTGAAAACGAGAGCAGTGAAGTCATGGCTCTTTTTGAAAAGCAGGGCCTTCTCGGAAGAATGAAATTAATTGACGCGTCGGAAAAATTCATCACCGGACTTCAGGGCGTCAGCGATCCTGAAGAAAAAAGAAGATTGATAGGCGAGGCTTTTATCCAAGTTGTCAGCCCCATCATGGACGAGGTTTCCGGCAGTGGAGCCCTTCTCGGACAGGGGACGATATATCCGGACAGAATCGAGACCGGCGGGACGAAACACGCGAGCAGGATAAAAACTCATCACAACAGAATTCCTTTGATTGAAGAAATGATTGAAAACGGCAGGGTAGTGGAACCTCTGAAAGATCTCTACAAAATCGAAGTTAGAAATCTCGGCAGACACCTCGGAATACCGTCCGAGTTTCTTGACAGGCATCCTTTTCCCGGTCCGGGGCTCGGAGTGAGATGTATCTGTTCAGACGGCATCCTGGTAGAAGGAGAATACGAAAAAACAAGATATGAACTGCTGTCACTCGCGACAGAAAACTTTGAGAAGGAACTTCTGCCGATAAAATCCGTCGGCGTGAAAGGCGACCTCCGGAGTTATGAATACACGGCTGTTCTCCGTTCGGAAAAACAAACCCTCGAAAAAGCGGTTTTCTGCGCCAATGTTATATTCAGAGCCGTCAAAGGCATAAACAGGGCTATTTGGATCCACGGCTTGAAGAAAATTCCGAGATTTTCACCAAGAAAAGCTTTCGTGACTCCGGAAAGGCTCAAAATTCTGAGGAAAGCAGACAAAAAAGCCAATAAACTTCTCGAAAAGCACAATATATACGGAGAAATCTGGCAGATGCCCGTCATATTGCTTCCGGTAATTGCCGACGGGAAAGAAGCCGAGATAGTTGTCGTCAGGCCGGTCGTGTCTTTGAGAGGCATGACCGCCAAACCTTACATATTAAAAAAAGAATTCATGGACGAACTCGCGGATTCCTTAAAAGACGAGGGAATTATATATACGGCTTTCGATCTTTCGTCAAAACCTCCCGCGACAATAGAGTGGGAGTAGATTTGAAAGAAGAGTTCATCCGGGTTCATAAAGCGCTGTCGTCCAAAGGCTGATGGAGGAAAAATGAAGAGAAAGATAACCGCTTTTTTGCTTATTGCCGCCTTTTTTGTTTTTTTGGGCAGTCCCGTTCTTTTATCCAGAGCCGGAGGCGGTGAATCATACGGCGGCGGCGGTGGAGGAGGGGGGTCTTTCGGCGGCGGCGGCAGCGGTGGCGGTGGCGGCGGTGGAGAGCTGATTGTTTGTCTTATATGGCTTATAATCAAATATCCCTGCATCGGCATACCGCTGACTCTTTTCATAATAGCAGCGGCGATATTTTCCAAAGTTAAAACATCCGGAGCCATTACCGACAGGAAGCTGAAAAAATCTACCAGGGCCGTCAGGAACAGCACAAACGATTCGGATATCGCTCGTTTGAAAATGAAGGACGAGAAATTTTCCCTGGAGGCTCTCAAGACTAGAATCTCGACGGCTTTCGTCGCCGTCCAAAACGCTTGGAGCGCGCAGGATTTGAAAAAGGTCGTTCCTTTTATTTCAGACGGAGTCAACGAGAGATTCTCTCTTCAGATCCAGATGCAGAAAGCCGAAGGCTGGAGAAACATCATGGAAAATGTCACCGTCCGCAAAGTCGAACTGATAGCGCTTTCTTCAGACGACTATTTCGACACACTGCATTTTGCCATTACCGCCAAAGCAAAGGACTATAAAAAAGACCTTAAAACGGGGAAAACTCTTCCGGGAAGCACTGTGACCGAAACTTTCACTGAAATCTGGACATTTTTGAGAAAAGCCGACGTCAAGACGCTTTCAGGAAAAGGAGCTTTTGAAGGGAATTGTCCTAATTGCGCGGCTCCTCTTGAAATAACCGACGCCGGAAAGTGCAAGGCATGCAACGCTTTTATAAGGAGTCCGGCATACGACTGGATACTTTCCGAAATAACCCAGGAAGAGGAATGGGAACCGCAAAAGACTCAAGTGACAGCCCTCCAGATGGAGCTGATAACCTCAAAGGATCCGAATTTTTCGGTTCAATACATCGAAGACAGGGCATCTGTGGTTTTTTACAGGTATCAGGCCGCGCTTTTCTCCGGCGATTCGCTTCATCTGAGGAAAGTCGCGTCTCCGGAATCTTACAAAGAATTGGAGGCGCAGATAAACGCCGGCAGAAAAGGAGATACGCTCGTCTATTACAGATTCCCCGCGGTCGGCAAAGTAGAAACTATATGGATTCAATCCAATGATAAATTCGACAAGATTCACGTCCTTGTCAAATGGTCCGGAAGCCTCGCAGAAAGAAACCTTTCGACGGGCAGGATAAAACAGACAGGCCCGAGAACCATAAGATCCACTGTCTTCACTCTTTTCAGAAGAAGCGACGCGTTTTCACCTTCAGGTTCTTTCTCCTCTTCTCATTGCCCTAACTGCGGCGCTCCCGAGTTAAGGGACGCGAGCGATGTATGTCCTTACTGCGGGACTGTCCTCAACGACGGAAGCAGAGCATGGATTTTAGGTGAGATAAAAGATTTTTATTCCTGGTCGAGTTCCAACCGTGCCCGGTGGGATGAAGACAGGCGCAGAGCGAATACTGATCTCCCGCAGAATCCTTCGGCTGTAATAGAAGCTCTCGCGGCGATGATGTTCGCCGACGGAGTCGCCGACCAGAAAGAGAGGAAGAAACTCGCCGAATTCGCATCGAAACACGGAGTCCCGCTGTCTCAGACCGCCGAGATAGTCGAAAGAGTTGAAAATGGCAATCACGTATGGCAGATACCTTCTGACAAAGTCAGAGGTTCTGCTTTTCTTTCATATCTGATGGATATGGCTCTGAGCGACGGCAGAGTCAGCCACGAAGAATGGAAAATGCTTAAAGAAGCGGCTTATAAAATCGGAATTGGTGAAGAGACTCTCAAAAAACAGCTCCGAGACCGGCAGAAAGCTCTTATTAATTTTGGTAAAAGCTATTTTAAAAATACGAATGAAGATATAGCTCCTCCTCCTCCTCCTGACTTTTCGAATTGAAAAAAACATCTTTTTTTCAGATATTGAATTAGCTCATCAAATCTGATAAAATGTCATTGATGAAAAAAAGAGTATTAAAGAAACGGACACTGGGATGTTTGTGATGAATAGATTTTGTTTGAGCCAACAACCTTTAGCAGGGAATCCAGTCCCTTGCGGGACGATCGAGCTCTTAAATGAGATTTTCCGAACTCAAGGCAGGATACCCACTTTGATAAAGGTTCAAACTCTTCTTTCACACGGCATCCCGGTTCCAGTAATAAAGGGATAAGAATACTTGTTTAGAAGAAATCGTTCTCTTTCTATAATTAAAACTTTCAATGATAAGAGAAACTGCATAGGAATAATTCCGGCGTCATCTCCTCCCGGCTCTGAGCCGCTGAGGACTTATTTGCCGTCTGAATTTAGCACCTGAAGGACACCCGATTTCTTTCTGACCTGTATTCCCCGTCCCGGCAGGGAGGGATTTCGTGCATATAAGTTTTTTGACCCAGCTGGTAGGTCAAAACAACGGAATTTCCAACATTCCGCTCGTTTTGATTCTTCCGATAATAATCCTTTGTTTTTTTCTGTGCATTATCACTTTCTGGCTCGGTTACGTGGTGAGCCTGAAGATACAAAAAAGCAGACTTGAAGACGCTAAAACTCAGGCACGCAAGATAATTGAGGACGCCAAAGGCGAAGCTGAGTCCTACAAAAAAACAGCCAGATTGGAAGTCAGCGAAGAAGCGGCAAAGACAAGGGCGGATCTCGAATCCAAAGAGCGGAAGTTCCAAAGAGACATGTATCAGACAGAAAAAAGGCTGAATGACAGAACTTCGTCTCTCGACAGAAAACAGGAATCAGTAAATTCTAAAGAAAGAGAACTCGTCAAAAAAGAAAAAGACCTTGTTGTCAAAGAGAGAGCCCTTATGCTTAAATCCGAAAAACTCGACAACGAACTTAAAGAAATCAGCAATAGACTGCAGAAAATATCGAGGATGACGGTTCAGGAAGCTAAAAGCGAACTTCTTCTGAGTCTCGAGACGCAGGTGAAGAAGGAAGCCGCCCAGATGATTAAGAAAATTGTAGATAACGCGTCCAAAGAAGCCGACAAGGAAGCCGCGGAAATCGTCGTCTCCGCAATTCAAAGATGCGCGACCGACCACACAGTCGAGTCCACCGTGTCGGTCGTCCCCCTGCCTTCAGAGGACATGAAAGGCAGGATTATAGGCAGGGAAGGAAGAAATATCAGGTCTTTCGAGAATTTAACGGGAGTAGAGATAATAATAGACGACACTCCTGAAGCGATAACTCTCTCGGGGTTTGACCCTGTAAGAAGAGAGATAGCGAGGATAGGAATGGAAAAACTTGTGGCTGACGGAAGGATTAACCCCGGCAGGATAGAAGTAGTTATTGAAAAAGCGAAAAAAGAAATAGACGAGATAATAAAGAAGACTGCTGAAGAGACGGTTAACGAACTCGGCATATCAAATTTTCATCCGGAGATAATGAGATATCTCGGAAGACTCAGATACAGAACAAGTTATGGTCAGAATGTCCTTCAGCATTCAAAAGAAGTCGCTTATCTTGCGGCTCTGATGGCCGGTGAACTCGGTCTCGACGCTTCAATAGCAAGAAGGAGCGGACTTCTTCACGATATAGGCAAAGCCGCAGATCACACGCTTGAAGGGACTCACGCTCTTATCGGCGCCGATCTGGCGAGAAGATATAACGAGGACATCATCGTGGTCAATTCAATAGCGTCACACCATGAAGAAGCTGAGCCTATATCGCCAATAGCCGTCCTCGTCCAGGCGGCTGATGCGATATCCGGTTCGAGACCAGGCGCGAGAAGAGATACCATCGAAGCGTATCTCGAAAGGGTGGAGAAGCTTGAAGACATAGCGGCAGACATCGAAGGGGTTGAGAAAGTGTTCGCCCTTCAAGCCGGCAGAGAGCTCAGAGTTATAGTGGAACCCTCGAAAATATCAGACGCTGAAGCCATTGTTTTATCCGGAGAAGTGGCGTCGAGAATCGAAAAAGAGCTTAAATATCCGGGTCAGATAAAAGTCACCGTAATAAGGGAAATCAGAGCGACGGAATATGCAAAATAAAATCAGCGTTGTCTTTTTAGGCGACATTATTGGAAAGCCCGGAAGGCAGGTCTGCAGGCATTTTTTGCCGGAAATAATAGGTGAATATTCTCCGGACGCCGTCATTGCAAACGGTGAAAATCTCGCTTCCGGTTTCGGCATATCGAGAAAGGTTTCAGAAGAGCTTTTCGAATCAGGCGTTTCCGTATTTACGGGAGGCAATCACTCTCTTCACGTGACGGGCTCTGAAGACTGGTTTGAGAATGAAAAAAGAGTGGTCATTCCCGCAAATTTCACGAAATACATAAAAGGTTCGAGAACGGCAGTGATAAAATCCGGAAATTTCAGCATTTACATTGCATGTCTTGTCGGAAGACTTTACATGAATCAGGCTGACAATCCTTTTTCCTGTGCGGATTCTCTGGTAGAAGAGATAACAAGAACGAGCGATGCTAAAAATCCGGTTATAATCATAGATTTTCACGCCGAAGCTACTTCGGAAAAAAGAGCGCTCTTTTTCAGCCTCGACGGAAAAGTGACGGCACTTCTGGGGACCCACACCCATATCCCTACATCCGACGAATTCGTGTCTGATAGAGGAACCGCCTACATAACCGATGTCGGGATGTCGGGAGCATTCGATTCTGTTATAGGAATGAACCCGTCAGATTCTCTCGAAGCTTTCAAGACAGGAAGAAAAGTGAGACTGAAGCCTTTTTTCGGATCTAAAAGAAGACTCGACGGAGTAGTGATAAAGGCGGACGGAGAAACAGGCAGGGCTCTGGAGATTAAACGATTTTCTAAATTCGCGGATTTCCCCGCGATAACTCCTGGAGCGTGAACATGGAGACCAGAATTCTCGAAGGCAGGCCGGTCGCCGATAAGATTTACTCGGAAATTACAAAAACAGTAGCTCAAATGGACAAAAAACCCGGACTCGTCGTTTTTTTAGTCGGCGACGACCCCGCATCGCGCTCTTACGTGAAATCCAAAACACGGGCCGCCGAAAAAATCGGGATACAAGAGAAGACAGTGTTTCTTCCCGAAAATACTAAGGAGAACGATCTTGAGCGCGCCATAAGGGATTGCGCCGAATATGAAAACCCGGACGGAATACTCGTTCAGTTCCCCCTGCCTCGGCATATAGACCCGGAAAGAATCATTTCAGTTATTCCTCCTGAAAAAGATGTTGACGGGCTTCATCCGCAGAATCTCGGAGCTCTTATGAGAGGGACGAAAGGGCATTATTGCTGCACGCCTTCCGGCATCATGGCTCTGGCAGATTATTACGGATTGGATTTCAGAGGTAAACACACGGTCTTAATCGGCAGAAGCTTAATCGTGGGAAAACCTCTCGCGAACCTTCTTCTGGCAAAAGGCACTGACGCGACTTTAACAGTATGCCACAGTATGACGGACAATCCCGAAAGATACACAAAAAAAGCTGACATTGTGATTTCGGCAGTCGGCAAAGCGAATTATCTGAAAAAGGATATGGTAAAAGATGGGTGCGTGATAATTGACGTCGGAGTAAACAGAATAGAATCGGCAAGCTCCAAAAGCGGCTATAAAATCTGCGGAGATGCCGACTACAAAGATTTTTTGGGACACGCCGGTTCGATAACCCCCGTTCCGGGCGGAGTCGGACTTTTGACCGTCGCTATGCTCATGAAGAACACGGTCAATTCAGCCCTTTATTTCAGGGGATAGTCCTTTTCCATGGAAATACTGACGATTTCACAGCTCAATGGGATGGCAAAGAGAACCCTTGAGATGAATTTTTCTTCTGTAGCGGTTGAAGGCGAAGTATCCAAAGCCACTTTACATTCAAGCGGGCATTTCTATTTAACACTCAAAGACGAATACGCTTCTGTTGACGCCGTGATCTATAAAGGAAACTTGAGAAATTTAAAACGCATGGTTCCCGCTATAGGACAGATTTGGCGTTTTCAGGGCAGGATTTCTCTCTGGGAGAAGACTGGAAGGTTTATTTTCGTAATCGAGACTGCCTTTCCGGCGGGTGAAGGCGCCCTCTACATGAAGTTCTTGATCCTTAAAGAGAAACTCTCGAAGGAAGGGTTGTTCGACAGATCTAAAAAAAGATCTTTGCCCAAATATCCCCAAAAGGTTGGAATAGTGACTTCACCGACAGGAGCAGTTATAAAGGATTTCGTAAACATATACAAAAGACGATTTCCATGTGCCGATGTTATTCTGTCGCCTTCGGCGGTTCAGGGGGAAAATGCCCCGTCTGAACTTATCAGGGCGATGAAAAGATTTTTAAATACCGATGTCCAGCTGGTAGTCCTTGCGAGGGGAGGTGGATCTGCCGAAGACCTTGCTCCTTTCAACGATGAAAACCTCGCCAGAGAAATTGCCGCGTTTCCTCTTCCTGTTGTTTCAGCAATCGGACATGAAACTGACAGCTGTATATCCGACCTCGCGGCGGACCTCTTTGCTCCGACTCCTTCAGCGGCGGCAGAGCTGATTTTTCCGGACAGAAAAGAGATACTTGAGAATCTTTTTTACCTCAGGAAAAAAATCTCGTCTCACATTTCGGAAAAGGCAAAATACGCGGAAACCAAGTTATCTTCTTATTCAAATTCTTATTCTCTGAATTCAGTGAAAGGCAGAATAAACGAATACTCCGCCCTTCTCGGATACAAAAATGAATCGGTTAATAAGGCAGTTAAAGCGGTTTTAGAATCGAAAAAAGGAAAATTGAGCGTATTGAACGAGAGAATAGACATAAAAAAACTGAAAGACAGCTTAGCGTTCAAGAGGGAGATATTCGGATACAAAAGCGCTGAAATAAACCGCAGAATGCTCGACAGGCTTGAGAAAGCACGGGAAAATATAGATATTTCAGAGAAAAAATTACACAGTTTGTCTCCTTTTGCTTTTCTTAAAAAAGGATACGCGATGGTTTACGATTCTGCTGGAAATTTTGTCAGGAGCGGTGACTTTGTTAATTCCGGAGATGTTTATGATGTGAAATTTCACGATAAAACATGGGAGATGAAAGCTCAAAAGGAGAAAATATGACCGGCGCTCTTTTATTTTGCCTTCTGATGACGGCAAAAAGCCCTGAATTCGTCGTGTCCGCGGACACGATTTTCAGCTTACCTGTGTCCGACGGCAGGGCATCTTTCAAGCTTTTCGAAGACAGGTATATAGACATCGAAATTTCGGTTTCGCCGCCCGTTCCCTTTGTAATTTACGGAGAAGACGGAAACATACTCTCAAAAAGCGAGAGAGGCAGAGCCCTTCTGAATACATATTTCAACTATTGGTTCAGCGTTAAGTTTTCAGGAGTATCTTTCTCGTCTCTCAGCGTCAGATTAAATGCAATGAAGGAATACAGAAATCTATCCGCCCTGCCATTAACGGGAACACTGAATTCGGAGAGGCCTTCGGAGGTTTTTCTTTTTTCGGCTCCGTCGTCGGGTGTCTATGAATTTTCACTCTCTTCTTCCGACCGGGGAGGAGACATAGATATAAAGCTCTATACTGACAGCGACGAATATCTGACGGGAGGCTTGACAGACGCCAACAATGAGAAGGCCAGGGCGGATATATTCGAAAGTGAAACCGTCAGGGCTATAGTCTATATGAATGATATTTCCAAGACGGTGAATTTTAATCTGAGCGTTTCGAAAAAATCATCTCTCAGGGAATTGACTCCTGGAACCACGATGAGCGGAACCCTCGGTGAATCAGTCACGCAGAATTCTTTTATGATACCTTCCGTCGGCCGCAATCCGGTTTTACTCTATCTCAATTCAGCTGGAAACGACGATGCGGATCTCGACCTTTACGTCGAAACAGAAGGAGAAAAGTATAAATCAGTGGGATACACGTCACGTGAAACCATACTGATTCCACCCTACTCGTCGCAGACTCGCGTAACCGTGAAAGGTTTTAACTTAGGCGAATCGTCTGTCAGATATTCGCTTGCGGCGCAGGAGGTAACTTCTTTTGTTCCCCATCTGTCTCCGCGCATATCTAAAAAAGTCGAACCGGAAAGACCTTTTATTCTCGGCATAATAACAGGAAACGAAGGATATTATTATTTTCAGGCTCTTTCAGCGGAAAAACGGGATGTTGATCTGATGATTTTCGACGGCTACGGAACTGCCGGAATAAAACTTAACACATTGAATCCTTTGGAGATCGCGTCTATTTGGCTTGGGAGAAGAGATACTGTCTATCTTCTTCCTCTTCTCTATGACAACCCTTCGGAAATTGAATTGTCTTTCGGATCAGTAGATATCGACACTGTCGAAAAGCTGTCTCTCGGAGACCACAGAACAGGAACAGTGAGGCCGCCTTTTCAGGGCGTCAAGTTCTACTCCTTGTCTTTTCCGACACGAGGAACTGCCGTAATCAGAGTCCGCGGAGAGAGCACGCGGGATAGAGACGTCGATCTTTTCGTAAGCGGAAAAGAGTTCTACAGGCGTTCGGAAGGATCTGAAAACCCTACGGACATGGCTTCCGACGAGACGATACTGTTCGAATCTTTTCCCGGATTCAGTTATCTCGCGCAGGTCTATGCCTACGGAAGAGGCGATAGATGCAGATACGATATAAGCACGGAACTGATAGAGAACACGGAGATTACCGGAGACAGAAGCCCGGGAACGCTCTGGGCTCTCATAATAGGCATAAGCGGTTATCCCGGTGAAAGCTCGCTCAACAGAGCATCGCAAGACGCATTGGAGTTTTATGAACTTCTCGTCAACAGCGGAATAATAGAGCCTGAAAACACGGTTTTTCTCGCAGACGAAAATGCCACGAGAAGGAACATACTCGAAAGCATAAAGAAGATATCTCAGGCGGCGTCTTCAGGCGACAAATTTATCTTTTTCTTCAGCGGGCACGGAGACAGGAAAAGATACGCAGAGGGAATCCTCGAACCCGACGGCTATGACGAAAGCATATGCCCATACAGCCTGAACGATGAAGACGGAGACATATTCGACGACGAGCTTAATTCCGCGATACCAATATTCCTCGAAAGCTATATATTTCTCGACGCGTGTCACTCGGGAGGATTTGTATCCGATTTGACTTCGCAGGGAAGAAGACTCATAATAACCGCCTCCGAAGAAGACAGGGAAGTAGGAGAGAGGGTTTTAACTCCTCTTCTCCTGAGGGCTTTCAGGGGAGAAGCCGATAGAAACAGCGACAGATGGTTAAGCTCGGCTGAGATAATTGATTTTATAAGAGAAAAATCGAAAAAAACATGCCCAGAGTGCCTGCATGAATATTCCGGAAATGTTCCGAGGGACTGTATCAACTGCGGCGTTAGGCTCACGGGCGAGAACAGACCCATGGATCCGGACCTCGGCGTGAATTTCGACGCCTCATTGAGGTTGTTTGAGCTTAAAACACCCGCAGATGGGGTTATTGAAGGGGGAAAGGATAAAAGATGAGAATCGAGGAATTGCGGAATTCTTTTATTGAGTATTTCAGACAAAACGGCCACGCGCAGATAACGGGCGCTCCGCTGATTCCGGAAAATGACCCGACGGTTCTTTTCACGACCGCCGGTATGCATCCGCTTGTCCCTTATCTCATGGGAGAAAAGCATCCCTCGGGCAAAAGACTCTGTAATTGGCAGAAATGCCTGAGAACAGGAGACATCGATGAGGTCGGCGATTCTCAGCACCTGACTTTTTTTGAGATGCTCGGCAACTGGTCGCTCGGAGATTATTTCAAGGAAGAAGCGGTCCGGATGAGCCATGAATTTCTGACATCAAAGAATTGGCTTTCTCTCGACGGAGAAAGGCTTTTCTTCACTGTTTTTGAAGGTGATTCCGATTGTCCTCGTGACGAAGAGACAGCCGGAATATGGAAAAAATGCGGAGTCAGGGAAGATCATGTTTTCTTTCTGCCGAAAAAAGACAATTGGTGGGGTCCGGCAGGAAAAACAGGCCCCTGCGGACCTGATACCGAGATGTTTTATGACACTCTTCTGCCGAGTTGTTCTCCTAATTGTTCGCCGGGGTGTCCATGCGGCAAATATGTCGAGATATGGAACGACGTCTTCATGCAGTTTTACAAAACGCCTGACAAAAGGTTCGAGCTTTTAAAGGTGAAAAACGTAGATACCGGCATGGGTCTTGAGAGAACCGCCGCTGTTCTCAACGGATATTCTTCGGTTTACGAAACTGAAAAATACGCCCCTCTTTTAAGAGTCGTCGAAGACGCATCGGGGAAAAAATACGGAAAAAGTGTTGAAGAAACCCGAGCCATGAGAATAATCACAGATCACATGAGATCGGCTTTTTTCATTATCGGTGACGAGCTGGGAGTAAAACCATCGAATTTAGACCAGGGTTATATTGTCAGACGGCTAATAAGAAGGGCGATGAGGTATTCTATGATGATAGGCATAGAAAAAGGGCTGGGAGAGATGCTCGCGGATCTGATCATAGAGACAAATCCGGTTTATGAAGAACTCGAAAGAAAAAAAGAGTTTATAGTAGGAGCGATTACCGAAGAAGAACAGCGTTTCAGACATTGTCTCGACAAAGGGATGACAGAGTTTTCGAGAATAGCGCCGAACCTCATAAAAGACGGTAATGAAAAAATTCCGGGAAGAATAGCGTTCAGGCTTTACGACACTTACGGTTTCCCTCTCGAAATGACTGAAGAACTCGCCCGGGAAAAAGGTCTTGGCGTGGACATTGAAGGATTTGAAAAAGCCTATAAAAATCATCAGGAAATCTCCAGAGCCGGAAGCGAGGTAAGGTTCAAAGGAGGACTGGCGGACGCAAGCGAGCAGACGAAAAAACTCCACACCGCTACGCATCTCCTCCATGAAGCTCTGAGGAAGGTCCTCGGAAAGCATGTCGCTCAGAAAGGTTCAAACATTACGCCTGAAAGGCTGAGGTTCGATTTTTCACATCCGAAGCCCATGACGGAAGATGAGATTACAAAAGTCGAAAATATTGTAAACGAAGTAATAGAAGAAAATCTTGATGTAGTCGAAGAGATGATGAATGTTGCAGAGGCTAAGGAAAAAGGCGCTGTAGCGCTTTTCACGGACAAGTATTCCGAAAAAGTAAAAGTCTATTCCATAGGCGGTTTTTCAAAAGAAGTCTGCGGCGGACCGCATGTGGGAAAGACGGGTGAACTCGGCAAATTCAGGATTCTGAAAGAACAGTCCTCTTCCTCGGGAGTGAGAAGGATAAAAGCGGTTTTGGAATGACAATGCTTGTCAAATTTAATGCGTGACCTGCCTCTAAAGTCCGAGAGAATCCATTCTTTCCTCTTCGTAGACGCCGTCTTCCCCGGGATACCTTAAACTTTCTTCGTATAAGCCCGTTTCTTTTGCAAAAGCCCATATTATGCTCTCTCCCATTAACTCCCGCCCGCAGCCAGTATCAAGGCGCATTCCGCAGACGAAAAGCAGATTCTGCCGTGTTCAACGGGCATCTGAACCGCCGATGTCACGACCGCTATGAAGAAAAGAATGGATGTCAATTTGCCTTATCCTCCTGTTGCTTTCGTTCAACGAGTCTGCAGGTGTATGATTCTTATGTCGCTAAAATTTTTTCAAAACGCCCGAGACTGCCAGCTCACTGCCTTGCGTAATTTTGTATATATAAATTCCCGACGGAAGGGCTCTCCCTGAAAAATCAACTCCCTGCCAGCTTACCGAGTAAGTGCCCTCCTCCAGATCACCTCTCAAAAGATTCAGAATTTTTCTTCCGGAAACATCGGAAATATAAACTTCTACCCAGTCGCTTTTTAAGATGCTGAAAGAGATGTCCACGCTGGAGGTAAAAGGATTCGGATAAACTTTCAATCCGTCTATGAAAGAATTGCCCCCAGGAGTTTCTTCGACTCCGGTCGCCCACCCTGAGAGAACCGCGAACATATACCAGACTGCCATGCCCTTGTGCAGACAGTTTTCGTAAGCGGTGTGAGAGCCGTTATAATCTCCGTAATACGCGGGGTGTTCGGCGGGTATGTATTGACCGTTGTGATAATAGGTGTGCTGTTCCCAAGCGCTCGTAGTATCGTTAAACCACCAGCAGTCCATATCGGCGAAATCGAAAAGGACCTTGCCGTTGTTCTGACAGTATTGCCTGATTTGGTTGTTCCTCAGATATCTGTTGTATCCATCGTCTCCAGTCGCCTGTGCGTTCCCTGTCATGTATATGAAAGTTACGCCGGAATACTGCTGTTCGAGTCTGTTCATCGAGTCAAGATACGTTTGAACCGAATCAGAAGTGTAGTGGTCGCACTGACAGCACCACGCCCATCCTGAAAAGTTGAGATCTGTGTTGCCGTTTAGGACGGCTCTCGTCTCGTTCATACCGTCTGTCGTCTGCCAATACATTTCGGGGGTAACATAATCGTCGTATCTCTGTCCGTCGTGAATGCAGAATTCTCCCGGTGTGTTGGGCAGAGCACACCATCCGATGTCGACGGCAAATGCGGAGTTTAATATTTCGAGCTCTTCCAGACCGGTTGTCAACTGACTTCCGTGAGAGGTGTGCGCGTAGTGCCATTTAGAGTTGTTTATTACGTAAGTTACCCATTGAGAGGGGATAATATCAACCCTCATGCAGTTATGGTCAATGACAATCTGGGCGGTGAGGGCGCATGTCAACAACGACGCAAGAATACATGTTAAAAATTTTTTCTTCATGTCTCCTCCTTTTTTGAATCATATTAGAGACTGAATCTTAAAAATATCTTAATCCGGAGATATTATACTCCTAATTATATTTTTTGACGAAAAATTTACCTTAGCCATGCTTGAGGCGTTCATCGTCTTTTCTGATTAACATATTTGATGATGAAATAACTCTAAGAGAGTATTAAAATCATCTCATGAAAAAGATTTTGGAAAAAAGTGGAGTCCAGACATCAGTTCCGGATTTTATAATAGAAAAAGCCAGAAACGGCGAATATTGCGGAAATTTTACAGGTTATGTCTTTTACGCCGACATAACGGATTTTACAAAGATAACCCAGTCTTTGATGAAGGAGGGGAAGAGGGGAGCGGAGAGACTCAGCAAAGTATTGGACAGGTTTTTTATTCCTTACATAAACGCGGTAAAATCCGTCAAAGGAATAGTTTCATGTTTTGAAGGCGATTCTTTCATAGCAGTATTTCCGGAAAAAATCTGCGACAGCGATGAGGTTTTAAGAGAAATCGAAAATGCCTACGGAAAATCACTGAAAATAAAACCGAGATATTTAAAAAAAATATGTCCGGGGATATCAGTAAAAGCGGGATTTTCCCGGGGCGAAGTAAAATGGCGCGTTGTGAGAAAAAGTCCTCAGAGCGCGTATTTTTTTTCCGGTGAAGCTTTAACTGCCGCGATAGAGGCAGGGAAAAAAAGTAAACCGGGGAAGATAAATATCTGCGGCTCCGTAATAAATTTCAGAAAGCAAGATGAAATCTTAAAGATAAAGCTGTTAGAGAATTTGCATCTTTCAAAAATGAAAAAAAGAATATGGTCGGATGAAATAACTAAAGAAATGTTTTTGTCTCCGATTTTAAGGGGAAGAGTTCTAAAAAACGAATTCAGAGACGTAATAAACTGTTTTATTTCTCCATCGGAAAAAGTTTTAGTCCATGGGTTTGTCGAAAAAATTTCGAAAATATCATTGAAATACGGGTGCTACACAAGATTCAGCAGAGGCGACAAAGGAGTAGTGGCTGTTTCGGTTTTCGGAGCTCCTGTGAGGCTGGAGAATTCTTTCAAAAGGGCGTGTGATTTCGCGATGGAGTTTTCGAACGGGAGATCATTAAGAATCGGAATGACATACGGGCCGGCTTTCACGGGAATTATAGGCAACAGAGAGAGAGAAGAATACGTAATCCTCGGTGAAAAGGTCAACCTCGCGGCAAGGCTTATGACGAGAGCTGAAGCCGGAGAAACGCTCGTTGATGACGGTTTCTTTAAGCAAGCTGGCGGCGACTATTGTTTTAGTTTTGCCGGGGAAGAGTCTTTCAAGGGAATATCTGAAAAAGTGAAATACTGGAAGCTGAAAAGTAAAAATGCTATTAAGAGCCCCGCATTAAAAAAAATTGTCGGTCTTGAAAACGAGGCGGCGAAATTAAAAGATGAGTTGACAAAACACTTGCGTGATAAGAGATTTCGGCTGGTTAATGTATTCGGAGAAGCAGGAGCCGGAAAATCGTCATTGATTGAAAAAGTTATTAAAGAATCAAATATTAAAGAGCCAGTCTTTATTGAAAACGTAAAATCAGAGCCGTCGGATTTCGAATTAGTATCACAATTGTTCAGTGAAGTGTTTCTGAGAAACATCATAGGCGAAAAAATAAAAGCGAAAGATTTCGATAGAAAATTCTTTATATTCCATCAAAATGTCATATCTCACGCTGGAAAGGCGAAAGCCGCTAAAATTTGCGGTGATTTGACAAGAGCAAAACCGGTCATAAAACATTTACTCTCTGTCCCGTATGGAAGAAGTCCGGCATTAAACCTGAACTTCAATACGTTAAGGACGGAAGCCTTAAGGGCGGTTTCGACCGTTCTTGAAGCTCTTTATTCTATGAAAAGGACGGTTTTGGTTATTGAAAATGCCCACAATTGGGATAAAGTTTCTGCTGATATGTTAACCGAAGTGATCCGAAGCAGGGAGGATTTTCAGTTTTGCCTAATAACGAGTTCAAGGCTTTCAGAAGACGGTTCAAAAAGAATGGTTTTTGAGAATTTAAAAAAACACAGGGTTGATATACCTGTTAAAAGACTTTCTGACAAAGAGAGCTTAATCCTGGCGGAAAAAATCACGGGCTGTAAAATCTCAAAAAATCTCTCGGAAAATATTTTTACAACTACGCAGGGTAATCCGTATTTTTTGACTGTTTACTGCGATTATATAAAAAAGAGTGGGTATATTGAAATAAGAGCCCGTGTGGCTTATCTTAAAAATGAGGCTAAAAAACTCCCGGGAACGATGAACGATGTAGTTGTAGCAAAAATTGACAGGCTCGACGGGGCGGAAAAAGATATTCTCTATACTTGCTCGCTTTTCACGGAGGCAATAGACGCTTCAATCGCAGAGATTGTCTATAAGACACAAAAAGATAAAATTCATGGACAGCTTGAAAGTCTTTCCGAAAAAGGATTTCTGTCGAAAATAGAAGCAAAGCGGTTCAGGTTTAAAAGCGATATGATATCCGGAGTTATAGGCGATATGATGCTCGAATCTGAGATAAAAAGTAAGCATAGGCAAATAGCGCAGGCATATATCCAAAAACACGGAAAAAATAAGACATATTATGAAGTGACGGCTCATCATCTAAAAAATTCCGGGGACATGGAAAAAGCAGCCGAGTTTTTTGAAAGAGCCGGAGATTACGCAAAAGAGAGGTATTTATACAAAAAAGCTATTAAAATGTATGCAGGCGCGAAATCCGCTCTTAAAAAAAAGAAAGATTATTCCGGTGTAGCTCGTGTCAATCTCAGACTGGCTAAAATGATGTCTTTAGCCGGAGAGACCGACAAGTCTCAGAAATTACTGACGGAAAACATAAAATACTTAAGAGAAACAGCCTCCTCAGGACTTAAGAATAGAAAAATCATTGAATTTCTTCACGATTCAATTATTTCGGCGGGAGATAATTACATTCAAAAGGGGAAACTGGACAATGCCGAGGAGAGCGCGAAAGAGTCTCTCAAAATAGCCTCGGAACTCAAAGACAGGCAAAAGAAAATAAATGCAGTTGTTTTTCTGGGAAGGATAAAATACTACAAAAGCGAATACAATAAAGCCCTGATGTTTTATCAAAAAGCTCTCGAACAAGCTGAACGCCACGGCAACAGTGATATAAAAAGCAAGTTGTTGTTGAATATAGGGAACGTTTTTTCAGAGAAAGGCGATTTCGAAAGTGCGTTGGACAATTATAAAAGAGGGATGGCCGCCGCCTTGAAAAACAATGATATGCTTTCAGTTTCAAACATTAAATTCAATATGGCGTATCTCTATTTTGAAAAAGAAGAATACAAAAAATCACTTTTGTATTTCAATGAATGCATGGCTTATTTCAGAAAAATAAGATTGCATACTGATTTGGCGAAGGTCTATCTAAATCTCGGTCTGCTCTATATGAAACTGCTTGATTATAAGCGAGCCAAAAAATATTATAATCTCAGCCTGAGGGTGAACAGAAAAATCGGCAATCCACTTGAAGAATCGAGAGCTTTGACAAACATTGCCGGAATGCTGACCGACTTAAAAGAATACTCTGAGGCGGAAGTTTATTACAAAGAAGCTCTCGAGTTGAAAGAAGAAATAGGCGACCTGAGAGGGAAAGGAATTCTTCTCGCGAATCTCGGAAAACTTTACAAGAGCCAGAAAAAATATTCGCTTGCAGAGCAATGCTATTTAAGATCCGAAAAAACATTCAGAAAACTCGGTTTAAAATACCTTCTCGCTCACCTGCTCGAATACAGACTGGAACTCTATTGTGCGTGGCAGAAAAAGCATTTAACCCGTGATTTGGCGGAAGAAGCTCTTTCATTGGCGAAAGAACTGAAACTGGTCAATTTAATACGAAAAATATACGGTTGGAGCCGGGAAGGCAAAAAGATTCAGTAATCTTCGATGAGATAGTGCGATGAACCGGTGACTCTGAAGACTTCTTTATGAGAGGTCTCTCCGAGGAGCATTTTCGCCGCGGCGGCTTCGCGCAATGTCCTCATTCCGTTTTTCTTCGCCTCGGACCTGATGAGATTGAGGCTTTCCCCTAAAACTATGAACTTCCTTATTTCGGGAGTGATTTTGAGGGTCTCGAAAATCCCGGTTCTGTATAAAAAACCGGTCCCCCTGCACTGAACACAACCTTTTCCGATTTTGACTTCTGCCGTGGAGAGCTGGTTTTTTTCAATTTCCAGCGCTTCAACGGCATCCGGGGGAAGATTAAAACTTTCAGAGCAGAAGGGGCAGATTTTTCTTATAAGCCTTTGCGCTATGACCCCGATGAGAGTGCTCGATAAAAGGAATTTCGGAACGCCGAGGTTGACCATTCTCGAAATTGCCGAGGGGGCGTCTATTGTGTGAAGGGTGGAAAAGACAAGATGCCCTGTCAGAGCTGCCTGTATGGCGTATTCAGCTGTTTCCTTATCTCTTATTTCACCGACCATAATTATGTCGGGATCCTGCCTGAGAACATTTCTCAAAGCGTTGGCAAAACCGATTCCGGATTTTTTGTCCACCGGTATCTGGTTGAAATCTTCATAGACGAGCTCGACGGGGTCTTCTATCGTCACTATGTTGACTTCCGGTTTGGAAAGCTCCCTCAAAAGTGAATACAGGCTCGTCGTCTTTCCACTGCCTGTCGGTCCTGTTATGAGAATTATGCCTTCGTTGTGGCCTAAAAATTCCTTGACGAGAGTCATGTCGTCGTCGAAAAAACCGAGGTCTCCTATGTTCTGAAGGAGAACATCCGGGTCAAAAATCCTCATAACCACTTTTTCCCCGAAGACCGTGGGAACCGTGGATATCCTGACTTCGAGTTCGTTGTCTTTGTATTTTTTCTTTATCCTGCCGTCTTGCGGGATTCTCTTTTGAGATATATCGAGCCCGGAAAGTATCTTTACGCGCGAGACAATAGCCGAGTGGACTATGTTCGGAATGACATGGACGTCGTGAAGGACTCCGTCTATCCTCATTCTCACAAGAGAGAGGTTTCTTTTCGGCTCTATGTGTATGTCCGAAGCTCTCTGCTCGAACGCGTAAGAAAACAGATTGTCAACGGCGCTGACGACAGGTTTTATGTCCGGCTGAACCTCGGTTTCTGTTCCGCTGAGATACTCTTTGTTGAATATGTTCTTGGACTCGAGAGTCCCGGAGCGAAGAAGAGTTTCTGCGGCTTTCAGGGCGGAGTGGAAAGAAAAAAAACCTTCAATAACTTTCTCTACGTCTGAAGGCTTGGCCAATACGAAGTTGAGCTTTATGTGGAGCTGATTTTCAAGGTCGTCTTTCAGTTTGAGAACCGAAGGTTCGCAGAACGCGACAGTGAGACTGTCTCCTTCTCTTGAAAGAGGGACTAATTTGTTGTGTTTGGAGTATTTCTGCGGAATAGCGCCTGTCACTATTTCAAGGTCCAGAGTCAGAGGGTCTATGTGTATGAAAGGCTTTCCCAGGAGCTCGGCGATATTCTCCCATACTAAGTCTTCCGAAACAGCTTTTGTGGAAACGAGAGTGGAGATGAGCGTCTGGCCTGATATTTTTGAATGTCTTGAGGCTTTGTCGAGAACATCCGCCTTCAGGATTTTTTTAGCAAGAAGCAATCCCGCGAGTTTTTCCTCTAAATCAGAACCGGAAAAAAACTGGGTTTCTTCACTCATCTCTTTCAAAGTCTTTCATTGATTCAGGTTCGAGGCGTATTGTCTCTTTTTCTGACGGGAACGAGCCATTCCTCACCTCATCTATGTAAAGTGACGACGTCCGGGATATTTCCTCGCCGATATTAGCGTATTGTTTGGCGAATCTCGGTATATTTTCCGGCGTCAAACCGAGCAGGTCGTTGGTGACGAGTATCTGTCCGTCGCATTCTTTTCCGCTGCCTATGCCTATTGTCGGTATTTCTACCGAATCGGTGATTTTTGACGCCACTTCACAGGGTATGAATTCCAGGACAAGGCTGAAAGCGCCGGCGTCTTCGAGCATCTTCGCTTCCTTTATCAGTTTTTCGGCTTCTTTCGCTGTTTTGCCCTGAGATCTGTATCCGCCGAAAAGCGATACAGATTGCGGAGTCAGGCCTATGTGGCCCTGAACGGCTATTCCCGCGCCAAGAATGGCTTTCACTTTGTCAAGGACTGGCTCACCGCCTTCCACTTTGACGGCGTCGGCTTCTCCTTCGGCGATCATTCTGCCGGCGTTTTTTATGGCCTTTTCAGTTGAAAGCTGATAGGAAAGAAACGGCATGTCCGCGACAATGAAAGTCTGCGGAGCGCCTTTTCTGACTGCCCTGCAGTGACGGACTATGTCGCTTACCCTGACGCTGAGAGTGTTACTGCCCCCGTAGATTACCATTCCGGCGGAGTCGCCGACGAGGATGAAATCCACACCTGATTTCTGGAGCCAATGAGCAGTGCAGTAGTCATAAGAGGTAAGAGCGCAAATTTTCTTTTTTTCAGATTTGCGCTTTTTGAAATCCTGAAGTCTGAATTTGCCTTTCAAAATGTCTTGGCGAGAGCGAAGATTGGCTTCAGCCTTTCGTTTGTCGCCCTGAGCCTTTCGGCTAATGTTCTGACGAGAACCCAGAGAATATTAATTCCGGCTCCGGGGTATTCCTGCATGAAATCTATCAGCTTTTCCCTTTTGAAACCTATGGTTTCAGTTTCTTCCTCCGCGGTAACAGTAGCTGATCTTTTAGATGCCTCGACCAGCGCCATTTCTCCGATTATCTCCCCCGGCCCATATATCGCGAGGGCTTCCTCGCCTACGCCGGGAACTATCGTGGAAATACGCACTTTCCCTTTGATTATGACGAACATAGTGTCGCCTTTTTCGCCTTCATTGAATATTATCTCGCCCTGCGAAAACATTTTCAGTTTCGCTCTTTTTAGCAATTCTATTATTTCTTCGCGGTTAAGTCCCCTGAAGAGAGCGACTTTTCTCAGCAGATCTATTTTTTTTTCTTCATCCATAAATTCACCGGTCCGTTATTGTGTTAGTGTTTATAACTGTGCTCTGCACACAAGTTTGATCTTGTCGCCGGCTCTGATCTCTGAAATACCGTTAATGCCGAAAATGTAACCTGAAGAAGTTTCGTTCTGGGCATTGAGTATCTGAATATAACCTGACGGCCTTTCGGGTATAGTCACCCTCGCTCCTGTAGCAGGGTTTGTGACAGTTTCTGTGGGGATGAGGATTTCAAAGACGTCACCGACCTCGACGCCGGCGTTCGAACCTATGTTGAGATAGACAAAAGAAGTGTTTTTAATTGTTCCCACATAATTGGTTATCCTGATTATATATCCGGTTAAATCAATTTGAGCGAGCTGCATATCGGTGTTTGAGGGCAGTTCCGGTATTACGAATTCAGAGATCACGTCGCCGAGGGCGACAGTGTTGTCGTATGTTTCCTGAATAAGACAGCGTGAAACGGCGTCTTTAACTTCGAGAACTTTTAATATACCCAATGGATGCACAATTTTTCCGAGATCTCTGCCTGTCATGGGGTCGCTGACTGAATATGACTCTCTCAGGATAATAAGCATCTGACCTTCGCTTATGCCTTTGTTTAAACCGGCGTCTATATAACATTGAAATCCTGATGTCAGCTGAGGGACTTCTCTGTCGTAGTAATCGACAATGTGCATTCTGCCGGTGAGGCGTTCTCTCGTGATATATCCACATCTGTATGCGAGTTCGTATGCTACAACGGGCTGTGCGATATCGACAAGCGATACCTGAACGCTCGGAGGGACATCAAAAAGTTCCGGTGAAGATACGACGTCAGTAATCGCGGGTATCAGAAATTTCTGTCCGGGGTATATCCAGTGAGGGTCTTTTATTTGAGGCTTGTTCACCTCCCATATCATGGGCCATTTGTATGGATTGCCGAGGTAATAATGGGACAAATTCCACAGACAGTCGCCGGGAGAAACTATGTGGTAACGGGGCTGAGTGTGAATACTGAAACTTTCTGACCAAATGCAGGCTGGTAATATTGCTATCAAAAGGAAAAACCGCCACTTTTGCACAATGGCCTCCTTTCTGCCTTTGTATAAATATATATTATATCATTTTCTTATCTATATTTAACATTTTTTTTGTATTTTTTCCATAGAAAAAACTCGATCCTTTTGATAATGCCATCTGACGGCAAAAAGTCTTTTACCTAAAAATAGTTATTTTTAGGGGTCGAATATCCGGTGAAAAGGCGAAATAGACTGAAGGTTTAAGATCGCAGGGCAAAAGATAATATGTTCTGCCCTCTGATGTCGAGAAAGGGCTGATCCCGAAAAAAGTTCTGCCCGATAAATCGGTCAAAAATATTTTTTCAGATGACGAAAAAGTTTTGATAAGATATGGATAAGAAAAAACAGCAAAAGATTCTGAAGGCAATCCGGGTTCCTCCACCGCGGTTTCACTTAGTAAAAGCCAATAACAGATATTGAGAAAGAGCTCTCTGTTGTCGTGTTCTATCCAGTTGTTTTCATGCGCGGTCGGGCCGGTGCCGTCACAGCAGGGAGAAGAATCCCCTATTCCTCCTACTTTGCCGCTTCCGGATCTGCAGGTCGTGACCATTATAAGTGTAGTGTCCTGAGGGGAAAAGTTTTTCCAGATGTGCCCGCGGAGGGAATCCAAAGATGAGTTGATGCCGGGAGACACGGTGAAGACATTTCCTACGTGGTATGTAAAAGTGTCGACCCTTCCGAAATGTCCGTTAATGACTGGGTCATACGGTGAATTAGAGACATTTGTCCAGGA
Source organism: uncultured Desulfuromonadaceae bacterium (assembly GCA_964397545.1). Taxonomy (GTDB): domain Bacteria; phylum SDB-A; class SDB-A; order SDB-A; family SDB-A; genus JAFGIG01. Next base: position 75,210 of record CAYNIW010000006.1, on the reverse strand, counting down.
TCCGGTTATGCTGTTGTTGCCTTCGCCTTTTACATGAAGATGCATGCCGAATCTCGGTTTAATAAATCTTTCAGGATCATTTCCGGGAGGAGTTGTTATATGCGGTTGAGTGTATCCATTGAAAATGCTCGGAGAGTCCCATGAGTTGCCGTTTCTGTCTGAACCATTGTGGTTCGCGACAAGGAGAAGGCTTCCCCCCGAAAGGACGAAGCTCTCTATCGCGTTCATCTCAGGGACTGAAAAAGTGTCCTGCGGCTCGGGTATTATAAAAAGATGGACTCCGTTAAAAGTCGGAGGATGTTATGTAGCCGGTATTTATCCTTATATCGTGCCCCATGAGATAGAGTTCGTAAGCCCATGTTGATAGTTGACCGTTCCATGAATTAGGACTTGACGGCGGATAAGGCTGGGGAATTGGTGAATTGTCGTCAACTATGAAATCATAGCTCGAGTAATTTGTCTGCGACCTTGATTGGTCGAAAAGAACCGTTTTCCCGCATAAGGAAAACAAAAAGAATATTACAATTATCATCGCGTTGATTTTAACAAAAAAAAAGCTCCATGAAAACAACCGTGAGTTAAATCAGCAGTATGCATCCCCATTCGGGGATGCATAATTAAATTCATTCTTTTGTTATTTCAATTCTTTTGACATTTTGGGTTTTGATGAGTTTAGGAAATTTAATCTCGAGAACGCCTTTTTTAAAAGCCGCTTGTGCTTTATCGGAGTCCACTTGAACCGGAAGCTCAATTACTCTTTCAAAGTAACCGGATTTTCTTTCTACGTAATGATAGTTGTCTTTATTCTTTTCGGTTTCTTCTTTTTTTTCTCCGCTTATCTTTACGGTGTTTTCGCTCATTGTTATCTCGATGTCTTTTTCGTCCATGCCGGGAAGTTCAGCGGAAACAGTAAGATTGTCTTTATCTTCCTTTATGTTTATGCTCGGCGTGAAGACCGATGCTCTCGTTGTTGCAAGAAAAGAAGAGTCGAAGCCTGAAAAGAAATCGTCGAAAAGCCTGTTCATTTCTCTCTGAAAAGAAATCAGCGAAGGCTCTCCTTCTTTCCTGACAATGTCTCTCTCCCTTTGCCAGGGTATAAGATCTCTGAAAGCCATGGTGCCCTCCTTCTTATTCTTTTGTTATTTGTATTTTTTTCGGCTTAACTTCATCCGAAAACGGCAGGGTCAGTTCGAGGACTCCGTCTTTTATTTTTGCAGATATCTTAGCGCTTGATATGTTTCTGGGGAGCGTGAATTCCCTGAAATAGTCGCAGGGTTCAAATTCAGCGTGAAGGGCTTTGAATGACTCTTCCAAACATTCTGTGCAAGAGGCTCGCACTGATAGGACGTTGTCCTCAACCGATACGTCAACTTTCTCTTCGTCCGCCCCGGGGACGTCCATAAAAATTTTTATGCCGTCTTCGAATGATATGACGTCAGTGGCAGGTCTGCATATTTTTGTCCTGCTGTCGTTTTTGTATTTCGTGATCATTACAGCCTCCAAAATCAGTTAATTTTTATCTTTTTAGGTTTGTCTTCTTCAGCTCTCTCGAACATCAGGGATAAAACGCCGTCTTTGTATTTTGCCCAGTGTTTTTCTGTGTTTACCTTGAACGGAAAATTGACCGTCCGCCTGAATGTTCCGAAAGGTCTTTCTTCTTTCAGCGTCTGGTCTTCGTATAATTTTTTTCTGTCTATAGAAATGGTTAGCGAATCCGGAGTTGCCGATATGTCAATATCTTCTTCCTTAAGACCCGGCGCAAAAAAAAGGACACATGTTTTTTCAGGGCTCTCGTAAATGTTGCAAAAAGGATAACCTGCTGAAAAACCGTTAAACGCGGAATCAATGGATTCTTTCAGTCTCCGCATTTCTTCATATGTCCCGGCGGGGAAAAAATCGTAAATCATATTTCCTCCTTTGCCTAAAATACTCTTTTAACCCTTTTTTCATTTTGAAAAAATATTAGATTTGCTTTTTTTGTCAAGGGGGTTTTTTATGCTAAAAACATATGAACGGGATTTGGTTATTTTGACAGAAAAATTGATGATCAGAGAAAAAAAAGGTCAAAAGGTCAAAAAGGATTGATATCTATCGGAGACAAATTTTCAGAATTCCATGGTGTCGGGTATTCCCGATGAAATGACAACCCTGACGGTGTCTCCGGGAAAGCAAGTGTCTCCAGGAGAAGGATTTTGTGAAATGACGGTGTTGGGAGGCAAAGGATCGGGTCTTTCGCTTTCTACTGCTAAAACTAATCCGAGATTCCTTAATATCAGGTCGGCTTCGTTAAGTTTCATGTCGAAAAGAGAAGGAGCCAAGATTGTTTCTGAACCGAGAGAAACGTAAACAGTCACTGACGTTCCGGGAAGCGCTTCTGTCCCGCCTTCCGGAAAACTTCCTATTATCCAGTTTATCCCCACGGTATCGCAAAAAAGAGATTCGACTTCAAAAGAGAAATTTTTAGAAGCCATTATAATAAGAGCCCTGTCAAGCGGCAGACCGCCGAGATGAGGTATTGTCTGCAGAGTGTCCGAAACATAGGGGATTTCGGTAAAAATATTGATCCATAACTCAATCTGAGATGAGTTCGCAATAAAAGTCCCGGCCGGAGGATCCTGTCTTACAACAACACTTTCGGGCATTTCGCCGCTCAGCGCCGAATAGTGGATATTTGAAAGCGGTATTGAATCGAAGCCGTTTTCATTTAACACCGACAAAGCCGATTCGAGGCTTAACCCGAAAAGGTCGGGAAGCGGTTTCTTTTCCGGGTTGAGACCGGCAGCGTCTATAAAAGCATTGGTATAGACAAAACCGGAAGCCAACCCTGACGAAAAAGAGAAAAAAACGAATATGACGAGAAAAGAAAAAAGAGCGTGTGCTTTTTTTTGCGATTTTCCGAATATCATCCCGCGGGTTATTTTCGAAAGTAAAAAAGACCACGCCATTGAGAGTAAAAGAAGGAGGAAATAACATAGGGTCATCATAATAAAAAATTTCTTCACTGAAGACGCCGAAAAAACAAAAATCCTGAAAAGAAGAAAAAGGGATAGTTTTGAAACTCCGAACATCACTACTGCCGAAACAAGAGATCCTGTTACGATCGCCAGAAGAAGGTTGAAAAACCCGGCAAATTTATTTTCTCTTTTAGGCATTGGGTATTTTATTCCGGGTCCGTGCTAATGTCAAATTCCCAATATCTCTTGGCTTCGGCTTTCAGAACGCCTATGACCACGGCGCGTTTTTCAGAGAGAGACAATTCCCAGTAATTAACAGCAGGTCCTGTGGGGTTGACGGAATGAAAGTAAAAACCTATTCTGCCGTCGTCTTCTATCGCCGTCTTTTGAATTCCGTAGAAAACGAAAGACGGGAGAGTTTCACCTATTCTGACCGTGCGCCTGACAGAGTCGTATGGGAACGGAGAGGAGCCCGAGTTGAACATATGGCAGACATCTTCAGGAGGAAAGCCGTTTGAAAGAAATCTGAAAGCTTCGTTTATCTGGAAAAGATCTGCGTCATCTCTGTAAATTGCAGTGAATACTACTTCTTGCTGGGTGATGACTTTTTCTTTGCTGAGTGAATCGATAATAGAGTAATATTTTTCTTCGAAAAACTGGAAATTTTTCATTATCCCTTCTCCGACTTCAATGTCAAAAGGCAGATTGAACTCGAAATCAACAGCAGGTTCGTTTCTGACGGCGAAAAAAACATCTATGGGATGGAAATATGATTGATCTATGGAGTTCAATCCCGGCAAGAGATGGATTGTGCCCTGCGTTTTTCCCTCAGGATCCCTGACAGGCGATTTGGATACGAGGACAATATTTTTGTCCTCAAAAAGATAGACGGTGTCGTTGACGAGCGTGTCAACAAAAAGGAAGATATAATCTGTTCTCCATCGGAGCCAGTTCTGGCCTATAAAGACGGAAGTCTGGTTTACATCGGGAAAAGACGTGGCCGCCGTTGTAATACCCGGTTTTACTGATTTCACTGATTCATCAAGCGCCGAGATCAAGGCGTCAATACTCTGGATTCTTACGGCATTTCTGTCGAGATACCTGTAGGAGAGCCATTGACTTAAGAGCGCTCCCGGATCCTCCGGAGGATATCTGAAAAGATCATCAGCATGTCTGACCGGACCGCTGAGATAGAGGTCGTGTGGGGTTTTTTCCGACGGATACCTTACGAAATCAAAGACTATTCCGTCAATGTCATAGTTTTGAGCCAATTCTCTCGCTGCTGAGCACAGAAAAGAAACAACGCCGGGATTTGAAGGGTCGAGATAAATTCCCTCTATTCCGTCTTCGAGAAAGGAATCAATGGGTATATAGTTTTTATCTCTGAATAAACTCAAATCAGTCAAAGACCATTCGGGGTGGATGTTAAGGACATGGCCATGGTTTTGGGGCATTCTGTAATTAGACCAAGCTAAAAGCGTGTTCATCCAGACGAATACCCTGATTTTTCTGCTCTTGAGTTCTGTTACGAGGAGATCAAGCGGGTCGTAATACATCTCTCTGAATACAGGCATGACATTTGACGGATAATATGCAGTCCCGTTTTTGACGACCTGAATCACGACTGTATTGATATCGCGGGAATCAAACCAATCATAGGACCCATCAGCAGCGTCAATGGACTCAGAAGGAAGCCACACGGCTTTAATCCCGAATCCGTAATCTGCAGGTGTTAAAGATATTAAAATAGAAAAAAGAATAATTGACATATGATAAAAGAGGGCGGAGAGAAATTTCTTTCCGCCCGGTTTATTCACCCGTACGGGACTCGAACCCGTACTCTTCGGCTTGAAAGGCCGATGTGTTAACCACTTACACTAACGGGTGTTTTTTTTACACCAAAGAACCGATTCAATTGTAGTCGCCAGCAAAACACAAAAAAGGGTTATTATAAGAATCGTTGACCCGGCTGTCCAGCTGTTTTTTCCAAAACCGTCAAGCAGAAGAACGAAAGGGTTCAGAAGGCTCATGGGGTGAAAGTCAGGAGAACCTTTTGTCAGAGAAGATATCCAAGGAAAAACCGTGATAAAAAGAAAAACAAAGGTTCCGTATAAGTATCTTTTCTGCAGAATTTGTCCCAAGCCGGGCAGAAGCAGTGAAAAATAGGGGTAAAACTTTTTCATTTCAGAACAAATTTTATTCCTGTTCGACGGATGCGGTCTTCCCTGTCGCGGCTTCCACTTCCTGCAGGGAAGATTCCGCGTCGGCGTTATTGCTGAAAGATCCGATATGTATTTTATAGACCGTCTCTCCTGAAGGGGAAAAATCCCTCAGGACTCTTATTTGATAAGCCGGAGTGGAACTGGAAGGAATAAACGAGAAAAAAGATTCATCAATTTTCTTTATTGTAGAGAATAAATCGGGGAGACTCGGACTTTCGATTTTAATTGAATACGCTCCGGATGTCTCCTCAATCTGGTTTTCTTCGTAACCGAGAGGTTCGCCTGAAAAAGAAAGAATCAGCCTTCCCTGAGGCGTGTAAATGCCTTTTCTCGCTCCTCCTGAGAGCACGCAGACATTCTCGTTTGAAAAGACAGTAGAAAAGGATGAGATATCTGTGATTATAATTTTCTCTGAAGATTGATCGGAATAGTTGTATGAACCGAGCATTTTTATTGATCCTATTTCCCAGAGACAGTAAATGTAGTTTCTCGACAAACTCACTTCTACTGCCGAAATGAGATTGTTTCCAATGAGCCCGTTCTGAAGAGACAACAAGGTTTCTCTCATCTTGCCGGAAGAAGAGATTTCGACGTAATAAATCTTGTTTCCGGAAGCATAGACGCATGTCCCGTCAAAATCCACTTCCCAAAGCGAAGGATCGTCGAAGAGTTCAATTTTTGCCGTGAGTGTCCCGTCAAGTTTTATAACAAAAGCGTAACCCGCCGCGTAAGAATATGGTTTTCGATTTCCGGCTCTCACTGGAGGCAGATGATTCCCTGCCAGGCATACTATGCTGCCGTCTGCAAGGAAATAAGGGTCTCGGGCGGGGAAAATCAACAAGGCTTTCAGGGTTTGGTCTGTCTGGTTGAGCTGGTAAACATAAGTTGTGCAGGGGACAGGAGATGAATTGTTCTGCGAACTCACGGCAATCAATTCGTCTGTATTGTTCCAGCTAATGGATCTTATCGGGCCGGATTTTTCCGTCAGCAAGAAATTTCCGTCGCTGATTCTTATGACGGCGGTGAAAAAATCTCCGTCAATATTTAATCCGACAGCCAAGTATTGCGAGTTTCCTGACCATCTAACCGGGGGAAGAGCAGTTCCGGGCAGGTCAATTAATGACCAGTCTCCCGAAGTGACCTGCAAAATGCCGAGTTCTCCGTTTTTTATCAAGGCGGTCTGGTTTCCCGAGTGCGACAGCTGACCGCCTTCGAAATCTCCCGAAGGAGCCCAAGAGAGGATAAAAACTGAAATGAAAACTATTGAGTGCATAAAACCCCGTTTTTTTCTTTTATTCTATATTTTCTGCGAGGTTTTTTCAACATAAATATAAACAATCGCGAATATTAAAAACTTTATTTATTCCCGGGTGGGTAAAAATTATAGCCGGCATTTAATTTCCTTCTTGAACGATTATAGCCCATGTATTATAATAACCGCAAGGAGGTGTGGTTTGAAATACATATACATACCATTGTTATTAGTTTTTCTGATGTTGTCTTGCGGTCCGAAAACTAGGGAAATTAAGTGGGAAAGCGGACTTGTGGGGAACAGAGCTCCAGAGTCTCTCGAATACTATTTTGACATGCAGAAAGACACAATCGCGAAACTATACAAGAGCAGTCTTTACTTGAACCCCGACATAAACGGAAGTTTTATGCTGCATTTTTTCGTGATGAAAGACGGCAGAGTGGAATCTGTAAACCTCGACGATTGCACACTTAAAGATTCAACGCTTATGTCTCTTATTCGCCTTGCAGTCGCCGAATGGACATTTCCTCCATCTGAAATCGACAGCGTTGAAATACTCGTGCCTTTCTATCTTCTTCAAGAGGAATAATTATTGTTCATAAAGCACCTCCACCTGAAAAATTTCAGGAATTACGAAAACGCCAGCATTGATTTGGACAGAGGAATCAATTTTTTTTTCGGGGAAAACGGAAGCGGAAAGACGAATCTCTTTGACGCTACTCATTATATTTCATACGGCAAATCCATAAGGAATTCACCGGAAGATGAATTAATCAGATTTTCTTCAACAGGTTTTGCGGTGTCGGTAGTTTTTGAAAAAAAAAGCGAGGATTGCACACTCAGCGTCAAGTATTCGGATAGGAAAAAAGAATTCTGGAAAAATGAAATGAAACTTGAAAAAAAATCCGACCTTATAGGCGAGTTGGCAGTGATTCCTTTTTCTCCGGAAGATGCGGATGTCATATCCCAAGGATCCGCTCAGAGGCGCAGGGCTCTGGACATACTTCTTTCTTCCGTTGACGGCGAATACTTAAAATCGCTGAGATGGTATAACAGAACACTCAGACAGAGGAATGCTTTGCTCGAAAGGATAAGAAATAAAGAGAGTCTTGAATCCGAGACCGCTCACTGGGATAAAATGCTCTCTCTCTATGGAGAATACCTTGTCCATGAGAGAGGGAAGATGATTGAGGTTTTGAGAGACAACATTTCAAGGTTGACCGCCGAAATGGAAATACCTGTTGAAAACTTTGACATGGAATACAAACCCTCCTTGAAAAGAGGGGAAATCGCCGAGAAGATGTCGGCAAATCTCGGCAAGGACCTGAAATCTCTTACAACAACTCAGGGGCCGCACAGAGATGATTTTGTTTTTTATCTCAACGGGCAGGATGCTTCAAAATTCGCGTCAAGAGGACGGCAAAGGCTTTTATGTTTCATGTTCAGACTCGCGGAAGTTGACATATTCAGGGATAACGCGGGAGAATACCCGGTGATTGTCATCGACGAAGCTTTCATTGAACTCGACAAAAACACGGTATTAAAACTTGAAAAGAAACTGACTTCCTATCCGCAGGTGCTTTTGGCTTCTGCCGACGGGGAAGTAATTTCGGAAAAAATAGTGAGCGCTTTTTTCAACATCAGCGGCGGTTATGTCGAAAAAAACAAGAAAAACAGGTGAAAACAGATATAGAAAAACTCTATGTATAAATGATATAATCTTCGACGTATTGGATGGTATTTTAAGCAGGTCCGAAGAAGGCGTTGCGGGTGCTGTGTGGAAAGAAACTGTCGGTCCTCCGGTAAGCCTGCATACGAAGCCCATATCTTCAAAAGACGGAATCCTGACGGTCGAAGTCGGGGATCCTGCATGGAGGCAGCAGCTCGAATTCTTAAAAGAAGACTTAAAAACTTTATTGAACAATAAACTTCCTCATGAGATGAGGATAAAAAAAATAAAATTTTGTCAGGGTAAACGTCTCCCGATAAAAAACAGGAGTGAAAATGACTAAGAACGCTGGAACATACGACTCAACCCACATTCAAATACTCAAAGGAATAGAAGCAGTCCGGAGAAGGCCCGCCATGTATATCGGCGATTCGAACATTAACGGTCTTCATCACCTTGTCCAGGAAGTCGTCGATAATTCCATTGACGAATTCATGGCCGGATTCGGAGATAAAATAACAGTGACAATCCACGAAAACAATTCTGTTACCGTTGAGGACAGGGGCAGAGGAATTCCCGTGGATTTCCACAAAGGGGAAGGCAAGTCCGCGCTTGAAATAGTCCTGACAATCCTGCACGCCGGAGGTAAATTCGACGGCCAGACCTATAAAGTCTCCGGAGGTCTCCACGGAGTGGGTCTCAGCGTAGTCAACGCGCTTTCGCAATGGCTTGAAGTCCGGATATTGAGAGACGGGAATAAATACACGCAGAGATACGAAAGAGGCGTCCCAGTAACAGAAATAACGGCCACAGAATTAAAAAGCAAGAACACCGGAACTGTCGTGTCTTTTCTTCCTGATCCTGAAATATTCGAAACAACAGTTTTTTCGCTTGAAAGAATAACCGCGAGACTTAAAGAAATAGCCTACCTCAACCCGGGCCTAACCGTCGAAATATGCGACGAAAGGGGAGGCGAAAAAAAACAATCTTTTTCATTCAGCGGAGGCATAAAGGATTTTATTAAGTTTTTAGATAAAACAAAATCTCCTCTGCATCAGGCAATGTATTTCAGCACGGTCCAGGACAACGTGACGATGGAAGCCGCTTTCGAATACAACAAAACTTATAACGAAACCGTTTTTTCTTTCGCCAACAATATTCATACAAAAGAAGGCGGAACGCATTTGACTGGTTTCAGGCAGGCTCTGACGAGAGTAATCAACGATTACGCAAAAAAGGAAAATTTCCTCAAACAGGTCAAAGATCTCGATTCGCTTTCCGGTGAAGATGTCAGGGAAGGGCTTACGGCAGTGGTTTCGGTCAAGATCCCCCAGCCGCAGTTCGAAGGTCAGACTAAAACAAAACTCGGCAACAGCGAAATAAAAGGCATGATGGCTTCTTTCATCGGTGAAGCTCTGACGAGGTATTTCGAAGAAAACCCCGGGGAGGCTTCTGTCGTTGTCAGCAAGGTTGTTGACGCCGCGAGGGGAAGACTGGCGGCGAGAAAAGCCCGGGATCTGGTTAGGAGAAAAGGTGCCCTTATGTCGGATGCTCTGCCGGGCAAACTGGCTGACTGTTCTGAAGAAGATCCCGGGAAATCCGAACTTTTCATCGTCGAAGGAGATTCCGCCGGAGGATCAGCAAAACAGGGCAGAGACAGGCATTTTCAAGCAATATTGCCTCTCAGAGGAAAGATACTCAACGTCGAAAAAGCGAGACTCGATAAAATTCTTTCGAATGAAGCCATAAAGACAGTAGTAGCCGCGATGGGAACGAGTATTGGAATAGAGGAATTCGATATATCAAAAATCCGGTATAAAAAAATTATTATAATGGCGGACGCGGACATTGACGGCGCGCACATAAAGACTCTTTTACTGACGTTTTTCTTCAGACATGCCAAAGCCGTTATTGAATCCGGATACCTGTATATAGCACAGCCTCCGCTTTACGGAGTTAAGTTCAAAGGATCGAAAGAAATAAAATACCTTTTCAGCGACGAAGAACTGAAAAGAATACAGGAATCAGATAAAACATTGACCGGTGTTCAGAGATACAAAGGTCTGGGAGAGATGAATCCGGAACAACTCTGGGAGACGACAATGAATCCGGAAAAAAGGGTGATGAAAAATGTGTCAATCGAAGTCGCGGAAGACGCGGAAGAGATATTTTCGATTCTCATGGGCGATGACGTGGAACCGAGAAGGGAATTCATTGAAAAAAACGCGATGAAAGTGAGAAATCTCGATATTTGACGGAGGAAAGCAAGTGCAAAATAATGTTGAACAGACAAGCATAGAAAAAGAGGTCCAGGATTCTTACATAGATTACGCGATGAGCGTGAATATTGGAAGAGCGATACCGGACGCAAGGGACGGATTGAAACCAGTTCACCGGCGCATCCTTTATGCCATGAAAGAGCTCGGACTGCACCACAGCAAACCGTTTAAAAAATCCGCAACCGTTGTCGGAGAGGTTCTCGGGAAATTCCATCCTCACGGAGATGCGGCTGTTTACGATACCCTTGTCAGGATGGTTCAGGATTTTTCCCTGAGATACCCTCTTCTCGAAGGACAGGGCAATTTCGGAAGCGTTGACGGAGATTCAGCGGCGGCATACAGGTATACAGAGACGCGGCTCAATAAAATTGCGGCTGAGCTTTTGGCTGATATTGACAAAGAAACGGTTGATTTTATACCTAATTTCGACGGTTCTCAGTCTGAACCGGTTATTCTTCCGGCGAAATTTCCGAATCTTCTCGTAAACGGCTCTTCGGGAATAGGAGTCGGCATCGCAACTAACATCCCGCCTCACAACATTTCCGAAATAATTGACGCTTGCATAGCATTGACGGACGACCCCGAGCTCGAGGAGAAAAAACTGCTAAAACTCGTTCCCGGTCCGGATTTTCCTACTGGCGGAATAATAGTCGGAACCAAGGGTATCAGATCCGCTTACGCCACGGGAAGAGGGCAGGTTGTTGTTGAATCAAAAGTCCACATTGAAGAACCGAAAAAGTCGTCGAAAGAAAAAATTATCGTTGACGAAATTCCTTACATGGTCAACAAATCCGCTCTGATAATGAAAATTGCTGAACTCGTAAAGGAAAAAAAGATAGAAGGTATATCCGATATAAGAGACGAATCGGACAGAAACGGCATGAGAATTGTGATAGAAGTGAAAAAGGATTCGGACTCGAGAATAGTTCTCAATCAGCTTTTCAAGCACACACAGCTTAGAAATTCTTTCAGCTGTCTTATGCTTTCAATCGTTGACGGAAGCCCGAAAATTCTGTCTTTGAGAGAGATGTTAAAGTGTTTTCTCGACCACAGGGAGACGGTGGTCAGAAGGAGAACGCAGTTTGAACTGAAAGAAGCAGAAAAGAGAGCTCATATTCTCGAAGGGCTTAAAAAAGCACTTTCCCAAATTGATGCGGTGATAGAGACAATAAAAAAATCCGCCGACACTGAGACGGCAAACAAAAATCTTCAGAAAAAATTCAATTTAACTCAAATACAGGCTCAGGCGATACTCGAGACAAAGCTCGCGAGACTGACTTCTCTTGAAGTAAAAAAAATTGAAGAAGAATATCTGTCTCTTATTAAAGAGATAGCCAGACTGAGAGGTATTCTCGAATCGAGACAGCTTTTGCTTAATCTATTGAAGGACGAGTTCAGGCAGTTGAAAGCATCTTACGGCGACAAGAGAAGAACTCAGATAAGACACAACGAGCTTGAAGAGATAAATATAGAAGATCTCATACAGGAAGAAGACGTCGTCATAACAATAACGAAAAAAGGATACATTAAGAGACTTTCAGTTTCTGCTTACAGACAGCAGTCAAGGGGAGGAAAGGGCGTAATCGGAACTAAAGCGTATTCCGAAGACTACGTTATAGAGCTTTACGTAGCTTCCACTCACGATTATCTTCTCTGTTTCACAGACAGAGGAAAACTTCATTGGCTCAGAGTTTTTAACATTCCGGAAGCGGCCAGAGACGCGAGGGGAAGATCTTTAGCGAATATGCTCGAACTTTCTAAGGAAAACGTCAAAAATGTTCTTTCGGTCAGGGAATTTTCAAAAGACAAGTTCGTTTTGCTGGCAACCAGGAAAGGGAACGTCAAAAAATGCTCTTTGGACGCCTTTTCAAAACCCAAAAAGCGCAGTATAAAAGCGATATCCCTCGATTGGGACGACGAGCTGGTCGAAGCCGCGGTAACGGAAGGGACAGATGACATGCTATTGGCGACAAGAAAGGGAAAAGCAATCTGTTTCAATGAAAAAGAAGTAAGAAAAATGGGCAGAACTGCCGGAGGAGTGAAGGGGATAAAGCTCGAAAACGGCGATTACGTCGTCGGTATGGTCAGGATAGATAAAAAAGAGAATAAAAAGACGCTTGTCTTCACCGCTTGCGAAAAAGGTTTCGGCAAACTGACATACGACGAGGATTATCCGAGGCATCACAGGGGCGGAAAGGGTGTCATTGGAATAAACACAAGCGACAGAAACGGCGACGTTGTAGCCATAATGGTTCCGGCAGACGACGACGAGCTGATTTTGATAAGCCAGACGGGCAAAGTTATAAGAATACCTGTCAAGGAAATAAGAAAGACATCCCGAAACACGCAGGGAGTGAGGCTCATGAAACTGGAGGATGATGACAGTCTCGTAGGCGCCGCTCTCGTGTCGCAAAACGATTGAAAGGGGGTAGGATGAAGAAAAATATAAACGAACTCATACAGGAACTTGTCGACAGAAAGGAAATTGTTCTCGACATAGAAGGCCAGCGGACATCCAAACAGCACGCTAAAAATAAAAAGACTTCAAGGGAAAGATTGTCCATGCTTCTGGACAAAGGTTCTTTCATTGAGACTGATATGCTCATCCATCACAGAGCTGAGAGCTTCGGAATGAAAAACAAGGAAATTCCGGGAGAAGGCGTTGTGACCGGATACGGTTTCGTCAACGGAAGACTGGTTTATGTATTTTCTCAGGATTTTACTGTTTACGGCGGAGCGCTTGGAGAGATGCACGCCCTTAAAATATCTAAAATTCAAGACCTTGCTCTTAAAACAGGGGCGCCCCTTATAGGGATAAACGACTCCGGAGGAGCGAGGATACAGGAGGGAGTTGACTCACTCCACGGCTACGGGCAGATATTTTTCAGAAATTCGAGATCTTCGGGCGTGATACCGCAGATAAGCATAATCCTCGGACCATGCGCCGGCGGAGCTGTCTACAGTCCAGCGCTGACGGATTTTGTTTTTCTGGTCGAGGGTATCAGCAATATGTATATAACAGGTCCCAAAGTGATAAAAGCAGTCACCGCAGAAGATGTTTCTTCGGAAGAACTCGGAGGCGCCTACACGCACAACGCTGTAAGCGGAAACGGGCATTTTATCGCCGGCAGTGAAGAGGAATGCTTTGAAATGGTGAAAAAGCTACTTTCTTTTATTCCGTCCAACAATATGGACGATCCGCCTTTTTTCAATTCAGGAGACGACATAAACAGATCGGATATGTCTTTGAGGTATCTTGTCCCAACCGAAGGCAAGCAGTCATACGACGTCATAGAGGTGATAAAGAAGATTGTGGACGACGGAGATTTCCTTGAGGTTCATCCCCTTTACGCGCAGAACATGGTGGTTGGTTTTGCCCGTATTGCGGGCATGTCCGTTGGAATCGTCGCGAACCAGCCGAAAGTTCTCGCCGGATGTCTCGATATTAATTCTTCGGATAAAGCCGCGAGATTCATCAGATTCTGCGACTCTTTCAACATTCCTCTTGTGACTTTTGTCGACACTCCGGGATTTTTGCCCGGAAAAGCCCAGGAATTCGGTGGAATTATCAGGCATGGCGCGAAACTCCTATACGCGTATTCCGAAGCGACCGTCCCTAAGATAAACGTGACTCTGAGAAAATCATACGGAGGCGCTTCCGTGGCGATGTGCAACAAGGACCTCGGAGCGGATTTTGTTATGGCATGGCCTCAGGCTGAAATTGCCGTTATGGGAGCCGATGGGGCAGTTGACATAATATTTAAAAAAGCCATAGACGCGGCGGCTGATCCTTCACAAAAGAGAAAAGAGCTTATCGAAGAATATACTATGACGACGACTAACCCCTACGAAGCGGCGAAAAGAGGACTTGTTGACATGGTGATTCTTCCTGAAGAGACGAGGCTCAGGCTGGCGAGCGCTCTTTCGATACTCGCGACCAAGCAGGACTCGCTCCCGCCGAAAAAACACGACAACATGCCTCTTTAGGAGAAAAGATGAAAGAGATAACTGAAGAAAAAACAGTTTTAATATTCGCGGCGCTCGCCGAATATTTCAAAAACGAAAGAGTGGCCTGCAAGGTTCTATCCATTAAACCGATTCACACAAGTGAGATAAATCTTTGGGGGATAACTCGCCGGCAGATTTTCATGGCTCAGAAATCTTCTCTAAAGAGAGGTTGGAAAAAATGAAGAGAAAATACGAAATAGCATACAAGGGCAAGAAATTCGAGGTGGAGGTCGAAGAGGTCACTTCTCCCGAACAGCAGAGAACGTCAGCGCAGATAAACAAACCTTTCATTCCTCCGTCCCCGATAGCCCCAAAGCGTGAATCGGCTCCTAAAGTTGAAGCTCCGAAACAGAGTGTTTCGAGCGCGGATAAAACAGTAACTGCCCCGATGTCCGGAACAGTGCTTACGATAGAAGTCAAGATCGGAGACGAAGTTAAAACAGGAGACCTTCTGCTTAAACTTGAGGCGATGAAGATGGAGACCGCCATTAACGCGACATCCGCCGGAAAAATTTCGCAGATATACTGCTCAAAAAGCCAGAACGTAACAGCCGGCGAACCTCTGATAGGATTGGAGTGAACATGGAAGTAAAAATTACTGAGACAGCCTTCAGGGATGCGCATCAATCGCTGATGGCAACGCGTTTCAAAACGGAAGACATGATACCTATCCTCGAAAAGATGGATCAAATGGGTTATTGGTCGTTTGAAATGTGGGGAGGTGCGACTTTCGACACTGCGCTTAGGTATATCAAGCAGAGTCCATGGGACAGGATAAGGGAATTCAAAAAGAGAGTTAAAAACACCCACCTGCAGATGCTTCTCAGAGGTCAGAATTTGGTGGGATACAGGCATTACGGAGACGATATTCTCGAAAGATTCGTTAAAAAAGCGTTCGATCTCGGAATAGACGTCTTCAGGATATTTGACGCTCTGAACGACGTCAGAAACATGGAAAAAGCTATTGAAACCGCGAAAAAATGCGGAGCGATTGTTCAGGGAGCGGTAAATTACACTATAAGCCCCGTTCACACTCTCGATTCATTCGTGGGCGTGGGCAAACAGCTTAAAAACCTCGGTGTGGATATTATCTGCATAAAAGACATGGCCGGTCTGATATCACCTACCGCGGCATACAATCTTGTCTCAAAAATGAAGAAAGAGATAAAACTTCCCGTATGTCTTCACAGCCACTGCAGCGCCGGATTGGCTCCTATAAGCTATTACGCCGCGGCTCAAGCAGGAGTCGATCACCTCGACACGGCTATTTCCCCTCTTTCACAGGGCACTTCACAGCCCACAACTGAAAGCATAGTCGAAGCTCTGAGGGAAACGAACACGCCCACAAGGGTCAAAGAAGAATATTTTCCTGAACTTGTGTCGTATTTCAATTCAATAAGAGAAAAATATTCCAGCTTTTGGATTGACTTGGCGGAGAGGGTTGACGTAAGAGCTCTAATCTATCAGGTCCCGGGAGGCATGTTCTCGAATCTTGTCAGCCAGCTCGAAAAACAGGACGCCATGGACAAATTTGAAGATGTTCTTAAGGAGATTCCGAAAGTGAGAGAGGAACTCGGTTGGGTTCCTCTCGTCACCCCGACGAGTCAAATCGTCGGGACACAGGCGGCAATGAACGTCTTGCTGGGAGAAAGATACAAAGTTGTCATAAAAGAGGTCAAAGATCTCTGCAGGGGGCTTTACGGCAGAACACCCGCTCCGATAGACAAAAAAATAAAGCACCTCGCCATAGGCGACGAAAAAGTCATAACGGGAAGACCTGCTGAAACCATAGGCAACGAGTGGGAAAAAATGAAAAAGGAAATTGAATCTATAACTCAGGAAGAAGAAGACATTTTATCCTACGCTCTTTTCCCTCAGCCTGCCCTGGATTATTTTGAATACAGAAAAAATCCCATGCAGCAGAAAGAAAAAACGGAGAAGGACGCGAGAGATCTTTTTGTTCCTCAAAATCATCCTTCGAGGAAATTCGTCATTTCCGTTGACGGAGATGACTATGAAGTCGGAGTGACCGAAGTCGGTCATTACGCCTACGACGCCTACGAGGATTAGCGAAAAGGGAGACCTAAGTCTCCCTTTTCAATTTATCTCTTTGTATTTTTTTAATACTTCCAGAACGCTGTCTATATCGAAAGCCGTGTGATCCGCGTTTACCTGAAAGCGTATTGATTCGTCGCCTTTCGGGACGACTGGGTAGTTCAATCCTGTCGCGAGAACACCGTTTTCTATGAGGAATTTGACGAGTTCAGCGGTTTTTTCGGTGTTCCTGACTAGAACGGGGACTATGGGATGATCGCTTACGATTATCTCAAAACCGAGGTCCAGTAAGCCTTTCTCGAATTTTTTTGTCATGCTTCTCAAGTGATCGAGGATCGAGTCGCCCTGTTTTCCTTCGAGCATTTCCAAAACCTTTATCACAGCGGCGGCTTCGGACGCGGTTATGGGATTTGAATATATATACATGGGAGCCGTTTCCCTGAGATAAGTGATTATGTTTTCACTTGACGTAACATATCCGCCGTTGACGCCGAAAGCTTTGCCGAGAGTTCCTATTAGAATATCGACTTTACCACAGTTCGTGTATTCTTCAGTGCCTCTGCCTGTTTTTCCGAAAGCACCGACGCCATGAGAATCGTCAACCACGAGGACTATATCTTCTTCGAATTTGTCGTCGTGTTTTTTAACTATCTCATTTATCTTGTCGAGAGGGGCGAAGTCTCCGCGCATGCTGAAAATTCCGTCGGTCACGACGATTATTCTCTTAGCTTTGCCTGCATAGCTTTTTATCTTTTCTTCGAGGTCGCTGACGTCCAGATGTTTGTATATAGTCTTGTCTTTAGGTCTTGAAAGTCTCACGGCGTTAATAATGCAGTTGTGGTTGAGTTCATCGCTTATGATAACTGTATCGGGAGTGACCAAAGGCGTAATTGTTCCCATGACAGTGACGTAGGCGGCGCTGAATATCATTGCTTCTTCCCTGCCGTGAAACTCGGCGAGTTTCTTCTCAAGATCCCTGTGCGGTTTATGACTGCCGCTTATGAATCTAACTGCGCCCGGTCCGACTCCGAATTCTCTGACGGCTTTTTCTTCAGCTTCGACGATCTCTTCTCTTAGCGACATTCCGAGATAGGAATTGGAATTCATTTTAATGAATTCTTTGCCCTCAAAACCTTTCAAAAGGTATCTTAGGCCTTTTTCTCCCTGGGGTTTGATAATTTTTTCGATTATGAATTCTTTGCCTTTGGCTGTTCCTTTTTTTTTGAGATCAGAAACAGAGCAATTTAGAATATTTCCGAGTTTATTTATCGGCATTTTGGATTCCTCCGTTCACTTTTTTAGTTTTGTTGACAGTTTTTCAATCATGTCATTGACCATAGCCGGCAGATCGTAATCGGGTTTCCAGTTCCATTCTTTCTTAGCGGCGCTGTCGTCGAGGCTGTTTGGCCAGGAGTCCGCAATGGCTTGTTTTACTTCGTCTATTTCATAAGATACTTCGAACGAAGGAATGTGCTTTTTTATCTGTGATGTGAGAAGGTCAGGATTGACGCTGAAAGCTGTGACGTTGAAGGCGTTTCTGTGTTCGAGCCTTGAAGAATCGGCTTCCATTACTTCGACTGTCGCTTTAAGGCAGTCGGGCATATACATCATATCGAGAGTGGTGTCCGGTTTGAGAAAGCAGGTATATTTCCCGGTTTTGATTGCTTCGTAGAAAATCTCGACAGCGTAGTCGGTTGTGCCGCCGCCGGGAAGCGTTTCGTAAGATATGATTCCGGGGTATCTGAGACCTCTCGTGTCGACGCCGAACCTTTTATGGTAATAGTCGCTTAAAAGTTCACCTGCCACTTTGGTTACGCCGTACATCGTAGTCACTCTCTGAATAGTGTCCTGAGGAGTCTTGTCTTTAGGAGTTTCCGGGCCGAAAGCGGCGATGGAACTTGGAACGAAAACCGAACAATTTTTTTCTCTCGAGACCTCGAGAACATTGTATAATCCGTTTATGTTGACGTCCCATGCGAGTTGCGGATTTTTTTCTCCTGTGGCGGAAAGGACCGCGGCAAGATGGTAGATTACGTTTATTTTGAATTTATCCACTGTCGCGGCGAGAGCAGAGGAATTTCTGCAGTCCACGGTTTCAAAAGGCCCGGATTCTTTTAGCTTTTCGCTGGGCTGAGTTCGGTGTATACCGGCGACAACATTCTCGTTCCCGTATTTTTCTCTCAGGAACATTGTCAGTTCAGAGCCTATCTGGCCTGCCGAACCTGTGACGAGTATTCTCTTCAAATTGCCTCCTTAATAATGTTTTTTAAAAAATGGGATCAGAAAACGCAATACTACTTCATATTGACTTTTCAGTCAATTGGACATGCAAAAAAAATTTTCTGTAAAATTTACGGGCTGTTTTCGTAAAGAGAGTCAGCTATGGCTTTTTCCTGCGCCGCCTTTTCCGTTTCTCCCATGGCTTCATAGAGAGCAGATAGCGCCAGATGAGCGCCCGGGAAGCTGTAGTCGGTATAAACGGCTTTTTTCAGTGAAATAAGAGCTTTTTCGTGATTTCCCGAGTATAAATGACAAAGGCCGAGGTTATGGTGAGCCGCGGTAAAACCGGGTTCTATTTCAACGGCTTTCTCAAGAAGCGCCGCCGCCGTGTCGAGTTTGCCCGATTGCGCCCATAATTGAGCGTAGTTAAAATAAAGCTCGTGGTTCTGAGGATTCAAAGATATTGCTTTTTCATAGTTTTCGGCGGATTCTCTGATCAGTCCTTTTCTGTGGTAAATTCTCGCAATGCCGGAATACGCCCCTTCAGACGATCTTTCGTATGACAGGACCGAATTAAATAAAAAAAGAGCGGAGTCGGCAAATCCTGTGTTCTCGTATTTAATTCCGAGATTCAACCTGGCTTCAGTGAACCTTGGGTTCAGAAGGATTGCTTTTTTCCAGTTTTCAACAGCGAGTGAATCTCTCCCGGTTCTCGAATAAAGAACGGCGATGTTGTTGTAAGTCCTTGCTTCGTTGGGATTTAACTCAATTTCTCTTTCATAGTAAGACATCGCCGACGATAAGTCTCCTTTTTTATAGGATATCAGTCCGAGATTCAGATTAGCCCTGGGATATCGGGATTCTGACTTTAGACAGGCAGTGAATTCGCCGAAGGCATTTTCGTAGTCGGATTGGTTGAAACTTTTAAGACCGAGGTTGAAATGAAGCATGGCTTCAGAAGAGAAATCTTTTTTTATGAACCTGTAATTCGAAAAAGCCGATAGTAGGAGAAAAAGGGCGAAAGACAAAGACACGGCGAGAAAGTTTTTTTTCACGGCGTATTGGGAGACCGAAACTGCGAAAAATGATCCGAATAAAACGAAAAAAGGCAAAAGAGGCGCTCTGAGTCTGCTGAAGACGAAATAGACGATTAGAGACGCTGAATAGGAGATAATAAGAAGAGCCGGTACGAAAGCTTTTCTCCTCTTTTTGAAGGCGGCGAGAGCCAAACCCGATAGGCCCATGGGTATAATTATTCCCGAGGGTATATACAACATAAAGTTTTTCACAGGACCTATTCTTTTGACTAAAGCGGAAAGAAAAGTTCCTCCGGAGGAAAGATACATGTTCTGATTGTTGGGTATTTCCAACCCGTTGAAAAAATACACCGTCTTTTTAACTAAAAGAGCCGTGAAAGAAGAAGGATGCTCCTTTATCTCATTGAGCGTTTTTTTGAACCAAAAATTAGAAGCCTCGGAAGGTTTAAGGGTTTTTCCGGTTTCTCTTTCCGCGAGAGCTATGTCGTCCCAATCGTCGCCGGTTCCCGGAATTACTGCAGTCATGCCGTTCGATTCTATGTTGTTTCCAATGTAAAAAATCACGCCCCCCTGAGACGATATCGGAACGAAATCTTTTCCTACAAGAAAATTACGCAAAGTGACCGGAGCTATAGCGAGCAGAAGACCTGAAAGAATAACCGCTGCCGGTGTCAAAAAATTCTTTTTTTGAACCAGTGCGGCTATGGCAGTGAAAACCAGCGCAGGAACGAGAAAATTCGGTCTCGTGATGGACGTGAGTCCGAACAGGAAACCCGAAAGAAAATATAGGGATTTTGATTTTTTTTCCATGGCTTTCATGAAAACAAAAACCGAAATGAGCATTAGGAACGTCAGTAAAGACGGCATCAGAAGTTCTCCGGCGTAATATACTGCTACTCCGCTTGAGACACATAAAAGAAGAGCGGTCCAAGCCGCCGCCTTGCCGAAGATTTTTTTCGAGATTAAAAACACAAAAATGGAAGACAATACATTTAGTAAAGCCTGTATTACCCGAGGTGCAGTGTAATTGTGCCCGAAAACAGAGTATATTGCCCCGAGAAAATACTGATACAGAGGAGCTTTGTGAAAAACTTCATCGCCGAGGAAGTTCCCTTCTGCGATTTGAGACGCGTAGCGGTCGAAATACAACGGATCTCCGAGTGGATAAGAATAGAAAGGGTTTTTAGAGGACTGGGCAAAATACAAAAGATGAATTAAAAAATAAATTATAAGAATTATTGTCAAAACTGCAATATGCCAATGGAATCTGATTTTTGTTATGTCCGCCCTCCGGTGTTTATTTCTTTCTTTCTCTGAGTTAATATTTATATAATGATATATAGTTTTATCCAAATATTGAAGTATATTTCGGCACTTCAAAACCGCACATGAAGAATTGAGAGGATTTTATGATCCATTCGAGAAATATAAGGTTTTCTTCTTCCGAGGAGAGGTTGTCCAAACTGCTCGCGAAGAGACTCGAAGAAGGAGCGGATAAAAAGATTATTGACAAAAAAATATGGGACCTGTTCGGCGAAGAGTGGGCGGTTATGTTCACGGACCTGACCGGATTTTCAAGAAAAGTGGAGAAATTCGGAATAGTCCATTTCCTTCAGACAATATACGAATCGGAAAGGCTTTTAGTCCCTGTAATAGAGGAATACGACGGCATTCTCATTAAAATGGAAGGCGACAGCATGCTCGTGATATTCCGAAATATCCATAAAGCGGTTGAATGCTCAAAGGCTATGCAGGAATGCCTCCGTGAATACAACAAGACGAGAATTGAAGAAGAAAAAGTTCTTCTCTGCGTAGGCTTAGGGTGGGGAAAGATTTTGAAAATAGGAGATTTCGATGTCTATGGCTCTCCCGTGAACAGAGCGAGTAAGCTGGGGGAAGAGATCGCCGCTTCAGGAGAAGTCCTTCTTACAGAGGAAATTGTTTCACAGTGCGGAAAATTTTTCCGTTTCGAAAAAAAGAAACTTAAAGAACAAAAGGAAGAACTCGGAGAAGTATATCTTCTCGACTGGAAGAGCGGATCGGTATCTCAGGTTGAAGGTGAAAGAGGGCGGGATTGATAAAAGTCCTTTTTGACGTGGTTCAGGACTATTACTGGCCTTCCTTTGAGCCGATTTACAAAAATCTCCAAAATTCGAAGAATTATTCGCTTGAGATTCGGATTGGTAAAAACCAGGAAAGAAAATTCGGTTTCCTTCTTTTTTCGAAAAAAAGAGAGACAGAAAAAAACTACCTCCAGAAAGGATTTAAGATAACCGACCGCATAGACGGTTTTGATGCGGTAGTCTGCGGTGACACATTGAAAAAACCGGAGAAATACGGAGATGCTGTCCTTTGCAACGTCGATCACGGACCGTGTTTTAAGACATTGAGATACAGAAATCTCCTCAAACAGCCGAAAACGAGATATGTATGTTTTCTCGAAGGTGAATACAGGAGAAAAAGGTTCGAATATTACGGACTTGACAAAATAGAGGAGATAAAAGTCATTGGACTGCCGAAGCTCGATCCTTTCTTTGACGGGACTTTTGACAGAAAAAAAATCATTGAAGAAGCGGGACTCGACCCTTCGAAAAAAACAATCCTCTACGCTCCCACTTACAAACCGACTTCAATATCCATGGTTACACCTTTTCTCCCGCCTCTTGCCGAAGAGTTCAATGTCATATATAAACTTCACCCTTACAGCTGGAGCGGAAAATACGCGCCTCGATCTCAGCACAAAGCGGCACAAAAGGCCGCGGCTGAAAATAAATCTCTGTTTCTTGTCCCCAAGAATATACACAGTATGATGAAATACATGTATGCCGCGGATGTCATGATAAGCGAAGCTTCGAGCGTTATTAACGAATTCCTTTCGCTTGGAAGATGCGGCGTCATAGTGGATCTCGAACACGAAAAGCTCAGACATTCCGACGGAGAACTCCTTTTAGACGAGAATCCGAAGGATTGGCTCTCGGATTCATTTATTCACATAAGAAAGGGGGAGGAGCTTGAAGAGGCTGTCAGAACAGCTCTCGCGCCTTCCGATGAGAGGAAAAAGAACATAGAAAAGGATAAAAAATATATTTTTGAATACACAGACGGTTATTCTTCGGAAAGATTCAGATTTTGTCTCGAAGAACTGCTTTCCCACAGTAAAAAGGAGGGAAAATGATCGCCGTGATTCTCGCCGCCGGGATGGGCAAGAGACTCAAGGATCTCACTGCGGACAACACAAAATGCATGGTGCCCTTGAACGGAAAACCAATAATAGATTACACTCTCGAAAGCATATCCATTTTGGACCAAATTGAGAAAATTGTCATTGTTGCGGGATATAAAGCCGAAAGTCTTAAAAAACATATTGGCGAAAGCCATAACGGCAAACCGGTCTTGTATATCGAAAACCCTGATTACGATAAAACCAACAATATCTATTCTCTCTTCCTGGCGAGGGAATATCTTCTTAAAGATGATGTTTTGCTTCTGGAAAGTGATGTTGTATTTGAAAAAAAAGCTCTTTCGGAACTACTGTCAAATCCTGACGGGGATTTAGTCCTCGTCGCGAAATACAGATCATGGATGGACGGAACAGTCGTCAAGCTTAACCCGGAAAATGAAATTCAGAGTTTTATCGGCAAAAAGGATTTTGTCAATTCTGATATTGACGATTATTACAAAACGGTCAACATATACAAGTTTTCAAAGGAATTTTTATCTAATCACTATGTCCCTTTTCTCGAAGCCTACTGCAAATCCATGGGCCATAACGAATATTACGAACAGGTGCTGAGCCTGATAACTTTTCTCGACAGAAACAGAATAAAAGCGGTTGTCCTCGACGAAAAGATAAAATGGTTTGAAATAGACGATTCACAGGATCTTCGCGCAGCGGAGCTCCTTTTCGCCGGTGAAGATAAAATTTTATCTTCTTTTAAAAAAAATTACGGCGGTTTCTGGAAGTTTCCGGGGATACTCGATTTCTGCTATCTTGTAAACCCTTTTTTCCCCCCGGAAAAGATGAAAGATGAATTCTCTGTCAATGCAGGAATACTGACCACCCATTATCCCTCGGGACTTGACGAACAGAATTCTCTCGCCTCAAGGCTTTTCGGAGTATCGGAAAAATTTCTGACAGTCGGCAACGGAGCCTCCGAGATTATAAATGCGGTCGCGGAAATCTTCAAAGGCAGAAAAACCGTTATAATTGAGCCGACGTTTGATGAATACACGAGAAGATTCAGCAATGTAGAGAAGCTGTGTTTGAAAAATTTCCGCGCTTCAGGAGAAGATTTAACATCATTAATCGTTTCAAATAAAGTTTTTATCCTTATAAATCCCGACAATCCCACCGGGCGTTACTTTTCCGTGAATGAAATACTGTCTTTGGCGCTTAAAATGAGAAAAGAGGGTAAATTTCTTGTCCTCGACGAATCTTTTGTGGATTTTTCAGACGGAGGCGAAAAGAATTCTCTTCTGCGCGACGAAGTTCTCGAAGATTTTCCGAACATGATAGTGGTCAAGAGCATCAGTAAATCATACGGTGTCCCGGGGGTCAGGCTCGGCTTGGCGGCATGTTCAGACCCTAAAATAATCTCATTTATTAAAGACTACGTTTCTGTTTGGAACGTGAATTCTTTCGCGGAATTTTTTCTTCAGACCGCGGTAAAATACAAAGAAGAATACAGGCTGGCATGTGAAAAAGTTTCCATTGAAAGACGTTCTTTCATAAACAGCCTCGAAAAACTGTCATGGATAGAGCCTTATCCTTCCCAGGCGAACTATGTATTCTGCTCTTTGGAAGGGGTCAAAGCGAGCCGTCTTGCCGCGAGGCTTCTTTCGGATTACATGATTTTTATAAAGGACTGCACCGGAAAAGACGGAATAAAAGGAGGGGAATTCGTCAGGATTGCCGTAAAAAAACCTGAAGAAAACGAAATTTTGATCAAAGCGCTTCTTTCGGCGAAAGAGAAGGGGATTTCTTGAGGAAAAGAGTGATTCTCTTCGGCAAAGGCTCTCTTGCTGTAAAAATCGGCGAATATTTTTTGACAAATCCCGGA
Organism: uncultured Desulfuromonadaceae bacterium; assembly: GCA_964397545.1. Taxonomy (GTDB): domain Bacteria; phylum SDB-A; class SDB-A; order SDB-A; family SDB-A; genus JAFGIG01. The sequence continues at coordinate 50,454 of CAYNIW010000006.1, read as the reverse complement.
TTCGATTTATTGGGAGTGGTTCCGGTAATACCTGAGCCTGAATGGACCGAGTCAATCTCCGCATGGTGCCGCTTGAAAAACGTGTTTTGCGCCGGTTCCGGACATTTTAATGATATAGCCTTTGAAGACGGAACCGAACTCGGACTTTCGGTTTTTTACGACAAGATTTTTCCCGAAGATTTCATAAAGAGATTCAGAAGAATGCTAAATATACATCCGGGCTCTCTGCCGGAATACAGAGGTCTTAATCCGGTAAACTGGGCGCTCAAGAACAATGAAAAATTTCACGGTGTCACCATGCATGAAATAACAGGCGGAATAGATTCCGGCCCTGTCGTATCACAGGTCAAATTCAGTATATATCCTGAAATCGAGGAAGTTGAAGATGTATATAAAAAGTGTCTTGACCACGGTTGGCTTTTGTTCCTGCACACAATAGAGATTATTGACGGAATCGAATCTCTTCCGCAGGATTTTTCAAAATCAAGATATCACAGCGTCAAAGACAGGAAAAAACTCGGCGAAAGAGCCCATTTTTCAAGGGAAATCTGGAGAAGAAAAGGAGAGATAAATTGAAATATTGCGTAATATCTGACGATGTAAAACTCGGGAAAGACGTAAAAATATTCAGTTTCGTGAATTTATACGGATGTGAAATAGGCGACGGGACAAAAATAGGAGCGTTCGTCGAAATACAAAAAAACGCGAAAGTAGGAAGAAATTGTAAAATTTCCAGTCATTCTTTTATATGCGAGGGGGTCATCATCGAAGACGGATGCTTTATAGGGCACGGAGTGACTTTTATAAACGACAAGTTCCCAAAATCCGTGAATACCGACGGAACAGTTAAAACGGACAGCGACTGGATATGTGTCTCAACTTATGTCCGAAAGGGAGCTTCAATAGGAAGCGGAGCGACGATTATGTGCGGGGTTACTATAGGGGAAAATTCAACGGTTGGAGCCGGAGCTGTCGTCACGAAAGATGTCCCCCGAAATTCCGTAGTAGCGGGGGTCCCCGCAAGGATTATAGGTAATAATATCAGAGAAAATCAGTAGATTATTTAGACATTTGTGTTTTTGAGAATGCCGAAAAATTCATTTTCGTCAATAATCTTCACACCCAATTTCTTTGCTTTTTCAAATTTCGAACCGAAAGATTCACCGGCGAGAAGATAATCGGTTTTTTGGCTGACGGAATCCGATACTTTTCCTCCGTTTTTCTCGACAATTTCTATAAATTTGTCGCGAGGCATGGAGAGTGTTCCCGTGATGACAAAAACCTTCCCAATAAACCTGTTTCCGGTGCGGGCTGATAGAGATCCGCTTAAACGGACTCCTGCTTTTTTCATTTTTTCGATCATTTCTTTTGTCCCTATGAGAGAGAAATAATCCACGATTGATTCTGCCGCGACCGGCCCTATGTCTTCGATACAGGTCAAAGCTTCGATGGAAGCAGAAGACAGATCATCCGCGGAATTGAAGATTTCAGAAAGGGTTTTTGCAGTTTTGACGCCGATATTTGGTATGCCGAACGCGTAGAAAATTTTATTAAGAGGGTTGTTCTTGCTTTTTTCGATTGAAAGTATAATGTTTTGTGCGGATTTTTCTCCCATTCTTTCAAGATTCGACAGGTCTGCAACAGAGAGCCGATAAAGATCTCCGGGGTCGCGCACAATGCCGTTATCTACGAGCTTTTGGGCGAGTTTATCGCCGAAACCGGTTATATCCATTGCCCCTCTCGAAGTGAAATGAAGGATTTTGGCTTTCAGCTGAGCCGGACAGGCTGGTGAAATACATCTGTATGCGGTTTCGTCTTCGTAGTGGACAACAGGACTGCCGCATACCGGGCATTTATCAGGCATTTTGAACATCTCCGATCTTTCGGCGTGCTTCAGAACGCTGACGACTTTCGGAATTATCTCGCCTCCTTTCTCTATCAAAACATCGTCGCCTTTTCTGACGTCGAGCCTTTGTATTTCGTCGGCGTTGTATAAAGAAGCTCTCGATATCGTTGTCCCTTGCAGTTTCACGGGTTCCATAATCGCGACCGGAGTCAAAAATCCTGTCCTGCCTACCTGGACCGAGATGTCAATAATTCTGGTCATTGCTCTTTCAGTTGGAAATTTGTAGGCAATAGCCCATTTCGGAGACCGCATGGTCTGCCCTAAAATGTCCCTAAATTCCATGTCGTCCACTTTAATAACAAGACCATCTACCGCATAATCAAGCCCGCGCCTTTTTTTCTCCCATTTCCCGCATTCTTCGAGAAGGTCTCCGGCTCCTGTTATCTTCGCGGAGGGGTAGAAAACCGGCAGACCGCATTCGTGAAGTCTTTCCACAGCAAGAGAATGTTTTTTCCATGTTTTGCCTATTATTGTGTGGAACATTATATCGAGGTTTCTCGAGGCAACTACTGAAGGGTCGAGGTTTTTGAGAGAACCCGCGGCGGCATTTCTCGTATTGGCAAAAAGCTCCTGATTTTTAGCGGCTCTTTCTTCATTTATTTTTTCAAGGACAGACAGTTTCATATAGACTTCGCCGCGAACGAGAATCTCTCCCATGGATTCAGCACATTTCTTCAGTTTCAGAGGCAGAGGTCTTATTGTCTTGAGATTTTCGGAGATATCGTCTCCTTCAAGACCGTCTCCGCGCGTCAAGCCAGACACGAAAATTCCTTCTCTGTAAGTGACTGAAACTGCCACTCCGTCAATTTTAGGCTCAACGACGTATTCTATTTTTTCTATTTTCAAAGAATCCCTGAGTTTTCTGTCGAATTCTTCTATTTCTTCGTAGCTGTATGTATTGTCGAGAGACAGCATTTGTGTTTTATGCCGTGCTGTATGAAATCCGCCGGTCAGCTTCTCTCCAATACGCTGAGTCGGAGAATCGGGTGTGACAAGATCAGGATGCTCATTTTCGATTTTTTTAAGTCTTTCAAAGAGTCTGTCGTATTCTTCGTCGGTTATCACAGGTTTGTCGAGGACATAATATTCGTAATCTCTTTGCCTTATCTTTTCTTTCAATTCCTCGATTTCTGAGCCTATGTCTTTCAGAACTTGACCGCTTTCAGTAATTTTACATTGCCGAATTCTTCAATTTTCAGGTCAATGAAATCGAGCATGAATTTTCTGATAGTGTCAATATCGTATCTGCAGAAAACTTCCCCTGTGTAGGGGGGAGAACACGCGATTCTGCCGAACTGGATTTCTTCCGCTTCATCCCACCAAACCGGTTTGTAATTGTCGGAAGGAATAGTGAAAACGGCGAGTCCTTTTTCCTGCATGGTGCTGCCGACAGAATATATGAAGGATTTCGCTTCATCGGGCATCATACCGGATAAAACTCCAAAAAAAGTTATGACATTGAAAAGTTCTTGATGCCCGAAAGGGGACGACAGAAGACTTCCGTATCTTAAATCAGGCGAGGAAGAGAGCTTTTGACAGGTTTCTATGTTATTTAGATCCATGTCGAGAGCCGTGGCCTTGAAGCCGAGGTCTTTATAAAGGTTCAGTCTTTTTGGACAGGGATTTATCTCAAGGAGAAGATTCCCTTTTTGGGGATAAGGTTTTAATAATTCTTTTAGTTCTAACATAGGGTTTAAGTTTGTGTGTTCACCGACTATTAAAACATGCTATACTTCCGCTGGCAATATTAAAGGAAATAGTTTTTAGTCAATCTAAGGAGCGATAAATGTTTTTATTGTTGGTTCTTTCTTTGCTGAGTTATACCCATGAATATACTGTCGAGGTGGATTTTGACGCTTCAACGGTATTATTTGAAAAAATAGGCGAATACTCTCTTATATATTCTCCCGAAATGGAAATATTCGGCAGGACATCAGAGCCTGTCCTTCCTGCCAGGCGTGTCCAAATCCTTTTACCTTTCGACGCCAGGGTTTTAAGCGTATCATATTCGGTATCAAACATGACGACAGTAGGCACAGCCGATATGCCTCTGCCCGCCCTGCCTCCCTCGCCGATAGGCATGAGAGGTGATATCATTTGGAGCCGGAATCTTTCAGTTTATGAAGGAGAATATCTTTATCCCGGAGAAGCTCTTCAGTGGTGGCATTTAGGCAACCAGTCGGGTTTTAAGATACTCAGCGTTTTTCTCACACCCTGTCAATGGGATCCGGTGACCAAAGAGGTCGGCATCTACGACAAAGTTTATCTGGACATAGAATACGAAAGAACGGGAGAAGTGTTTTTCAACACTCCCTTAAGGGACAGGCTCCACAGAACATCTGTGACAGCATCGGTTTTCAACGCTCAAATGGTCGAAAACTGGGCTCCTCCGGTCTCTGAAGGCAACGCCGATTACCTTGTTATCGCCCCGTCGAGCCTTCTCAACACAACGGCGATGGATTCTCTTTTGGCTTTGAGAGAGGCAAAAGGGCTTGTCTGCGACACTGCATCTAAAGAAAGAATAAACGCGACAATGACGGGTTTAGACCTTCCGGAAAAAATAAGAAATTACATAATTCAAAGGTATTCAGCGGACGGCATTTCTTATGTTCTGCTCGTCGGCGACAAAAATAACCTTCAGCCGAGAGAACTATACATTGCGTGCTACGACACCAACGGCAATTTTTTATACGACAGCGCTCCGGTGGACCTTTATTTTGCAGATCTCGACGGAGACTGGAATTATACCGCCGACAACAGAATAGGTCAGCCGAACGACAGTCTCGATTTATATGCGGATGTTTTCGTAGGCAGACTCGTCGTCGGGTCTGCCGCGGAATTGAGCGTTAATGTCGGAAAAATATGTCAATACGAGCAGAATCCCCCTCAGGGACAGTGGAGAACAAGAAGTCTTCTCGCCGGAGCCGTTCTCTTTGACAACCAATACTACACTATAACGGGTGAAGCAGTGTGCGAATCAATCGCGAATCATCTGCCTTCCGGATGGCATCACGTGAAAATGTATGAAACCCTCTACGGTAATTCTCCGGCGGGGGCAATAGATTCTGTCAACGAAGGAGTGGCTTGGACTCACTGGGCAGGGCACGGAAACAGGAACGGAGTCTATTGGTATAACTCCTACACAATCAGAATGCTGCACGTCAATGACATCGTTAACATGACAAACGGCGGAAAACTCGCTGTTCACACATCTATAGCATGCATGTCGGGAGCCTATCACGAAGGAACTTGTGCCGCTGTGGCTTTGCTGAACAGGCAGGGAGGCGGAGGAATTGTAAGCGCTTTCAACACGAGTTACGGCTGGGAAGGAATACTCCCCGCGATGGGCCCCAGCGAATACATGGACCTCTGGTTCGCAGAAGCCGTTTTTGACAGCTCTATGTTCGTCCTTGGACCGGCTTTTTACGCTTCGAAAAACAGACTGATTCCTCTTTGGGACAAAAATTACTACGGAGGTTACGACAGGAACCTTTACACTCTTTTGAACAGGACATATTTCGGCGACCCCGCATTGAATTTTGTCGGAAGTTCATCGGCAGTCGAAGAAGAGACAGCAGGAGAAAGACAGGATAATGTCGGCTCGGTGTATCTTTCGGGGAACACGCTTGTCGCGCAGTCGGAAATGCCCTCAACCCTGGAGATATTTGACGCTTCCGGCAGAAAAATTTTATCCGGCGCTTTCGAAGGACGGTTTGTTTTCGATATGAGCCTGAAGCCTTCAGGAGTATATTTCTGTGTTCTCAGCTCCGGACAACAGAACCAGAAGGAAAGAATCTTTTTGGTAAAATGAGAAGGACATGAAAAAAGAACTGACACCGCTTTTTATGCTCTTTTTCCTGTTTTCATGCGGAAATGACTACAGGCCTCATGCTTTCGGTCCCAGAGACATTGTGGAGGTTGTCACCGACACTTTGACTTGGAGTATCTGTTCAGGAGCGGTTCAAGAAGCTCTTTGGGACACTCGTTATTATCCGTCTTTCGAGCATGTCTTCGACATAGAATATGTCAGCCCGGACAAGTTCTGGGAAAAAAGGACAGATTACTGGAGAAGGCATAATCTTCTTTTCATAGTAACTCCGGAGAACAGAGAAGTCATGAAAGAGATAGTAAAAGACAGATTCGATTTTGCACAAGGCGTCCAGCATAAAAAAGATGTCTGGGCTTCTCCGCAAATCGTTTTAGTTATAGAAAAAAACACCGATGAACTGTCAAGATTCATAGAAGAAAATTCAGACCATGTTTTTGATTTGTTTTTTTCAGCCGCTTCCGAGAGAATCGAATTCATGCTCTACACCGGCGGGTATCAGGAAAAGCTATCTTTGGCTCTGAAAACAAGCTACGGGTTTGATATAAAAATGCCTTATTACTATGTCGTGGCGGATTCACAGGGGTCCGCCGAAAACGGTCATGTCATAGCTGTCCAGCACATGAGAAGCGGGACTGACAACGCTTTAAGCCGTTATGTCACTCTGCTCTGGTTCGAAGCCCCGGAAAAAACCGAACTTTCAAGTGAAGCCTTTAAAATTTTGAGAGACACTTTTGCTTCGGTTTATTTCAGAGGCGATTATTGTATCGTCGAAGATTCAGGGAGCGATGAAATAGGGCAGTGGTTCGAAGGATTATGGCAGAACAGCGAAGAAGGCATAGGTGGACCTTTTAAGACATGGACAGTCTCGGAAGGGGACAGGACGTTCCTGATAGATGTGCATTTGTTTGCTCCGGGAAACAAGAAGTCTTTTTATCTTGAAGAGTTGAGACTTATCGCTAAAACTTTTAAAATGATGTCATAGGAGGCTAGATGGCTGAAAAATCACCGAGCCCCGAAATCATCAAGCTTCAGAAAAAGTTTGATTCAGAGCCCGATTCGCTGATTTTCGCGAGGCTCGCTGACGCTTATCTTTCCGAAGATTTAAGTGAAAAAGCCCTCGAAATAGCTAAAAAAGGCGTTTTAAGGCATCCTGATTACATATCCGGACTGATGGTCCTCGGCAAGTGTTACGAAAAATGCGGAAATGAAAACAAAGCCCTGGATACTTACATAAGCGTCCTCGACAAAGACAGAGAAAATCTTCTCGCCCTGCAGAAAGTAGGCAAAGGCGCTTATAAAACGGGAAGATATGAAAAAGCTCTTGACTCTTATAAAAAACTTCTCGAGCTGACTCCTTTTGACGAAAGCCTACAGCAGATAGTGGACGAAATTGAAGACATAGTTAAAAAGAAGAGTGTAAGAGAGCAAATGAAGACACAGATGGAAAAAGCTGATCAAGAAAAGATAGAAGGGAAAGAAGAAGAAACCGAGGAAGATTCAGAGATTTTTACCCAGACTATGATTGGAGAAGAAGAAACCGATCTCGATATTGACCTTCCCATAGAAAAGACAATCCAGATAGACGAGATTTTCGGCAATGACGAAGAAGAATACGAGAAGCCTTCAGGACTGCCCGGAGATTCGGTCATGGACAGTCTCGAAGAAGATATCTCTCTGGAGTTGGAAGTCGAAAAGCTCGAAAAAGAACTTGAAGAAAGCATTGAAAAAGAGATAGAGGATAAAGAGGTAAATGAAATCTGTGATGAAAAGGATGACGGAGAAAAGGAAGATCCCGTCATTGAAAGTAAAACTGAAAACGCTCCTCAAGAAAAAATCGAAGAAGCAGAAGAAAAGCAAATAGAAGAAAAAGAAGAAGAACCGGTAGAAGACCATATTGAACTATACAATAACGAGATAGAAAGCGTGACCATGGCAAACATCTATGAGACTCAGGGAAACTACGGGAAAGCGCTTTCCATTCTCGAAAAACTTCTTCCCCAGAATCCTGACCTTGGCGAAGATATAGAAAGAATAAAAAAAGCGATGAACCCTCCTGATACAGAACGGGAAGATTCTCTTCCTGAAAAAGCGCAGCAAGAAGAAAGTGAACCCCCGGAAGTGATTCAGGGAACTCAAGATGACATATCATCGCCTGATGTGCCGGCTGAAGAGGATGACAGCGCGGAATTCGATCAGGTGGCTTCGGAGACTCTTGAAGAACTGAAAAAGATAGAAAAGCATATGTCAATACTGTCCCCTGTCGATGATAAAACCCAAAAGGAGGAGATGGCCGACCCTGAAAAGAAAACCGAATACGAATACAATCAAAAAGGACTCGAAGCGTTCAAAGACTGGCTCGATAAAATCGAATAGGGAGGACAGATGGCGTCTCTTTCCGATATCGGAAAAAACGTGACAATAAAATACGACGGGAGAATTTACAAGATAGTGGACTATCAGCATGTCAAACCCGGCAAAGGAGCGGCTTTTGCGAGGGCGAAACTGAGAAATGTGGAAACAGGACAGATAGTCGAAGATACCTTGAGAGACAACGACAAATTTGATCTGATTAGGCTTGAAAGAAGGAAATACCAGTGCCTTTACCCGGAAAACGGCACTTACTGGTTCATGGATATTGAAAACTACGAGCAGATAACTGTGGATTTGAAAGTAATGGGCGAAAAAGCCAAATGGCTCAAAGAAAATATGGAATGCGACCTTCTTTACGCTGAAGGAAAAATCGTCGACGCCGAACTGCCTTTTTTTGTTGAATTAAAAGTATTGGAAACCGCTCCCGGTTACAAGGGAGACACAGCCACTGCGGGCACGAAACCCGCCATTGTCGAAGGCGGAGTCAAGATAACAGTTCCGCTTTTCATAAATCCCGGAGATATGGTTCGGATTGACACCCGAACAGACGAATACATGGAAAGAATCAGCAAGTAAAAACCGAACGTTTCATATACAAAATATTGTGAAAATAAAAAGCGACGGATATTCATTTTATCTATTATCGATAATACTCGGAAAATTCTCCGGCAGAAAGATCAGAACAGTCGATTTTTTTGATGACGGCATTTCTTTTTCCACGGGCGACGAGACAATTGACTTCTATCTTCATCCGAGATTCAGCTGGCTCGCGATTAATTCAACTCATGATTTAAAAAAAACCTGCGCCCATGGCTGGCAGGAAGCATTGAAGAACGGGACGATTTTGTCGTCCGGCCAGGCAGGATGCGACAGAATTCTTTATATGGATATATCTACAGGAGCAGATTTCGGCGGAATGAGAACTTGGAAGGTGTGGTTTGAATTTTTCGGCGGATTCCCGAACGCTTTTTTAACCAAAGGAGAAGACGGCAGAATAGTGAGGCATTTCAGAAAGTCTTCTTCTTCGAAACGGAAGCTTCGCTCGGGAGAAATTTATGAACTTCCTTCTCCAGTGGACCCCAGACCGGCATCTCTTGATGAATGGCTGAGCAAGGCGAAGATCTTTGCTGGCCTGTCACGGGAAAAGATAGATGTCATAGAAAAATCAGAAATATCAGACGCGTCAAAAATATCACTTGTAAAGCTCAAAGTAGGCGAATATGCCGTCCCTTGCGTAGATTCGGAGGAGTTTATGCAGAAGACGCCTTCGGAGATCATTGAGCAACTAAAAACTGAAATCCAAAAATCCGGTTTTAATTCTCCGGTCCAAAAGGAAAAAGAAAAACTGGAAAGATCCGAAAGAACAGCAATGAAATCGCTCCAAGAAATACTTTCGCCGGAAGAAATATTATCTTTCGGAGAAAAGATCAAAGCTTCAGAGGATAGGTATCTCCCTTTTTTAAAACCGGATAATCCTAAACTGAGTGAAATTTACATTAAAATATCGGGTGAATCAAAAGGAGACATCATAAAAAAGCTTTTCTCGATCTATAAAAAAAACCTCAGAAAAAGGAACGAACTGGAAAAAAATATCGCTCAAATCAGAAAGGAATTAGAAGACGTCTGTTCTGAAAATTCAGCTATAACAAAAGGAACTCAAGAGAAAAAACCTGACCCTCTAGCCCGTTACAGGGTTTTTAAGAGCCCTACCGGTAAAACCGTCGCCGTCTCAAAAAGCGCTGAAGACTCCGACAAACTCACAATGAAAATCGCGTCGCAAAAAGACATATTCTTTCACGTGAAAGACGCAAAAGGATCTCATGTGATTCTTTTTCTCGGAAATGCGAAAGAACCTCAGAAAAGCGACATTGAATTCGCCGCCTCTATAGCTGCCGGTTTTTCTTCCGCAAGATTTTCTTCTTTAGTTCCTGTCCAGTATACTTTCAGGAAATATGTCAGAAAACCCAGAAAATCGCCTAAAGGATTAGTCGTCCTCGACAGGGAAAAAGTTTTATTTGTCCGTCCGGTATCAGATGTCTCAAGCCCTGAATACCCTTCGGCGTAAAATTTCATATCCTATTACAGCAAAAGCCGAAGCTACATTCAGAGAATTTTTGTAACCCATCATAGGTATTTCTATTACTTCGTCGGACATTCTGATTATTTCTTCGGATATCCCCAATGCTTCGTTGCCGATTATGATGACGGAATCGTCCGGGTAGTCAGCATCCCAAAAAAGTTTACTCGTGTTAGTCGTCTCAAGAGTTATCAAAGGCCTCCCCGCCGATTTCATCTTTCTGGCCGCTTCGACAGTAAAACTCGAATAAGACCATTTCACGTATTTTTCGGCTCCCATAGCCGTCATGGCAATGCCGTCGTGAGGCGGTATGGCAGTAGTTCCGCATAGTATTAGCTCTCCGACGCCGATTGCGTCGCATGTTCTGAATATAGCTCCCACATTTCTTGCGCTTCTTAGATTGTCGAGAATGACCGCTATCTGTGTTCTCTGGAATTCCTTTCTTGTTCCGTCGCCTCTTTTGACAGTAAGGTCATTCATAGTGCTTCTCCGATTTTACGTGTTCTTTTATCAGATCCCATTCTTCCTCTTCCATCGTCCAGTCGGCGTATATCGAGAAACCTTTGTATTTGTCCCTGTTGCCGTATTTCAGTCCAATAAAAACGGCTTCCAGCGCTGATGCGAGGTTTTCAATTTCCGGACTGAAAGAAGGTTTCACTTCTTCGTAGCTCGGGATTCCTATCATTACAGGGTTTGAAACGGTTTTTGTCAGCTTCATGACTTCGAGAGATATGAAAAGATTATATATTCCGGGGTCTTTTATACGGGTGTCATAGAGCATGGCGACTGTGAAATCGCATTTTTCGGAAACTTGTCTGTAATATTCTTCACTCCAGAGGCCCTTGACCGAAAACAGTATTTTCAGGGTTTGACCGAACAATTTACCGAGAGAGATTTTCGGCGTCGCGCATGTTAAAAAAGCGTCTCCGACGGCTTCATTTTTTATTCTCTCCAATAGAAGCAGAAAAAGAGTATCTCCATCCAGGATAGGCTCTATGTCAACGTGTATTCCGTCAAAACCGACAGCCATGAGTTCAGTGCATGTTTTGATTATATTTTCTCTCGTAGAGTCCGAATTTATATCGAGGACTCCGCCGCCTTTTTTCTCAATCTGGCCTATCCATGCCTGAACGGACAATATTTCAGGATTGTTTTTTTTCAGAAGAAAAATAAATTCTCCCGCACTGGCGTATTTGTCACTGCTGATTTTACCCAGAGAATCGAGAGGTCCTGAATGAAGGAATACATGTCGTATTCGTGAATCCCGCAGATTCTCTGAAAGTCCAATGATTTCTTTTTCATCCGCCGGATTTTCCGCCCAGCGGTGAGCGAGCCAGATGCCGTTCTCTCTCTCTGAAATCCTGACAGGTTTTTTATGGAAACAAAACCAGAATACCGCAGAAGCGGCGCAAAGCATTAGGACAACAGCGCCCGCGGCGTATCTGGATTTTCTGCGGCGGCTTTTTTTCATCTTACTATGTAGAAGAGGGACTTTTTCAGTATCTGTAAGTTTCAGGCTTAAAAGGTCCTCCCACGGGGACTCCTATATAAGAAGCCTGCTCTTCCGTCAGTTTCGTTAGACGCGCGCCCAGATGCTCAAGATGAAGAGCCGCGACTTCTTCGTCGAGTATTTTCGGTATTACGTAAACGCCTATTTCGTGTTTTTTCGTAAAAAGTTCTATCTGAGCGAGTATTTGATTGGCGAATGAATTGCTCATAACAAAAGAGGGATGTCCCGCCGCGCAACCGAGATTGACAAGCCTTCCTTCGGCAAGGAGGAATATTGAATGTCCGTCGGGAAATCGGAAAATATCCGCTCCGGGTTTTACTGTAGTCCTTTTTATACCCGGAAAAGACATCAGTCTTGAAACCTGAATCTCATTATCGAAATGCCCTATGTTGCAGAGCACGGCGTGATCTTTCATAGAAAGCATGTGTTCCAGCGTGACTATGTCTCTGTTGCCGGTCGCAGTGACTATTATGTCGGCTGATTCAATAATATCTTCAAGTGTGTTGACTTCAAAACCGTCCATTGAAGCCTGGAGGGCACATATAGGGTCAATTTCAGTCACTGTGACTTTAGCGCAGTAATTTTTGAGGGCTTTTGCCGATCCTTTTCCCACGTCTCCGTATCCGCATACGACTGCCGTTTTACCGGCAATCATAACGCCTGTCGCTCTTTTAATCCCGTCTATCAATGATTCTCGACAGCCGTAGATATTGTCGAATTTGGATTTGGTGACTGAATCATTGACGTTTATTGCCGGGAAAAGAAGTTTTTTCTCTTTATGCATCGCGTAAAGCCTTTGAACTCCGGTTGTCGTCTCCTCGGAGACTCCTTTCAGAGATGCTTTTGTTCTGTGCCATTTTCCGGGGTCTTCTTTTAATATAATCTTCAGCCTTTCTTTCAGGTATTTCTCATCTTGAGAAAAAGTTTTTTCGTCGAGTATGCGGGGGTCCTCTTCGGCAAAATATCCGAGATGGACCATGAGAGTCGCATCGCCTCCATCGTCCACGATAAGGTCAGGAGATTTATTTGAGGGAAATGAAAGAGCTTGTTCCGTGCACCACCAGTATTCCTCCAAAGTTTCGCCCTTCCATGCAAAGACAGGAATTCCCATGGAAGCTACAGCGGCGGCGGCGTGATCTTGTGTAGAAAAAATATTACAACTCGCCCATCTGACGTCCGCACCGAGTTCAACTAAAGTTTCTATCAAAACGGCTGTTTGAATGGTCATGTGAAGGGATCCTGAAATTTTAGCTCCCGAGAGAGGCTTGGTCTTTCCGTATTTACTTCTCAGCGCCATCAAGCCGGGCATTTCCCTGCGGGCAATCTCAATTTCCTTGTTTCCCCAATCCGCAAGAGAAATATCATTTATTTTGTATTTAATGCCTTTATCTTTCATAAACTCTCCTTTGTTTATCTAAAGTTAATTGCTGAGGGCATGAAAAGTCAATCCTCTGTTTTCCCGGAATTTTTATGAGTTCACCGGGATTTTCTCTGCGCGATTTCTTGAGAAAGCCGAGCCGGTTTTCATTTCACCCTGAAAGGGATGGAGCGCAGTCGATGCCTTCTGCGATCGCCTCGCATATCGTAGCAATTTCATCAGAGCTGATTCCAAAAGGGGGGAGAAGTCTGATGACGTTCTCTCCAATCGTGTTCACGAGGATTTTTTTTCTGAAACAGTGATCTTTGACTTTGCGGACGTCTTTATCTGTTTGAATTCCTATCATCAGTCCCTTACCCCTCACTATTACTGAGTTCCTTGTTTTTTCGCGGAGAATCCCGAAAAATAAATCTCCTTTTTCTTTGTTTTTCTCTATTAAACTGCCGTCAACGCGGCTTAAAACTTCCCTGCAGGCTGAAAGACTCACGGGGTTCGGGGCGAATGTTGAACCGTGGTCTCCGGGTTTTAAGACATCGCCGTATTTACCTTTAGCCAGAACTGCTCCGAGAGGGAGTCCTCCTCCTAAAGCCTTCCCAACAATGACAATGTCAGGGGATAAACCGTAGTTTTCGAAAGCGAAAAATTTGCCTGTTCTCCCGAGTCCGCTTTGTATTTCATCAGCGACTAAAGCGCTGCCGAAATTCTTTTGAATATCAGACATCAAATAGGCGAAATCTTCTTTCATGGGTATAACTCCGCCTGATCCCTGAATCGGTTCTACGAAAACGGCGGACACATTTTCTCCTGAGTCAACGAAAAATTTTTCGAGAGCTTTTTCATCGTTAAAAGGCAGAAAAACCACGCCGGGTATAAGCGGTTCAAATCTCTCCCGAAAAATTTTTTTTCCGGTCAATGACATGCCTCCCGTTGTCCTCCCGTGAAAACTCCCCGTAAAAGAAACTATGATCTTCTCGGGCATGTCTTTTTTGACAATTTTAAGAGCGGCTTCGACGGCTTCCGTCCCTGAATTAGAAAAAATGACTTTAGTTGAAAGGTCGAAACGCCGGGCGAGCATTTCGGCGCATATCTCAGCATCTTCGTCAATGAACAGATTTGACAAATGGCTGTGTTTCCGGAGTTTTAGGTTTATCGCTTTCGTGATTCCAAAATCGCAGTGGCCGAATATATGGACGCCGATACCGGAAAAAGTGTCGAGATAAGCCTCGCCTTTATGGTCAAAAATATATGAACCCCGCGCTTTTGATATCTTTATGTCGAAGGGTCGGTAAAGCTCTGAAAGAAACGGCATCAGAGATTTCTCAGCGCCTCGACAATTTTTGATTTTTCGAGAGTTTTAGAGTCGGCCTTTTTGATAAACTTCGCCGGAACACCTGCCCAGACTTGGCTTGGCGGGATGTTGTCTATGACGACGGCGCCGGCGGCAACTATCGCCTTTTCACCGACTTCTATTCCTTCGAGAATGACCGCGTTGGCGCCGACGAGAACGTTGTCTCTAATGACGACAGGTTTAGCCGAAGGCGGTTCAATGACTCCGGCAATTACAGCTCCGGCTCCTATATGGCAGTTTTTGCCGATCAAAGCTCTTCCTCCAATGACGGCGTTCATGTCTATCATTGTCTTTTCACCTATGACGGCTCCTATGTTTATTACCGCACCCATCATTATGACCGCGCCTTCTCCGATCTGGGTCATTTCCCTGATTATCGCGCCCGGTTCGATTCTCGCTTTGAACTGTGTAAGATCTGAAAGGCCTACGGCGGAATTCCTTGCGGATATATCGATATGGCATTGAATTACGTTGTTGTCGGGATCTTTCAGAATTGCCTCTATTTGTGTAAAATCTCCGATTAAAATCCAAAAATCTCCGCTTCCGAAAACTTTGACGTCTCTGTCGCCTTTCGAGAGGATAGTGCCATTAACATAAACTGTTGCAGGAGTCTTTCTCGGATTTTGGGAGATGTATCTTATTATTTCTTCTGTATTCACGGTTATTTTCTTGACAATTAAATTGACGACAGTATATAGTAATTATTAAAAATATGCAATTGAAACGTTCATTTTACCTTGACGGAGGTATAGATGGCCGGCGAATCTGACATTCCTTTCGAAAATACAGATCCAACCTCAGAAGACGGCTCGGAGACTGAAATATTAAAATGCATTTATTGCGGCTCCATTGTGAGATACATCGAACCTTACGACAGATACTGGTGTGATTATTGTTCGAAATATATGGAAATCGGTTTTGGAAAAGAGCTTGAAAAAGCTGTTCTCGAGGATATTACGACTGAACCGTCAGATGAACCGTTAGAAAGCGAAGAAACTGAAGAAACCTTTGGAGAAAAAACTTTAAAATGTCCTAACTGCAATTACGACCTGCAGTATTTTGAAGAATACGACAAATACTGGTGCGACATGTGCGCTGAATACATGCCTGATAACTTCGCCAAACCTGAAAAAACTTTTTCAGAAGAAAAACCAGTCACCGAACCGTCAGTTGTCGAAGACATCTCCTCCGCGGGATTTGTTGAACCCGAGGAAAAAGCCGAAGAAGCTTCTGATTCTGAGAAAAAATGCCCGAACTGCAACTCTCCTCTTCGCTTTATTGAAGAATACGGTAAATTTTGGTGCGACACATGTCTTGAATACACATCCTCAGAAACTTCGGCATTAAAATCCGAAGGGAAAGAATCAATTTCCCTCTCAGCACTTCCTGAAGGCACTCCTGTCTCTTGTCCTGTTTGCGGGTCTCAGATCCGGCTTATTGAGGAATACGGCAGATATTGGTGCGATAAATGCCTTGAATACATATCTTCTGAAGCTTTCGAAAAATCTCCAACCGTAAAAGAAGAACAGACTGATGAAATGGCGAAAATAGCCGGTTTGCCGGAGGAAGAAACGGCAGTTTCTGAACCTCAAATCACTGAGCCGGAAATTCAAGATCCTCAAATTACCGAACCGGAAAAAACAGAATCGGAAATAACTGAACCCGAAGCATCAGATGGAATAACTGAACCTCAAATGGAAGATGTCCAACAGGTTGTTGAGCCCGAAGAGGTTTATCCAGCTCCTGAAGAAGTCTCTGAATTTGCGTTGGCCGAATCCTATGATGAAAAAGCTGAAGAGGTTGCAAAATCAGCCCTTCAAGACCAAATTCTTCCTTCTAACCTTTGTCCAAAATGCGGGGCTGAGGTCAGGTATATTGTCCAATACGACAGGTTTTGGTGCGACGACTGCGGTGAATACATGCCGGTCGGTTTCAAATCAGGAGATAAATCAGAAGATACTTATGAAGCGGTGTCTGTTGCCGAAGATGAAACTCAATTTCAGTCCGCTGAATCTGCGGAAACTTCTTATGATGAAAATCAGATAACGATAGAAAAAAGCCAGGGCATTGAAGGTGAAGATATGGCCTCACCTATAGTGATCGAAGAAATTCCCCTCGAAGTAAATATTGAAGAGGAAAGCACGGAGTCTTTAGATAAAACTCTCGAACCGGATCTCGACCTCGATGAAGAGAAAGAAAAGGTTGACACTCTTGATTTGTCTGAACAAATATCTGTCGTCAGCGCCGGAGAAACAGAAAGCGTGGCGTTGCTATGCCCAAAATGCGGAAAAAAAGCCAGATATATTGAGCAATACGACAGATATTGGTGCGATTCCTGCGGGCAGTATATGCCCGTGGGGTTTGGTAAAAAAGAAGAAAAAATCTCGGAACCGTCAATGAGCATGGCGGAACTCGAAGTTGAAACGCCGCAAGATCAGGCCAAAGAAGAACCTCTCGATGTCCAAGAACCGTCAAAAGAACTCGCTCTCCACCAAAATAGAATCTCTTGCCCCAATTGCGACGGCAAAGTCAGGTTTATCGAACAATACCAGAGATATTGGTGCGATAACTGCGAGAAATACATGCCTCTTGATTTTGGTCTTGAGAAAGTTGTGGTAGTCCCTCCTTCCTCTGAAGTTTTAGAGAAAATAGAAGAGAAAAAAGACGGCTCAATGAAATGCCCCAAATGCGGGAGCGAACCGAGATATGTTGAAAAATATAAAAAATACTGGTGTGACAATTGCTCGGAATACCTTCAGCCTATATACGACAGGGAACCGCCTCTGGACAAATCGTCAAAATTTGTCTGCAGTGAGTGCGGAAAAACTCTCGTTCAGTGCGAGCCCTGCAAACATATGTGGTGCTCTCAATGCGACAAGTGTTACCCCGTGAGTATGTTCAGCTGAACGCCGTTGGCAGATTTTAACTTTTTTTTGTGTTTGGTCTCATGGGATTTTCGGTAAAACTTGAAATATTTGAAGGCCCTCTTGAACTTCTCCTTTATCTTATCAGGAGAGACAGGCTTGACATTTACGACATACCCGTTTCACATATAACAGACGAATATCTTTCTTACATAAATGCGATGAAGGAACTCGATATCGAGGTAGCGGTCGATTTTCTTGAAATGGCTTCTTTGCTGATGAGAATGAAAGCGAGAGCCCTTCTGCCGTCTAAACAAAGCGAAGAAATAACAGAACCCGGCATTTCAAAAGAAGAACTTACACAAAGGCTTATTGTCTATCAGCAGTTCAGAAACGCCGCTGTAAAATTCAAATCCCTTGAATCCCGGGGGCTTATGTATTACCCGATAAAACCCGCCGCAAGACCGCAAATAGAAGACTCTGAAAAATTTATGGACGTGATATTTCTGATTAACGCGGCGAGGGAATTATCGCAGAGATACAAAAAAATCAGATCGCTGAGATTTGTATTGGACTTAATACCGCTCGAAGAAAGAATTGACAGAATCACCGACATAATGCTTGAAAATCCATCCAGAGAAGTCGGCTTTTATGAAGTGCTCGATTCCAGATTCGACAAGCCGTGGATAATTGTGAGTTTTATGGCTGTCCTGGAGCTAGTCAGGAATTCCTTTCTTTCGGTGGGACAGGACGGAACAAAAGGTAAGATATGGCTTCGGCTGAAAAGTTCATACAGAAAGTAATAGAGTCAAGGCGCCTCAGACCTGATTTCCTGTCCGAAGAAATCTGGCGGGAACCCTGTGAAATGCCCTCTTATTCGGAAGCTGTCGAAAAAATAGAAAAAGCAATTAATAGAGGCGGAAAGATACTCGTCTGGGGCGATCAGGATTGCGACGGGATAACATCAGCGGCTCTGTTGCATCTGGCGCTCGAATCATCGGGAGCTGACGTGAGAACTTATATTCCCGACAGAAAAAAAGAAGGAATAGGGATGAACATCAATTCACTCGAGAAAGAAATCAAGGGTTCAAAACCTTCGCTTGTCATCACTGTTGACTGCTGCAGCCGGGATACAAAAGCCGCTTTGATTCTTAAAAACTCAGGAATAGATCTTATCGTCACCGATCACCACGAGATCCCTTTTTCTTTTATAGACGGAAGGACTATCGTAAACTGCCGCAGAGAAGACAGCATCTATCCCTTCGACGGGCTTTCGGGCAGCGGCGTTGCCCTTAAGATTGCTCTGCGGTTCTCACAAGATCCATATCTTTGGGTCTTGTCAGCGCTTGGAACCATAAGCGACAGAGTCCCTCTTCTCGACGAGAACAGAGCGATAGTGAAAAGATGCCTGAGTTCTCTGAAAAGATTCAGGTTCGAGTCTATAGACCTTCTATGCTCCGTTCAGGAATCATCCCTGCCGGAAACCGTTGAAGACTTAAAAAAAATTGTAATATCACCAATCTCCTCTGATGTATCGGAAAACGGCGATTCGGCTTCTTTCTTCTTTTTGACAAAAAAAATACAAATAAGCCAAGCCGAGAAGATGGTTAAAAGATCCAAGGACTGGAACGAAAACAGAGAGAAATATTGGTTGAAAGCGTTGAAGATAAAAAAAACCGCAGGTCCTTTTATCTTTATCAGGGACGATAAGATTCCCCGCGGAATACTCGGCTCTATCGCTTCCAGGCTCTCGTTAACCGAGGGCAAAAAAGTTTTTGCTATGGGTGCGCTCGATGATTGCGGATTTGAAACAATAGAAGCGAGAGCCGCCGACGGAAATGTCCTGGAAGTACTGGAGAAGAACAGGCACCTTTTTGAGACATACGGAGGACACAAAAAAGCCTGCGGCGCGAAGATCAAAAGCTCGAATGTGGAAGATTTCATCCGAAACATCACAAAATTCCCGGAAGAAACTTCTTCGGAGAGAAAATTACGAATAGACTTTTCAGCGGTAAAAAATGAACTGAACGACGAAGTATTGGACACTCTCTCTTCTTTCGGACCTTTTGGACAGGGTTTTCCGGACATTTCAATCCAAATACCCGACTTGGCTTCCTCCTCGCCTCTGGACGGGAAAAATATTTTTTTGCTCAATGAAAAAGCGGAACTGAGGGAAGCGACGGCTCTCGACGATGTCTGGATAGTCCAATGAAAGAAAAAAAAGGAAATAGTAATAAAAGTGAATCTTCACATGCCTTGCCGGCGGCAAGGCAGGTTAAATATCTGCCGTCGAAAGATACAAAATCATATCTTCCTGCAA
This sequence comes from uncultured Desulfuromonadaceae bacterium, assembly GCA_964397545.1. Taxonomy (GTDB): domain Bacteria; phylum SDB-A; class SDB-A; order SDB-A; family SDB-A; genus JAFGIG01. The sequence goes on along the minus strand of CAYNIW010000006.1, from coordinate 30,852 downwards.
AACTTCCGATTGTCGCTGACACATACGAATCTTATCTCGAAGATGTCAGAAAAGAGAAAATGCTTACCCCGAAAGAAGAAATCCAAATCGGGAAAAAGATAAAATACGGCGATCTGAATGAAAAGAGAGAAGCGGTAAACAAACTCGTCAGGGCGAATTTGAGATTTGTCATAAAAATCGCTCTTAGCTACGACCGGGAGAAGAAGATGATCACCGACCTGATTAACGAGGGAAACATAGGTCTTATAAAAGCTGCGAATAAATTTGATCCCGACAGGGGTTTAAAATTCATTTCATACGCGGTGTGGTGGGTCAGACAGCATATACTGCATTATATAATAACAAATCAGCGTTTAATCTCTATTCCCTTCAACAGAGCCGGAAAACTGAGAAAACTTCTGAAAGACGGCAGAGAATTGGGTTTTGACATCGAAAATTCGAATCTGACTGTTGATGAGTTGGCAAAAAAACTCGATGTCAGCGCTAGAGATATTGAAGAGGCATACGCTTACGCTCAAAAAGACCTTTCAATAGATTCTTCAAGTTCGTATTTCAGCGACAATATGCTCGGATATTATCCTTCTCCCGAAGAGTATTATCTGAACAAGGTAGAACAGCAGGAGTTGAACAAACTGATGAAAGAACTGACAGACCGGGAGCAACTCATATTGAAAATGTATTTCGGACTGCAGGATTACGCGCCTTCTTCTTTCGAAAAAATAGGCAATGAACTCGGTATTTCGCGCGAAAGAGTCAGGCAGATAAAGGAAAAAGCCCTGCAGAAAATCCGTCAGTCTCCGGATTCAAAAAAACTACAGGACCTTATGGGGGTAAAAGATGTCTGAAGTGCTTATTTTGACAGGTTCAAAATCGGATTCTGAAATCTCTAATGTCGTGAAAGAGACTCTCGACGGTTTCGGAGTGGAAAATGTTGTCGAGATTTCTTCGGCTCACAGAACGCCTGAGAAAACCTCCGACTTGGCGAAAAACGCTCAAAGCAGAGGTTTCAAGGTAATCATAACCGTTGCTGGCTACGCGGCTCATCTCGGGGGAGTGGCGGCGAGCTGGACAAATCTTCCTGTAATCGCGGTTCCGGTTAGTTCTTCTCCATTAAAAGGAATAGACAGTATTCTTTCGACGGTTCAGATGCCGGCCGGAGTTCCGGTGGCGACTATGAGTCTCGATAAAGCAGGCGCGAAAAACGCCGCTGTTTTTGCCGTTGAGATACTCGCGCTGTCTGATCCGGAACTTTTGGAAAAACTGAAAAAATTCAAGGAGGAAATCTCACGCCCCTGATAGAATGCAAAACTCTCAGGGCTTTTTTGGCTCTTTTGTCGGATGAACCCGTTCTGATGCCGACTGACACTGTCTGGGGCATCGCTTTCCGTGCGGAGAGTAAAATAGCTTATGAGAAAACTATTAAAATCAAAAAAAGATCTCTTGAAAAAAAAATACCCCTTCTTTCATATTCCATAGAAAGCGCGTATCGTCTTTTTGAAAAATTTGACCCGAGGCTATACGGGTTGACACAGAAATACTGGCCAGGTCCCCTGACGGTAGTAGGTAAAGCTTCTAAAAAGGTTCCGGAACACCTTCTCGACGAAAAAGGTAAAGTAGCTGTGAGGGTCCCCAGAAAACCCGCTCCGGTCAATCTGATTAAAGCGCTGGATTTCATCTGCGCGACATCCGCAAATGTTTCAGGAGAAAAAACTCCGTCAGGACTTTTCGAAATTTCTATGATATTTCCAAACCTGGATATTCTCGTTTTGGATGCAAAGCGTAAAATCGTGAAAAAACCACCCTCTACCGTTATAGAAACAAGAAAAGATAAAATAATTGTTTTGAGGAAAGGTGAGATAAGTCCGTTTGTGATCAGTTCTTTTACCGGAATGGATATCCGCTATGAGTCGGATGAACCTCTTTCTGTCCTGTTTGTCTGTGAAGGCAACACCTGCAGGAGCCCCATAGCCGAAGCTTTGTTCAGGAAAAAAGCCGACAAATTAAAGATTCCTGTCGAAGCCCAATCTGCCGGAGTGAAAATTTCAAAGGACAGTTCAGATTATTCGGATAAAGCCAAAAGAGCACTAAAAGAAATGCATGGAATTGATCTGGAAGGAAAGCCCAAAAAACTCAGCAAAGCCTACACCGAAAGGGCTGATCTTATCCTGGTCATGGATGCCAAAATCTATAACAAAGCAAAAAAAATCGGCGGAGCGGATAAGATAAAACTGCTGTCGGAGTTTTCGGGTGAAAAAAAAGCGGTTTTCGATCCTTGGAACAAAGAATACGAAGATTACTGCGGCACGACAGTTGAAATTCAAAGGCATATTGACAATTTGTATAAATATCTCTCGGAAAGAGTTTTCCCTCTCGCTCAGAAAAGCAAAAATGAGGAAACAGGAAAGGAGAAAAGGCAATGACGCGGGAGCAAATAGAGGAAAAGATAAGAAAACAGATTTTTATTAAAGATGAAAAAAATTGTCTGGCCTGTGATAAGGCGTTTGAAATAGCGGCAGAACTGGGAATTGAACCTTCCGAAATCGGAAAAGTCTGCAATATGCTTAAAATCAAGATTGTCGCCTGCCAGCTGGGCTGTTTCAAATAGATATCATGTTCCCCACGGATTTATAAAAGCCAAAGGCTTTCAAGATTTATGCGTCAGAAGAAATATTCAGGAGCTGAATGAAAATTATTACAATCTCAGGATCGTGCAGCGGAGTCGGCAAGACTACGACTCTCAGGGCTTTGCTCGAAAAGATGCCGAAAGAAAAAACAACTGCTCTGAAATTCGGGCACGGAAAGACTAAAAAGGAAAGGCCCGAAAAGCTTTTTACGGACATTAACGAAGGATTGTCTTTTATATCCCGTCTTTCTCAAAAAAACCGCGTTGAATATCTTCTCGTCGAAGGCAATTCAGTTTTGAAATTTTTGAATCCCGATGTTTCCGTTTTCATCGAAGGAGACTGCGGGGAAAATAAAAAAAGCGCTGAGTTGGCGAGAGAACTCGCCGACATAATATTGCTCTGAGTTTTCAGAGATAGAGGTCCTGAGCTCCCTGTTCTATAAGCTGTAGATTATCAGTTGTTTTCTTTTTGACTTCAGGGGAAGGAATGTCCTCGAGCATTTTTTCAATCAATCTGCTGCCTTTATAGCGCAGGGAATCCGATGCGTAATTCACGAGATATTCCTTGAATGTAGAAAGAGCGTTGGGAAGGCAGTATAGTTTTATCAGCCCGGGTTTGGCAAGATCCATGAAATCCTTGCCTGTCCTGCCGAGTCTGTAACATCCGGTGCAGAACGAAGGGACATATCCATATTCAACCATGTCATTTATTACTTCATCGAGGTTTCTGTGATCGCCCAGTGAAAACTGTTCTCCGGAAGATTTTTCCGTGTATCCTCCGGGATTTGTTCTCGACCCTGCGCTAATCTGGGAGATGCCGAGGCTGAAAGCTTTTCTCCTCATTTCCGGCGTCTCTCTCGTGCTTAAAATCATTCCTGTGTATGGAACGGTTATCCTCAGAACGGCGATTATCTTCATAAAATCTTCGTCGCTGAGGTTGAAAGGCGGGTGAGACGCGACATAAGACCCCGTAGCCGGTTCGAGCCGGGGTATTGAAATCGTGTGACAGCCGACGCCGAATTTCTCTTCCAGGTGCCTTATGTGCTGCAGCAGAGCAAGTATTTCAAATTTATAGTCGTATAATCCGAACAGCATGCCGACTCCGACGTCGTCTATTCCGGCTTCCATTGCTCTGTCCATTGCAGTGAGATGAAATACATAATCGGATTTGGGACCTTTGGGGTGCATTTTTTTATATGTGTCCCAATGGTAGGTCTCCTGAAAAAGCTGATACGTTCCGATTTTAGCCGCTTTAAGTCTTTTGAACTCTTCGACGGAAAGAGGGGCTATGTTAATGTTTATTCTCCTGATTTCACCGTCTCCGATTTTGACTGAGTAAATTGTATCAATGGCTTTGATTGAATAATCAAGAGCTTCGCTTCCGAGGCCTTCACCGGACACCAGAAGGACTCTTTTGTGTCCCTGACTCACGAGAGCTTCGACTTCTTTTTTTATCTCATCATTCGTAAGTGTTCTCCTTGTAATCTCAGTATTGCTTTTCCTGAATGCGCAATACAAGCACTCGTTGTTGCACAGATTCGAGACATAAAGAGGAGCGAAGAGAACAAGTCTTTTTCCGTATATTTCGTTTTTTATATAATTCGCCGTGTCCAGGAGCATCTGTCTAAGTTCGGGGTCTTGTGTCATAAGAAGTCTTTCCGCTTCCTCGTGGGATATTCCTTTGAGTTCCTTAGCGTGGTCGGTTATGTCTTTAATTTCTGATTTATCGGGTTCCACGACGTTTTGAAGGATCCCGTAAATCTTTTCGTGATCTATGAAAGCCGTGTCCATGGCCGTCCCCTTTCACAATTCGGTTAATTTCGCCATTTTCTTTCTTATATCAAAACCCAGCGAAGGATTTTTTTTGTCAAACATCGAATATATCTGCGGAAATGGTTTCAGGGCTCTCGGAAATACAGATTTAAGGTAAGATATAAGCACTCCGTAGTTTGTTATACTGACTCCCGCAAAGAGGGCTTTTTCCTGTCTTTTGAGCATTTCTTTTCTATTCAGCGTGCACGCGCCGCAGTGGACGACTAATTTATATTCTTCAAGATCAGAGGGATATTCGCTTCCAGGGAATGTCTTTATATCCAGTCCGCCTCCTACCCGGGAGTTGAGCCATCTCGGAATTTTAACTCTGCCGATGTCGTCTTCGAGAGGGTGATGAGAGCAAGCTTCGGCTATGAGTATCTTGTCTCCGGATTTGAGATTTTTAACGGAGAGAACGCCTTCGACCATCTGTCTGAGATCTCCTTTCTGCCTTATTGAGAGTATAGAAAAAGAAGTAAGCAATATGTCATCAGGGACATCTGCCGCCACCTGGGGAAAAACTTGTGAATCAGTTACGACGAGAGCAGGCTTTTCCCGGAGTTTGGCCAGAGCCGACGGCAGTTCTCTTTCCTTGCACATAACCGGTATGGCGTCGGAATCGAGAATGTCCCGGAGAGCTTTTACCTGCGGCATTATAAGCCTTCCCTTTGGAGCGCCTAAATCTATAGGCGTGACGAGTAAAACTATGTCCTGCGGGTGTATGAGATCAGAAAGAAAAGGTCTTTCCCACTCCGTCGGGGCGGTTTGGATTATCCTGTTTTTAAGTTCGGATATGCCTTTTCCTTCCGTTGATATAAGCCTGATGAAGGCTTTGCCTTTCAGCCATTCCACGGTTTCTTTTGTGTTTTGCAGGTCCGTCTTGTTCAGAGCTACGATATAAGGAATTCTTTCTTTTTCGAAATTTTCAATGAGCTTATCCTCAAAGCCAAAATCAACCGATCCTGACTCCACTATCAAGACAGCGAGGTCAGTTTTTTCGAGAATTTTCTGCGTCCTCTCTTTTCTTAGTTTTCCAAGTCCTTCCTGTGTGTCGTCTATTCCGGCTGTGTCTATCAGGACCACGGGACCCAAAGGGGAGAGTTCCATGGATTTGAAAACGGGGTCTGTCGTAGTCCCCGGGACTTCAGAAACAATTGCGGCGCTCTGGCCGCTGAGCGCATTTATCAGAGATGATTTGCCGGCATTTCTCCTGCCGAAAATTCCTATGTGAAGGCGGTCGCCTCTAATTGTTCTGCTCTTCATTTTCTTCCTCCAGAACCGGCATGCCGGGTGATGCCATAACCTCGGGCTTCAGCAGTTTTTCGAGTTTCTCAGGAGGGATGACCTTCTCCGATCTGATGAGCTCGATTATGTTTTTACCTTCTCTGCGCGATCTTAATATTATCTCGGACATTCTGTCGTGTCCTATTGACGGAGAGAGCAGTGTGGCGACAGCGGGAGAGTTTTCGATATACCTTTTTATTCTCTCAAGATTCGGCGCAATCAGGAGAGTTGATTCGGAGAGTTTATCGAGGAGAGCAGACAGCATTTCGAAGTTTTCGAGAAGAACATGGGCTATATATGGAAGGAACTGAGGGAGTTCGAGATTACTCTCTGAGGCGGCGGTGGAAACTGAATGATCGAGCGCGATGACATGGAGACAGACCTGCTCTGCCGCTTCGAAAATAACCGGGTTGACCTTACCCGGCATAATTGAAGAGCCTACCTGCAAGGGGAGCAGAAGAAGTTCTCCTAAACCGCAGTCCGGGCCGCTCGATAAGAGTCTTATGTCGGAGGCGAATTTCTTAAGCGATACGGCTCCGCTGCGGACTATTCCGGAAATTTCTACTATCTGGTCTATATTCTGAGTGCCGTCCACCAGGTTTCTCGACAGAGTGAGAGGTTCTTCGGTGATGTCTCTCAGCTCTTCTATTACGAGGGCTGAATATTCCCTGTCAGCGTTTATAGATGTCCCGACCGCGGTTCCGGAAATGTTTACTTCCCTTATCCAGTCCATAGCTTTGTCGAGCCGCCATCTGAATCTGGCTATGGCGTCTGCCCACGCTGAAAATTCCTGACCAAGGGAAATCGGCATGGCGTCCTGAAGCTCGGTTCTTCCGATTTTGAGAATTCCTGAAAACTCTTTTTCTTTTTTCTGAAGACAAGATAGAAAAAATTCCGCGGAAGAGTGCAGTTTTCTCAGAGACCCGAGAAGAGAAATTCTCACTGCCGTCGGATAGACATCGTTCGTGGACTGAGAGAGGTTGACGTCTTCAAGAGGGGAAATAAAATTGTATTCTCCGTATTTTTTCCCAATATATACAAGAGCGTAGTTTGCTATGATTTCGTTCGCCGCCATGTTGGAGGAAGTCCCCGCCCCGCCTTGAAAAGGATGTATAGAAGGCGAGACAGATTCTTTCTTGTAAATTATTTTTTCGCAGGCGTTGAATATAGCGTCTGCTTTTTCTTTTTCGAGAAGCCCGGCTTTAGAATTCGCCTTAGCGCAGGCTTTTTTGACTTTTATTATGTTCCTGAAGAGGTCATCCCTCATAACAGCCCTTGAAAATCTGAAATTTTCTTCAGCCCTCCTTGTGTTAATTCCGAAAGGATAGTCTTCGGGAAGCTCCATTTCACCGAGAAAATCTTTTTCAGTTCTCATAATTTTTCTCCGTAAAGAGTTCTTTTTTTGAAAGCAGTGTCTTCACTTCAACCCCTTCGAGATTTCCCAGTTTTCCCGTAAGGGCGCCGAGTTCGTCCGTCGTCCCTTCGAAGACAACTGAGATTAAGTTAATTTTTGGATAGCTTTTAAGAGAAGGTATTCCGAGTCTCCCCCTTATGCTCGCGGAAAAATCAGAAAGGACATTGTTCACGTCTTTCGCCCTTTTCGGAGAATATATGAATATACCCACGACTCCGACGCGAACCGAAGACTTGCTCTGATCTAATGATTGGGGGACTTTTTTCAAACATTTCTCCTTTGGTCAGGTTTTTCGAGTCTTAAACCCTTCCGTCAGATTGCGCTATTTTAATACTATTAAAGAGGCTTGGAGTCAATTAATTATTTTTACCACTTATAAAATAGCTAAACTTGACGTTGTGTAGATAGTGTCTTAAAATAAAATTCTATTTCGATATTGAAATGATATAACCATAAAAAGCAAAGAAAAAAGGAGGAGCCTTTGTCCGGTGAAAAGCAGATACTGACTACATGTATCTATTGCGGATGCGGATGCGGATTCTACTTCAAGGTGAAAGACGGCAGAATAAACGGCGTCGTCCCGAGCAAAAACCATCCTATCAACAAGGGAAGTCTCTGCATCAAAGGATGGAACGCTTCGGAGTTCGTCCATCATCCCGATAGGCTGACCGAACCTTTGATCAAGGAGAACGGTAAGTTCAGAAAAGCTTCTTGGAAAGAAGCCCTGTCTCTTACAGCCAAAAAGCTCAAAGAGAACAAAGAAAAATCAGGCCCGGACAGCCTCGCGTTTTTCGCTTCGGCGAAATGCTCAAATGAAGAAAATTACCTGTTTATGAAACTCGCGAGGGCGGTTTTCAAGACGAACAATGTAGATCACTGCGCGCGTCTTTGACATTCCTCAACTGTGGCGGGTCTCGCCGCAACGCTGGGTTCGGGAGCTATGACAAATTCTGTGGGAGAATTCGAAGACTGCGATGTTTTTTTGGTCACCGGCTCAAATACCACCGAACAGCATCCTCTTATAGGATCGAGGATTATAAACGCCGTCAAAAATAAAGGGGCTACTCTTATTCTCGTTGATCCGAGAAAAATTCAACTTTCAAAACACGCGAAGCATCATCTTTCTCCGAGGTGCGGAACTGACGTGGCATGGCTGAACGGGATGATGAACGTCATAATAAAAGAAGGCTTGGAAGACAAAGAATTTATCCAGAATTTCACCGAAGGCTACGAAGAGCTAAAGAAAGCCGTAGAAAAATATACGCCCGAATTTGTCGAGAAGATAACTGGTATTCCCGCGAAACAGTTGGCTGAAGCCGCAAGGGCTTTCGCCCGCAGTAAAAAATCGAGCATACTATACTGTATGGGCATAACCCAGCATACTACAGGCATCGATAACGTAAAATCCTGCGCAAACCTCGCCATGCTGACTGGAAACATAGGCAAACCTTCAACGGGAGTCAATCCGCTCCGCGGCCAAAACAACGTCCAGGGAGCCTGTGACATGGGTGGGCTACCAAATGTTTACAGCGGCTATCAACCCGTGACGGATCCCAAAGCTAAAGAAAAATTCGAAAACGCATGGAACGTGACCGGTCTTCCGGACAAAGTCGGAACTACAGTGACGGCAGTTCCCAATCTCGCGGCAGAAGGAAAAGTGAAAGCGCTTTATGTTTTCGGCGAGAATCCGATGGTCTCTGATCCGAACATAGAGCATGTAAGAAAAGGGCTTGAAGCTCTGGATTTTCTCGTCGTTCAGGATATATTCCTCACTGAAACAGCGGAACTCGCCGATGTAGTCCTCCCTGGTGCGAGTTACGCCGAGAAAAACGGAACATTTACGAACACAGAAAGAAGAGTCCAGAGGATAAGAAAAGCCGTTGATCCCCCCGGAGAAGCCAGACAGGACTGGGAGATAATAGCTGAAATCTCAAAACTCTGCGGTTACGATATGCCGTATAAATCCCCCGAAGAAATATTCGACGAGATGGCGCTGGTGACTCCGAGCTACCACGGCATGGATTACGTCCGGCTCGATAAGGATTTCGGCCTTCACTGGCCGTGTCCGACAAAAGACCACCCCGGGACACCCTACCTTCACAAGGACGGAAAGTTTTCCAGGGGAAAGGGTTTGTTTACAGGTATAGAATTCAAGGAAGCCGCTGAACTTCCGGACGACGAATATCCTTTCACTCTGACAACAGGGAGGACATATTTCCACTACCACACCAGAACTCTAACAAAGAGAAGCTCGGCGCTTGAGAGGGAAGTCCCGGAGTGTTATGTGGAGTTAAACCCTGAAGACGCAAAAAAACACCTCATTCGCAGCGGGCAAAAAGTCAAAGTGACCTCAAGAAGAGGCTCTTTAGAAGCCAAGGCGGTAGTTACGGATATAATCAAAGCCGGGACCATATTCATACCTTTCCATTTTGCCGAACAGGCAGTGAATAATCTGACAATAGACGCTCTCGACCCTGTGGCAAAAATTCCTGAATACAAGGTCTGCGCCGTTAAAATCGGAGGTGGGAACTGATGTCTGCTGAAAATTATATCATAGAGAATGATAGCGTTCTGAAATTCATAGGAATTCTCGGCAAAAGCGCCAATGTTCTCGCTCCTCAGCAAAACGAATTCGGCGACACGGCATTCCTTCCCGTAGAAGATTGCGGAAAAGTAGTTTTGCAAGCGCACAAACCCCTTATGCCCACTGCCCGTGAAACCCTTTTCGGGCAGATTGAACCTATGATCAGATTCGAGAAAAAAGGCAAAGAGACGAAGATAGAAAGCGTAGATCAGGCACAGCAGACTGTAATTTTCGGACTGCCCAACTGCGACGCCGCCGGAATTAAATACACGGACAATTTCTTCGCGCAACGGGAATTCGTCGATTACTATTACAAGAGCGCGCGAGACAAACTGATTTTGATAACGATAGCTTGTCTGACTCCGCCTTCGGAGAGTTGTTTCTGCGCTTCAATGAAAACAGGCCCTTTTTCCAATGACGGATTCGATCTTCAATTCACTGACATGGGAGACGGAACTTTTTTTGTCAACGCCGGCTCGGAAAAGGGAAAAGACCTGATTTCAAAAAACGGAAACCTTTTCAAAGAGGCTGGAAAAGAATCTTATGAAAACTGGATCGAGATAAGGAAAAAAGCCGAAACTCTTCCTGTGGCAAAAAATTTCGACAAGGAAAAAGCGATAGCATCCATGAATTCCAAATCCCTGGACGAAAAACTTCTGGAGAGCATAACGGACAGATGTATTTCCTGCGGAGCCTGCAATTTTGTATGCCCAACCTGCACGTGTTTCAACGTCAAAGACGTTGTGAAAGACGGAAAAGGCTTAAGGCAGAGAATCATAGATTCATGCATTCTAAGCGGATACTTCAGAATGGCGGGCGGACACAATCCGAAAGAGAGAAAAGAACAGCGCACCCGGAACCGTTATTACTGCAAAATTTTGTGGGACAAGAACAAATTCGGCGATACCGGCTGTGTGGGTTGCGGAAGGTGTCTCGACGCCTGTCCTGTCAACATCGACATCAAAGAAGTGTTTCAGGCATTATCATAAGGGAGCGGTAAAATGGAAAACAACGAATATCTGCCCCGGGCAGTCGAGATAAAGAAAGTTAAGAATTTGGTTTTCGACGTAAAACATTTCACCTTAAAGTTTAAGGACAAGAAGCCGTTTGTCTGGAAACCGGGACAATTCGTCCAAGTGTCTATTTTCGGCAAAGGCGAAGCTCCCATTTCAATAACCTCGACATGCGAAAGAGGAGACGACCTCGAAATAGCTGTCAGGAAAGTGGGTGTTTTGACGGACGCTCTGCACGAACTCAAAGAAGGCGACGAATTTTTTGTCCGAGGACCATACGGCAATTCTTTCCCTTGGCAGGAATTCGAGGGGAAAGATATCCTTTTTGTGGCGGGAGGAATAGGTCTTCTTCCGCTGAGATCTGTTATGAATGCCGTTTTCAACAACCGCGACAAATACGGCAAAATATGGGTTCTCTACGGAGCAAAATGTCCCATTGAGTGCGTTTATGATGATGAAATGGCGAGATGGTCTAAATATCAGAGCGTGGAAGTCCTCAGAACGGTTGACAGCCCGGACGAAAGCTGGAAGGGAAGCGTTGGTGTCGTCACTAAATTGTTTGAAAACATAGAATTTGAAGCATCGAAGACCGTAGCTTATGTATGCGGCCCGCCGATAATGATTAAATTTACCAACATTACACTCGAAGAAAAGAAGATGAAGCCTAACGATATTATCACAACGATGGAAATGCACATGAAATGCGGAATTGGAAAATGCGGACACTGCCTTATCGGTCATAAATACTGCTGCACCGACGGACCTGTTTTCACTCAGGCGGAACTAAAACTTCTGGATATGGAATAAAAATACGAATCTGCGGAAAAAAAGGCGGCGGCGTTAAAACCGCCGCCTTTTCAGTTGTATAGATTCAGCCTGTATCCTCTGGCAAATCCTATCAGTCTCATGTTTGAAGCTTTTGCCATTTCGACGGCTCTGTCCGTCGGAGCGGATCTTGATGCCGTTAAATAGACCCCGAACCTGTTCGCTTTGAGAAAAATTTCCGAAGATATTCTGCCTGAGAAGAGAAAAAACTTGTTTTCTCCTGTCTGTCCCCGCAAAAGCGATTCGCCGATTAGTTTATCAACCGCGTTGTGCCTTCCTATATCTTCTTTGAAGGATAAAATACTTTCGTCTTCGCAAAGCGCTGCGCCGTGAACTCCGCCGGTTTCGGAAAACAGCGCCGATCTTTCGTTGAATTCCCGGAACAGGGAAAGAACCGATTCCGGGCTGAAATCTCTGAGAGACGGCAGTTTTTTTATATCACTGAGTGAACCAATGGAAAAAGTTGATGCGCCTCCGCATCCTGAGGTCATGATGGATTCAGAGTTCTCTTTCGAGAGATCGGCATTTTTTTTCAATTCGACGAAAACCGACAAACTGTCGCCGCTCTTTCTGACTGAAGATATTTCCTCGAAAGAATCTATGAATCCTTCGGAGAAAAGATTGCCGACCGCGAGTTCTTCAATGTCCGACGGAGAGCAGACAAGCGTTGAAAAGGAAGAACCGTTGACAAAAATCCGAATTAAAGACTCAACAATGATTTTATCTTCAAGTGTATTTTGACCCTTACGCAAATCAATCCTCGTAATTTGGGTTTTTTTATACATACAGCGCCTTGGCGATGTCTTTCTTTTCGTTGACATTGAAAAACATTTTAAGTTCAGGATCGAATTTTCTCAAAACATCTTCTTTTATATAGACTGTTTGGACTTTGCTGAAAAAACTCTGAATTCTGTTGTCGTCCTCTTTTAGCTGCTTTTCTATATGGGTAAGGCAGGATTTGGAATACAACGCGTGAAGAGGTTCCGTGAAAGGGCCTATTTTCGGGACAATTACGTCACCTTCTTCCATTGAAACCATGTATGAAATGAAATCTTCCCGTAAAAGGGGCATGTCGCAGGCAACGGCGAAGATCCGCCGGGATATTGCTGTCTTCAGCCCCGTGTAAATTCCTCCTAAAGGCCCTCTGCCGGGAATAATGTCCTCTACTACCTGGGCGTCAAAACCGGAATAGAGTCCTTTGTTGTTCGTGACAATAATTATTCTGTCGAAGATTTTTTTCATACAAACAAAAACGGACTCGACGAAAGTCGAGTCCCCGTATTTTGCGAAAGCCTTATCACTGCCGAAACGACTGCTCTTGCCGCCGGCGAGGATAACGGCTTGCGTCACGCCTTGTTGTTTTTTACGTAAACCATCCAATATAGTGCGCCTACGAAACCCGCTCCGCCTACTATGTTTCCGAGGGTCACGGGCAGAAGGTTTTTCCAAAGGAAAGCTATCCATGTCAAGCCTCCCAAATCAAGTCCAGATGCTCCTGCCGCGGCAGTTCCTTTGAGGAAAAGGCCGAGGGGGATGAAATACATGTTCGCTATACTGTGCTCGAATCCCATGGCTACGAATGTCATTATTGGGAAAAATATAGCGAAGATTTTTCCTATTATATTGTTGGAAGCTATAGCCATCCAGACTGCAAGACAAACGAGAATATTGCAGAGAATACCTCTGACGAAAGCCTCTCCCCAGGGAAGACTGACTTTAGCGGCGGCGATTTTTAACGCGGCTATACCGGTCAAAAACTCTCCACCCTTCCAGAGCCCGCTGGCGTAGATGAGGTATGCGAGCAGTATGGAACCTGCGAAATTTGCCAGATAGACGAGAAGCCATTTATAGAGGACTTTTCCAACGGAAACTCTTCTGTCGAGAACTCCCATAAGCATAAGATTGTTGCCCGTGAAAAGCTCCGCGCCGGCTATGACGACGAGCATTAGTCCTACGCTGAAGACTCCTCCCACAAAAAATTTACTAAGCCCAACTCCGAGGAATTTCGCGGAGTCCGAACCCACCAATGTCGAAATCGCTCCTCCGAAACCGATATAGAAACCGGCGAAGATACCCAGAATTATGACTTTCCAGTCCGATGCCGTCGTCTTCTGAACACATGTGGATCTCGACAGGACTTCGGCGACGTTGGCCGGTGTTTTACAACTGATATTCACTACATCTGCCATTAATCCTCCTTGCCTTTTCGAGAGGCCTTACGGCTCTCCCGGGTGACTTGTCCTTCAACTAACTTTACAGTCTTATTGGTGCGGGTTCAGACGAAACCTTCTGATAACCCTTTTTCAGAAAATTAAAAAGAATTTTAATAGACGATTAGGATTTTGTCAAGGCAGAGGCTTGTCCGGAGTTTATAAAGTATTGTCAAATAGACTGATTTAAACGATAATTATATTCTGGATATTGATTTTCCTGAAAGGAGAGCTGATGCTTCATCCGGACAAAGCGATAGAATTCCTGATGAAATATTCTTTTGAACCTAAAACAGAGCCCGTCAAAATTGAAAACTCTCTAAACCGCCCCCTGAACTACGACATATATTCAAAGACCGACCTGCCACCCTTCAGCAGAGCGGCAATGGATGGTTTCGCGTATGATTTTTTGGATATTTCCGAAAGATTCAGGATAACTCAGGTCATACATGCCGGCAAAGTCCCCGAAAAAGCCGTAGTCCAAGGTGAATGTGCCAAAATCATGACTGGAGGAATTGTCCCCGAAGGAGCCGACACGGTCATAAGGAAAGAATTCGCTTTCGAAGAAAACGGCTACATGAGCATTGTCAGGGCAGAAGAAGGCCAGAATATAACGAGACGCGGAGAATACGTGAAAAAAGACGGATTACTGCTTTCAAAATGCATAATAGGCGCCAAGGAAATTGGAATTCTCGCGTCGTCAGGTTACAACGAGATAATACTTCCAATGAGTCCTCTTGTCGGAATAATAACGACCGGAGACGAGCTCGAAGAACCGGGAAGACCTCTTTCTTACGGCAAAATTTATGACAGCAACATGTTTCAGCTCTCTACGCTTCTCGCTTCCTGCGGATTCAGAAAAAAACTTTACAGCAGAACCCCCGACGATTTTTATGAATTGTTCGAAACAGTAGCAAGAGCTGTTGAAGAGTGCGATATAGTCCTCGTGACAGGAGGTTCGTCAGCGGGAGAATCCGATTTCACGACGAAAGCATTCATAAAAAACGGCATTTCCGTGAGATTTGATTCACTCGCGATAAAACCCGGAAAACCGACTGTCTTCGGAGAAAAAGGTAAAAAATTCTTGTTCGGAGTCCCGGGAAATCCTGTATCGGTTCTTGTCGTATTCGAGATAATAATAAAGCCGTTTATTTACAATCTCATGAAATTCACATACAAACCGTTTTATTTACGAGGTCTGCTCGAAAAGGCTTATAATAGAAAAGACACTCAGAGAGTTGAATTTGTTCCTGTCAAATACGAAAGAGGCTTAATCAAAAATCCTTCTTATCATGGTTCAGGCGACATCGTTGTGCTCGGAAATGCAAATGCCCTTCTGAGGATAGACGACGGCGTCGAATCTATGAGCGCCGAAAAAGAGGTCTATGTTAGACAGATATAATCGTGAAATATCGTATCTTAGAATCTCGGTGACGGACCGATGCAATCTCAGATGTTATTACTGCATGCCGTCAGACGGCATAATTAAGAAAAAGCATTCACAGATAATATCATACGAGAACATTCTCAAAATAACAGAACAGTCGGTGAAAGCGGGTATAAAAAAGATTCGTCTCACGGGAGGAGAACCGCTCGTAAGAAAAGACATAGAAAATCTTGTCAAAGGGATATCTCAGACAAAAGGCATAGAAGAGGTTTGCATGACGACAAACGGAACACTGCTTTCGGAAAAAGCCGCTGTCCTAAAAAAAAACGGTCTTGACAGGGTTAACGTGTCTCTTGACACTCTCGATGCCGGCAGATACAGAGAGATCACCGGCGTCGGCGACATAAAAGACGTTCTTAAGGGTATATACAGCGCTATAGATGAGGGCATAAGAGTAAAGATAAACATGGTTGTTCTCGATGATACGCGAAGAGAAGACATAGAAAGAATGAGGTCTTTCTGTGCGGAACTGGAAGTTTCTCTTCAGCTGATAAACGCTTTTAGCCTGAAAAATAGTAAAATGGACGGGATATTCGACAGACCCCCCAAATGCGAGCATTGCAACAGAATAAGACTCTTGTCGGACGGAAAACTGAAGCCGTGTCTTCACAGCGACATAGAAGTCGAGGTAGATTACGATGACATTTTTGGCAGTATAGTGAAGACTATTAATATGAAACCCGAAAGAGGATATATATGCCTGAAGAGAGACATGAACGAGATAGGCGGTTGAAAAGTTTCACTCACGCTGACGAGCTCGGTAAAGCGCTGATGGTAGATGTTTCAGGGAAAAAAGTTGTTAAAAGATACGCCAAAGCCGAAGGAAAAATAGAATTGTCTGAAGATACTCTGTCTCTTATTAAACAGAATGTTCTGATGAAAGGGGATGTGCTGGCTGTAGCCAATATAGCGGGGATACAGGGCGCAAAAAAAGCACAGGAGCTTATTCCTCTGTCTCATACAATACCTGTAGAGAGCGTCAGATTGTCTTTTAGATACTTTGACAAAGGTCTGTTAATCACAGCTGAAGCTAAAACAGAATCCAAGACAGGAGTTGAGATGGAAGCTCTCACTGCCGTAGCCGTGGCCGCTTTAGCTGTTTACGACATGTGTAAAGCAGTGGACAAAAACATGAAGATAACTGACATCAAGCTCCTAGAGAAAAGGAAAAAAGAGAAATGAAAAAAGAATTCAGTATAGTTTCAATAAACATTTCAACCAAAAGAGGGATAAAAAAATCCCCTGTCCTGAAAGCTTTGCTAAAGGAAGGTTGGGGAATAGAAGGCGACGCGCACGCCGAAAATTGGCATAGGCAGGTATCTCTTCTCGCTACGGAAGACATTGAGGAAGCAGTTAAAGGAAAAATCCAAATATCTTCAGGCGACTTTGCGGAAAACATTACAACAAAGGGAGTTGACCTTTCGAATCTTCCTATAGGGACTCAACTGCATATAGGAGAAGCCGTTCTCAGAGTTTCACAAATAGGAAAAGAATGCCATACAGGATGCGAAATTGAAAAACAACTTGGTCAATGTGTAATGCCTAAAAAAGGAATATTTGCAAAAGTAGTCATTGGAGGGGAAATAAGCAGTGAAAGTATCTGTTATTACAATATCTGACAGGGCGCACTCAGGAGCTTACGAAGACTTATCCGGCCCCGAAATAGAAAGGATTGTAAGAGAAGCTTTTCCCTCCGCAGATGTTGTCAGGCAGATAGTCCCGGATGATGAGTTTCAGATATTATCCGCACTCGAGAAACACGCGGATACCGATTTCATTCTGACCACAGGAGGAACAGGCATTTCGGAAAGAGACAGGACGCCTGACGTATCTGGAAATTACTGTGATTATGATTTACCCGGGATGTCAGGAGCTTTGCTCGCTGAATGCTATAAAGAGACACCCAACGCGATGCTGTCGAGAATTTATGCCGGTGTAAAGAACCGGACAATAATAGTGAATTTCCCGGGATCACTGAATGCCGTTAAACTCTGCACCCAAACGCTGACTCCTGTTATGGAACACGCGCTGAAAATGCTGCGCGGAGAAAAACATTGAATTTTTATGCACATTGCATTTTAATAGACAGTAAAGGGGGGAGGACATGAAAAAGATTTCAGTGTTTCTGCCCGTGATATTGGCCCTTTCGTGCTCGAAAGGCGTCCCTTCCAGGACATCGAGCCCTAAACCTCAGTCGGTTTACAATATCTCTGTGGACAACAATCAAGTCGGTTTTGAAAAAGTTCAAAGAACTGTAAACGGCGACACGATAATATTTACTTCAGTCCAGGAGAGGCCGTTCAGGCTCAGGCCCATTATCTATGATTCCAAACTCGTTCTTGTTCCGGGTTTTTCCACGCGGCAGATCTCGACATACAGGTGTTTTGAACAACTGCCCGGACAGAAGATTTCTTTCAGGCTTAAATTCGAGAAACCGTGGATTGTCCTTCTTCGAAACAGCGTCGTCTCGTCTCCGAGATATTACAACAGCGACCCCAAAGATTCCGACGGACCTGCCGTCATAGAATGGGACAAGGCGTTTCTCATAGAAGCGCTCGTGGGAAGATATAGTTTGAATGATACTCTGTTCGAAAGAGCTCAGGAAGTGCCGGTTCTAATACCGTCGGCTTTTGGTGAATGGGGCGGAGCGGTCATAGAACTTACAAGGGTAAAAGAAGATACGGCTGAATTCAGAATAGTCTATAGAAGGGAAATTGAAAAAGATTCAATGCTTTTTTGGGCAGACGACAGCGTTTACGGAGTCGTCAGGACTATAATGGGAGGACAGAACGAAACAGGAAGACTTCTTCAGGCGAGAATTGTCCTTCCAACGGGAATATCGCTCAGCATTATCGAAGACGAGCAGGCTCCGCTCACAATGCAGAATCCTTTAGTATTTAACCCGGAAAAGGAAAACTATTCCGTCGAACAGGTAAGTTTTGAAGGAGCCGAAAGAGTATTATTGTCCGGTTCATTTTATGTCCCGGAAGGCTCAGGAACATTTCCCGCAGTTCTGTTTTTGCAAGCGAGCGCGGCTTCTGACAGAAATCAGATGGGAATATTTTCATCTCTCGCCGCCAAAATCGCGTCAAGCGGAACGGCCGCTGTCCTGGTCTATGACAAGAGAGGCGTGGGTGAGAGCGGAGGAAGCTACGATTCGCTTCATTGGGGTATTCTGGCTTCTGATGCCGCTTCAGCTTTTGAAGTTCTCTGGTCAGATCCAAGAGTGGACAAAGAGAAAATATTTATTCTCGGCCACGGAGAGGGAGCTTTAATCTCTTTCGATTTGGCCTCGGACAGAAATTTCAAAGACAGAATAAAGGGCGTAATCTCTCTCGGTGCGACTTCTCTAAACCCTGTTGACTCGGGTAATATTGAAATGCTCGTCTTGCAGGCTATTGAAAGAGATTGGTCAAGCGAAAGGCTCGAAAAACAGATAAATGACCTGAAGGCAGGACTGGACAATTTAAGGAATACTGACCTTTATTGGGCTGACATCCCGGGTTTTCAAGGTGAAAGAGAAAACCTCGCATACGCGAGATCGCTTCTCGATTTTGATCCACTTTCCAAGATAAAGGCTTCTTCCTGCCATTTTCTGATTCTGCACGGAGAAGACGACAAGTTCGTTTCACCGCGGAACGCTGAAGTTCTCTTTGAGGTATGCCGTCAAAGAGAATTAGAAGGAGACCTTTCAAAACACCTCGTATTAAAAGGAATTGACGCGAATTTCGCGTTCCCGACCATTGAGGGCAAAGACGGTTTTCGTGAATACTTTAAGCTTCCGGAAGACGCAGGCAAAGATATTTCACTCAGCGGAGTTATCATAGAGTGGATATCTGAAGTCCTAGGTTATTCGGGAGATCAATATACACAGGAGGATTAAATGAGAAAAATTCATTGTATTATAGCTTTGGCTTTAATCATATTTTCGTGTTCTAAAGAGGGCGGTCCTTCCGATCAAAAGGATTCTGCGTTACTCAATATGCCCCCTATGCAAATACTACTGACCCCTGTAGTTCCGGTCAGAGGAGACATGATAACAGCCGATTACACCTATTCTGTGCCCGGAGTGGATTCGATGTTCAATATCTGGATAGTGGAAAGCGAAACTCTCCAGCAGATAGGAAAAACTCTTCAGACCGCTCAGTTTCCTATCGGGGCGAGCATCAAAGCCGTAGTATTCGTGTTTTTTGAAAACGGTGTTGTAAAAACATTCGAGTCTTCAGCTGTAAAAATTGCCGCTCCAGCTTCCGCTTCAGTGGCGGCGGCGAGAATAGGCCCTGATTCAGTGACAGTGACCGGGGCTGTCCGGCTGTTGAGAATAGAAATAATCGGAGACAAAGAAAATTTTTCTTTCAACTCAAAGTGGTTTAGAAACAACTCTCCTGTCCACAGCGCAACAGATACGGTTCTTCATTTGGGAGGGTTCAAAAGAGGAGACGAAATTTTCCTTAAACTGATTGACGGCAACGGCGTAGAATACATGACAAATACAATTATAATTGCAAATTCTCCTCCTGCGATAACATCCACGCCGCCTTCAGTTACAGGAGAAGGACCTTACACTTATCAGGTGATCTCTTTAGACGCTGACGGAGACAGGCTCTTTTATTCTCTCACTCAGTCTCCGCAGGGAATGACGATAAACGAGACCGGACTTATAGTTTGGGAAAATCCAGTCGAAGGTTCCCACCCGGTCACGGTCGAAGTTTCCGACGGAAACGGGGCGAAAGCGGCTCAGACTTTTACTCTCAAATTTATTGTGCAGTAAACAATCTTTAGGTTTGATAAAGCGAGGTGAAAAATGAGAGGATTATTTTTTTTATCAGCCTTTGTTCTGTCAATCAATCCTATTTTCTCTCAGATCCAGGTGAGACAAGCCTATAAATTTTACGGACCGACCGGTATGCCTCAAGAACCGTGGATTGTGGTTCAGCAGACTTCAGCTCCGGTTTTCGCGCTTTTAGATTCCAACTACATCTTTGTCTTTACTTTCTCTCTGCCCATCCCTTCAAACGCATACAGCTGGAATATTATGGGCGTTTCTCCTGATTTCGACGATGATTCGGATATAGAAGCCCTGTATCAGGTATTTGACACGGTCGGCGGGTTTCGCTCCTACGTCGTTTTGAGGGATCTCTGGAACAACCAGAATCAGCTTGAGTTCAGCCATCAGGATTCGCTTTATTATGCGTGGACATCTTATTTCAAAGGCGAGAGGATATTCATTGTCTATAACCAGGAGAGTCAGGTTCTTTTCAGATCAGGGGTTAAAGTCGCTGTGGAAGAGGGAGAAGACTTTTTCATGGGACCCGGTGAAAATAGTTTTGAATTCGGAAGTTTCATAAATCCGGTTCTCATACAATTCAGCCTGCCGAGAGGCAGTATTGCCGCGATAGATATTTTCGATTCATCGGGAAGACTCGTCAGAGAATTTAGAGAAAAGTATTATGAAGCCGGAGAAAACTCAATTTACTGGGATTCAAAAGACGCGAGAGGCAATCTTCTGCCGGCAGGCAGATATCTTGTGTCTTTCAAAACAGATGATGCAGAAATTAACGAAAGTTTTGTGATACTGAAATGAGGGACCAATGAAAAAAGTCTTAAAAGAGTTATTATTCGGAAACCATGGATTTATAAAAAAAACTGCGGCTCTTCTGTCTCTTTCCGCCGTATCCCTGCCCGTTTATTTGCTCAAATGCACTCTCAAGCAGGCGGAAAACGGTATAGAGAACCCCGGAAATAACTCGGAGAAAAAAACAAGAGCGGGGGACATAATTTCATCAAGTCAATGGGCTGATTACAAAAACCTTTGGATAGAACTCGACACGCTCGTTGACTACAGCCACCCTGACTCAGGAATTTCCGTCGGTCATTTCACTTATATTGACATGTCTGAATTTGATCAAAAACTGGAAAATGTATCTTTGTCCCTTAAAGAACTCGAAGAGAGGGGATTGCTCAGCTCTTTTGAAAGCGAAATGCTTCTGAATATGGCCGAATCGAGGATGAAATATATGAGCGGCTGGCTCTATTTTACGAGAATGATTCCTCCTCCCGTGGATATCAGCTCCGACAACCTGATAAGATATTTAGACGCCAAAACGGACAGCCTTTTCAGGCTGAAAAGAGAAGGCTTGATTTCTCCTGAAACAGCAAATTCCGCGGCGGAATTTATCGTCCTCGGGCTCGAAAAATACGCCAAACTCCAAGCTGTGCATCAAATACAGAATAGGTGGGGGTGGGATTCGCCGATGTTAAGAATCATTGGAGAGAATGATTATTTGGACATAATAGATATGGATGTCTTGGAGTATCTGCAGAAGACTTACGACAGAATGGATTCCTTTCACAGAGACGGAGCTGTGAGTGATTCGCTCTTTGATTATTTTACGGAAACCTACGAAAAAACGAAAACGGATTTACTCTATCTTGAGACAATAATGCCGTTCATGGACACTCTTTTCAGAGATCTTCTGACGCGTGAATAGTTATTTTGTCGTCTTCGAGACTACAAGCGACTGCGACAACGACTGTATATACTGTTACAATGTCTGGAAAGACACTTATAAAAAATATCCTCCGGAAGACTGCAAAGTAAAAAAAGAGGATATTCTCGAAAAGATACTACAGAAAATAGCTCCTACAGGAATCTGTTTTACAGGCGGTGAACCGCTTTTGAGCCCCGGGATATTTGATCTGTTAAAATATTGCCGGCCCAAAGTTAAATTTCTGAGTCTTGCTACAAACGGTAAAAATTTAAGCGAAAAATTTTTTTCCTTAGTCAGTCCCAAAATGCTGGATCTCATAGATATATCCATTCCTTCTCTCAGGGAGAGCGGATACAGAGAAATATGTAAAAGCGAAGGTGCTGAGAAAGTTAAAAACAACATAACACTTTCTAAAAATCGAGGATTCAGGGTCAACGTCTCTTTTACAGCCATGAAAATTAACAAAGACGAAATACCTGACCTTCTCGATTTTGCTTTTGCTTTGTCCGCGGATTCGGCGACGATAAATTTTTTCTCTCCTGCGGGAAGGGGAGCTCTCATAGGAGAGAGACTTGTTTTAACCCCGGATGAAAAATTACAGATTATAAAAATTGCCGACGAATTTTCTGAAAAATACGGATACCCCGTTATATTCGGTATTCCGTTTGAAAGATGCAGAAGAGACATAAGCCCTTATAAGAATATCAAAATGTCTTCCTGTCTGTGCGGAGAGGTGAAGTTCGCTGTGGATTTTAATGGAAACATAAGACCCTGCGAGATGAGCGATCTTGTCCTTGGAAATATTTTAAGTGATGATTTCACGACTGTTGTCAAAAGCGAGGAACTGAAAAAATTCAGGTCAAATAATTATTCGCCGGATTGCACATCCTGCGGGAGTTTTAATAAGTGCATGGGTTCTTGCAGATTTTCTGTTTGATTTTGTTAATTAATATTTAATAGGTAAATGCTAAAAAACTAACTAAAAATTTAGCTTGACAGTATAATAACTTGATTATGTATTTTTGGACCTAAAAAAGGAGGAGTTATGAAAGCAGTGCAGTTTTTAACATTATTACTGCTGGCTGTGAATGCATGGGCGTTTTCAGACGGTCCCTGCAGTCAGCCTTACAACATAATAACGCCTGATAATTGCCCGGACATTCCCGAAGAGGCGTTCGTAGAAAATTCTTATGGAAACCAAACCTCTCAATTCAGCG
Source organism: uncultured Desulfuromonadaceae bacterium (assembly GCA_964397545.1). GTDB lineage: Bacteria > SDB-A > SDB-A > SDB-A > SDB-A > JAFGIG01. The sequence goes on along the minus strand of CAYNIW010000006.1, from coordinate 7,932 downwards.
AAGAACAGCTCAGAGAGATAGATGAAATAAACAACCCAATTCCTTTCGCCCCTCTCTGGGGACCGGACATTCTCGTCACGGACGAGTGTGATTTGTCTTCTCGTTACGACATAGGTTTCGACTATGACTCGGACGGTTATCTCTATGTGGCATTGACTACCAGTAACACGACTAACGACTCGATAAAAGTTTACCGTTCGACGGACAGAGGATACACCTGGGTCAATATTTACACGCTTTGGTTTGATATAACAAACCCGGTGCGTTTTTTCGATTTCGATTTCAGGGTCAGCAAGAACGACGCGACCCCCGACATGTATTTCGCCTGGATAGACTCATGCTATACGACCAATGCCAGAAGATTCTGGTTCGGAAAAGTCCCGGTCAACGGTTCGGCGCCGACTTGGTTTCAATGGGACACCGCTTCAGCCACAACCAGTAACCTCGAAGCTCTCGCGATGGATATCAATGAAACAGCTGATCCCTATATTATTATAACTTACGCTAACAACGACATTCAGTGGAGGACAACGCAAAGCTTAGATCAAGGCGCCACTTGGACGTATTACTATCATTCGGGTTCTGCAGACCCTTTAAATCCTACTTGTTCATTCAGTGACCAGACGCATTTTCACACGGCGATTGTCAGACAGGCGAACAACAACGCGATATATTTGCGTAACGGAACAACCGCCGGCGGATATTCAAACATGTATATCAGCAGCACAACAGATCCTACCTCCAGAACACAGCTTTATGTATCCGCAGACAAGACAGCTTCAAACCCCAACAATCACATTGTCGCCGTCTGGAGATACAACACAGCAACAAGTTCAAGGATTTATCAGAACACAAGCACTGACGCCGGAAGTAACTGGCAGGGAGAGGCGATTCACACGCTCGTCGGAGATGTCCAGGCAGCAAACCCTTTCGTGAGATTCGGAGAAGCCGGATTTGCTCTTTTCACCGCATTGGATTATCAATTCACTGACGATTCTCTTTTTGTCTGCTGGTATAGAAGTAATGATGGAACTTGGGGCGGAAAAGTCTATCCCAACGATTACCGTCCTTCAGGGCTTTTACCTTCAGTCGGAACGTATGTCTCGTCGGGTGGAAATAACGGCAGGGTGGCAATCTACAGACAATACGGGGCTAACCCCGTCTGGTTCGACAGATGGAACTACACAAACTCTGTCGAGGAACAGCCGCAGGTAAATCCGTCTGATGTCACGGTGAGTTTAAGCAGAAGCAACGGATCGGTGACAGTGAATTTTTCTTTGGCATTGGACTCTAAAGTTTCCATAAATGTCTTTGACGCCCTGGGCAGAAAAATCACGACCATAGCCGACGGATTTTATTCTTCGGGTGCTCATTCCCTGGACTGGAACCTTCTGGATTCAGATAATCAGAAAATTAGCGGGGGTAGATATTTTGTCAATCTGATGATTGACGGTTCGAACATAACAAAGACTGTTAACATATTCTGAAAATGGAGGAGAGGCTGCTGTTCGAAACAGCCTCTCCATCAACTTTATATTTCGCCCAATATCTTATGGAAAGTTCTTGCAAGGTCTAAAGAGAGTTCTTTGTCGAAATTCTGCAATTGATCTTGGATATACTTTTGATCAAAGTGTGGATTTTTAAGAATAATATTTTTTACGTCCTCAATATCCCTCGGTCTTCCTGAGAAAATCTTAAAGACAATTATATCCTCAAGAGAAGCAAAACAAATTTTATAACCGTCAACTTCTATCTTATTGGCTCTTTCTATCGCCTTTTTTTCAAATTCTGAATTTGAAAAAATCATATCGATTTTTATTTTTGTCAATGTTTCCATCAAAGGCATAACCATTGTTTTTTTAACAAAATCTTTTGGATTATCCACCAAGCACTTAAAACCCATGTTTTTAGCAAATTCAAAAATATCTCTAAATCTGTCAACGTCAACACCCAATGTTACATCTATATCATTTGTCATTCTTGGGCTGCCATAAAGTAAAACCGCTTGACCGCCGATGATGATGTATGGAACTCCAATTTCGTCCAAACCTTTTGCTAATCTGAGAAGTAATTTTTTAAACATCTATTCAATATTCCGGCAATTCTAATGTTTTTTTCTGTGCCTTCCAGAGGATCTCTTTTGTTGAAGATGCCCAAGCACTTTGACCAGATGAACATCTCTTCAAAAATTTCAAATTTCTTCTCATATGTCATATTATCGTTTTGTATAGATTTTTTGAGATATTGTCTGTATATTTCATTGTCGAGTATCATATCTTATATTATACTACTTTCTCAATCTTTCTTGTTTATTTATTATCGTCAATTGATAATCTTTTCAATTCCAATCTACAAGAATACGCGCTATTCTCTCTCCTGCTCTGCCGTCCCAGAGTTCAGGGACGGCGCCTTTTTTCCAGTTTCCGGCGATAATTTTATGAACTTTTTCAAAAAAGTCATTTTTGTCTAAATCGCATAATTCATTCGTTCCCTCCGTGACAGTCACGGGTCTCTCCGTGTTCGGCCTTAAGGTCAGACAGGGGACCCTAAAATAGGTCGTCTCTTCCTGAACGCCGCCTGAGTCGGTCAGGACAAATTTGGCGTTTTTTTCAAGCTCAATAAAACTCTTATACCCGAGAGGTTTTGTCATCAAGACTTTTTGAAGTTTTTCTTTATACCCGAAAGATTCCAGATTTTTTAATGTCCTCGGATGAACGGGAAAGACAGTTTTTATCATTTCTGATAGGTTGTTCAGGATGTCTGTGATTTTCCCCAAATTGCATTTGTCATCTACATTGGCCGGTCTGTGAAGCGTGATGAGACAGTATTCGTCTTTTTTCAAACCCATATCGTCAAGAGTTTTCCCGTCGATTTTTCCGGAGATGCAGACGAGCGAGTCTATCATTGGGTTTCCGACGAAACAAATCTTACCGAAAGCGTTTTCCCTCTTGAGATTTATTTCTGCGTCCCTGCATGTGGTGAAAAGTAAATCGCTGAGCTGGTCCGTCACAATCCTGTTGATTTCTTCAGGCATGGTTCTGTCGAAAGATCTGAGCCCGGATTCAATGTGAGCGACGGGTATATAAGTTTTTGCTCCGACAATAGCGCAGGCCATAGTCGAGTTGACGTCTCCGGCGACTGCTATTCGCTTTGGTTTTACCTCACGGCACCAGGTTTCAAACGCGGTCATGACTTTTGCCGTCTGTTCTGCGTGACTTCCGCTGCCGGCTCCGAGAAAACCGTCGGGCTCTCTAATCCCGAGCTCCCTGAAAAATATATCGCTCATCGAAAAATCATAATGCTGTCCGGTATGGACCAAAAGAGAAACGCCGTCTTTGAATGATTCGAGCGCTCTGAGAACCGGAGCTATTTTCATGAAATTAGGCCGTGCTCCGGCGATTATTGCGATTTTATCCATGTTCCTGCTCATTGATTTACGACTTTATCACTGATCTCACGTGCTTTCAACTGTGTTTTGGTAAAGAATTACAGAAATATTCAAAAGTTGATTAAAAAAGATAAAATATCATTTATGAAAAAATTTTGTTAAAATATCTCGCATGGGTTGCCTCTTTAACTTTTAATCTGGGAAGGAGGCGGAAATTCGGGAGATGCCTGACGTATTTTCAATTTTTTTTATTGAGTTGTTTTTTCAATGAAACAGTTTGTTTTAATAGCTATTGCTTCTGTTCTGTTGACCGTCTCTTCATACCATTTCTTTTTGTATTTTTACGTCAAGAAAAACGGTAAGCGGGATTTATATTTCGCAATTTCGACATTCGGAGGCGCTTTGTTCTCTTTTTTCGCCTTTCTTATGTCGTCGGGAAAATCTCCTGAGACGATTCTTTGGCTGCACAGGCTGAGAATGCTGGGACTTATGATATGCATCTGCGCTTGGGCGTATTGTATGTATGACATCTATTTCAAAAAAAGCATTGTCCCGAAAATTTATCTCTTATTCACGTTTCTGATAGCCTTGTCTTTACCCACGAAATTTTTCCTTTCTCTTCCGATTGTCGAATACAAGGCGAGCCTGTTTTCAGTCGAATTTCATTATTATTACGCCACGACAAAAATTTTATATTCCGTCTATGCTCTGTCTGTCCTCGTTTTTTTCATCTATTCCCTTCTCCTCGTGGCTCTCTGCAGAAAACCGCCTGTATCGAGAATTTACGGTCTCATGGCTTTTATTCCAGGAGTCATAGGGGGAATCAACGACTTCGCGGTGACGCACGGATTCATAAAAAACATATTGATAAGCGAATATTTGGTCTTCGGTTTTCTCCTCTCGATTTTCATTCTTTTTCTGAAAAAGGAAAAAGAAGATTACAATACATTAAAGCGTCTGAATCTGAAACTGGAAGACGAAGTCGAACAACGAACGAAAGATCTCAAACACACTCTCGAAAAAGTCCGCGTTTTGAGCGGCATGCTTCCTATATGTTCGAGGTGTAAAAAAATAAGAGACGACAAAGGTTATTGGAACCAGATTGAAGCCTATATAAGAGATCATTCAGATGCCGAATTTACACACAGCCTCTGTCCTGAGTGCATGAAAGAGATGTTCCCTGAATATAAAGACAAATAAACGACTTTTTTGGCAAATAATGTATTAAAACGGATATGAACCCGTGGAGAACATGAGAACCGAAGATAAATTTGTAGGCAGACAGAAAGAATTGGACTTGTTGAAAAACTGCCTTGAAGATGCAGTCAATTTCAAAGGTAAAGCGGTCCTGGTCAAAGGAGAACCGGGAGTCGGTAAGACAGCTCTACTTGCGTATTTTACCCGCTATGTCGGAGCTGAAAATATGAATGTTTTAAGTGTAAGAGCTTTCAGAGACGACATAAGGGAATACTCGCCCTTTATAAGAGCTGTTGAGCGTTACATAGACAACCTTGAATTCCCTCTTCAAACTCTCCCGAAGTTGTTGGGTCCGGATTTTGACCCGGTTATCGCCCGTTTAGTTCCGAAAATCAGAGAGATCTTTCCCATAAGTATGATAGAAAGGGATAAGAAAATCGACAGGACTTCAGTTCTTCTCTCTTTCCACAAATTCTTTTTAAACCTGTCAAAAATGAAACCCTTGGTTTTATTGATAGACGATGTCCATTGGATGCATGACGAATCACGTGAACTTCTCAGATATATTGTCAAAAGGATTTCAGATGAAGCGGTTATGGCAGTTTTTACAAGCAGAACATTCGAGAAGGGTGGAAAATTTATAAATTTTGAGAAAGAACTTACCCGTGAAAGTGCTATATTGCCGATTGACCTTCATAATCTTTCCGAAGCCGAGGTAAAAAACCTTCTCGAAGATAGGTTCAGAATGAGCGATTTTAACGATTGGCTGTTTTCAGTGACAAGAGGCAATCCTCTTTTCGTAGAAAAAATAATTGAAGTCATGACATCTAAAAAAGTAATTTTTTTTGATAAAGATAAAAATGAATGGTCTATAGATGAGAATTACAAAGATTTTCAGATACCTGAAACTCTCGAAAGCATATTGGAAAGTCATTTATCTGATCTTTTACCTCAAGAAAAGAAAGTTGCAGAGACAGCCGCCGTCAGCGGGGATAAATTCGACAAAGCAATATTGAGCGAATTTCATAAAAACATTTCTCAAAAGAGCTTAAACGTTATATTACAACGCCTAAAAAAACTTAACTTAATCGTTTTATCAGAGAAAGACGGAGCTTTCACCCACCCTCTGATTAGAGAACTGGTGTATGAAAGAATGAAAACAGGAGAAAGAAGAAAAACACACAGAAAACTCGCGGAACTGATTAAAAGCCGGAATGGGCAGAAAGATCAAATTGCGAGGCACATGACTGAAGATTTATCGGAAGAAGAAAAAACCTCTGAACTCGCCGTAGAACTCTATAATATGTCAAAAGAGTTTTTTGACGATCGCCAATACAAGCTCGCCCGAAAATTTATGTTTACTGCAAAAGAAATTTCCTCTGAAACGCCCGTCCCGGAAAGGCTAAAAGCCCTGATAGATTATGAATCGAGAAACATAGACTGGTTTCTCGGGAAAAATGAAGCTGAATCTCTTGAAGAAAGCATAACTCTCGAAAACTTGTTGAAACTCGGCTTGAAGGAAGAAGCCGCAAAATACTGCAGAATTCAGTTTCACAACAACCTGTCCCGGCAAAAGCTTAAAGAAGCTGAACTTTTTTTAGAAAAAGCGTTCTCTTTAATTGGGCAAAAAACCGAAATGTTCTGGATCCTCTCCGCTGAGAAATGTCTTTTGCTCCGAAGAAAAGGACTCTTAAACGAATCAGTCAAACTGTCGAAAAGAATTCTTGAAGAGGCCGAAGAAGAAAAGGTTCCATTTTCTGTCAACAAAATTTTAGCGAACCTGGGCTTAGTGATGTATCTCAAGTTAAAACCAAAGAAAGCCCGTGAGTATCTTGTCAAGGCGCTGAGTATATCCCGGGAAAACAATATTCTCAACCAACAAGCCGAATGTCTTTCTCACTTGGGACTTGTCGAAGTTTCTCTGGGATCTATTCATTCAGCGCTTTCAAATCTAAACAGGTCGCTTGAGATAGCCCGAAATCTCGAACTGGAACAACTTATCAGCATCAACCTTTTTTATATAGGCAACTGTTACGAAATCCTCGGATCGTTCGACTCCGCGCTTAAATACTTTGATTATGCCCTTAAGAAAGCTGAAAAAATCGAAAACGTGAGGTTAATCGTCACTATCCATGTGCATAAAGCCGTTCTTTTTATCCAAATGGGGGATTTGGACCGCGCCGAAAATATTATTGAAAAAATTGACAATACTTATCTGGACAAAGGATCTTACTGCAATTTCCTCATCAACAAAGGCCTATTGGCTATCAGGAGAAATGATTTTAAGAAAGCGGAAAAATTTATTGAAGAAGTTCTGGCGGTTTCGAAAAAAATTGGCGATGTTTCAAGACACACAAGTGCTCTCTCTAAAAAAAGCATCTTGTTATTGAAAATGAACAAAAAATCGCAAGCCATGGTTTGTTTCGAAAAAGCGAGAAATGTTTATAAAAATAACAAAGATTTGTTCGGGTTGAAAATGCATACCATTGAATTCGGACTCTCGCTCGGCGGGAAAAAAGGAGAAATAATTTTCAACGAAGGTGTTGATGTTCTCATAAATATGCGAGCCGGCGAAGCTCTGAAAAGTCTTTTGCCTTCAATGAGGAAGGCAAAATTTCAAAAAACCGTAAAAAAAGTTTCCGAGTTTTCTGACCTGTCAGCTGAAAGAAAAATGCAAGTAAAAACCTTCGGCGGATTATCCTTGACAGGACCCGGGGAATTAGAGCCGATTTCGTCAAAGGAATGGAAACTATCCAAAGCAAAAGAATTATTTGCTCTTCTTCTTCTGTCACATTCAACGGAGAGCTCGACGAGAGAGTTTCTGATTTCGGAGTTGTGGCCTGACGCGGATCCGAAAAAGGGCAGAAACAATCTCAGGGTAGCGCTGAATCAGTTGATAAAAGTTGTCGGTTCCAAGACAGTTATAAGCGGAAACGAAACTGTGGGTCTCGACGCTCAAATTCTTGAAGTCGATTACATGGATTTTGAAAAAAAACTTCAGGAATGGAAATTCCGAATATCCAGAGGTTCAGTCCACGCCGCTGAAAACTGCGCTCTCAGAGCTGTGGAAATTTACAGCGGAATTTTTCTGCCTGAGTTTTATTTCGACAGAGCGCTTGAAAAACAGCGTGAACTTCAGACAAAAATGAGAGAAATCCTTATGTGGCTCTCGAAATTAGACTTAATGAGAGCTGATTACAAAAAAGCCCTCGACCATGCTCAGAAGATTATCGCCATGGATTCCACGGATGAACAGGCTGTCAGACTTATCATGCGATGTCTCAACGAACAGGGAGACAGAATTGGCGCTATTAAATATTTCCAATTCATAAAAAAGAGCCTATTCG
>CAYNIW010000005.1:97649-107552 GCA_964397545.1 uncultured Desulfuromonadaceae bacterium | reverse complement strand
TTTTTGTCAAGTTTTTTTATTTGAATGTTAGTGATTTCGATTTTAAATAAATTTATTTTATTGATAAAAATTCATCTATAATATATATGAATTGTCAAACGAGGCTATTCACAAAAGAGGAAAAGAAAATCGGGGAATTAAAAAAAAATGCAAGACTGACATTAAAATACACGGTGTTCGCAGCAGCGGCGACTGCTTTGAACATATCCGTTCAGAGAGCGGTTTTTATTTTCGATCTTTCCATCTGGGTGGCAATGGGTGCCGGCACAACTGCAGGGCTCATACTTAAATATGTTCTCGACAAAAAATTTATTTTTTATTACAGGACTAAATCCTTTTCGCATAACATCAGGAAATTTATCTTATACAGTTTTTTAGGGGGACTCACTACTGTTTTGTTTTGGTCTATAGAGCTTTTTTTTGAATATTTTGTGAGTATTGCCGCTTCTAAATACATCGGGGCTTTTATAGGACTCAGCGCAGGATACACAATAAAGTATTTTCTCGACAAAAAATTCGTTTTTCTTGACTGATATATAAAAATGATTATTTAAACTCTTATGTATTGAATAGATTGATAATAAACCAGAAAACTGATTGGCAATTTTCTAAAAAGATAAAATATATCAGAAAATAAAATTATATCTTGACTGTTTTCATAAAAGCATAGGATAAAGCTAAAAAGAAAACAGAAACTGCCATCGAGGCAATGCCGTCAGTTATTCCCATTGTCGGTATGACTTTGAAAAATAATCCAATAACGGTGATTTCCCCCGCAAGAAGCGATGTAATAACCGGTATTTTACCGATTCGTTTGAAATACAAAGCGCAGAAAACGGCTGGAAAAGCGGCTGCGAGAGCCGAAAAAGTGGTCCCGACAAGAAAATTGAATATAGCTGTTTGCGAGCTTACTCCCAAAAGCGACATCAGGCATACTGCAAGGCAAATAAAAAAAGTGAAAATTTTTCCTGCAGCGATTTGGTTTTTTGTTCTGAAAAGGTCTTTTGCGAGCATAGTTGAAACTGAAAGAAGCTGAGAGTCCGCGGTGGACATCAAAGCCGCTAGAGCACCTGTCATCGTGAGTATATAGATAAATCTCGGAGCATATACCTCGACCATAGTCGGAAGGACGGCGTCCGCTGAAGCGAATGAAATAGTAACCCCTCTTGCCCAGACGCCGATAAGGACGGGAGGGAGAAAAAGAAAACCGACGAGAAGGGGATAAAGCCATATAGAGGTTTTGAAAGCCTGAGTGTTTTTGGCGGCAAAGAAACGGGTGAAAATATGAGGAAAAAGCGGGTTGACAAAAGTCCAGAGCATGATGAGCGTGATCCACTTGGTCTCTGTGAAAAAATTTTCAGGACCCGGTCTTGAAAAATGATCAGGTGAAATAGAAAAAACGGACTGACCGGCGGCGCTTGCCCCCCCCAGAGATTTCATGACGAAAAAAACCGCTGCGGCCATCGCAACCGTCATGAAAATTCCTTGAAAAACATCTGTCCATGCTGTCCCTCGCATCCCTCCTAGGACAACTGTTGCTCCTATTATTATTACTGATAGACATGCTCCTTCCCTGACGAAGTCAAATCCCAGGACAGATGAAAGAATTATGCCTCCACCCAATGCCTGTGTGTATAGATAGGGCAGAGTCGAAACTACCATAACAGATAAGAGCAGTTTTTTAAGCAGAGGGCTTTTGAATTCGCCGCCCACAAGTTCCGGTAAAGTCATGTAGTTTTTATCTTTGCCGAGCTTCCATGCCCTCTTGCCGATAAAGTAGAAAGAGAATGGGACCAAAGAAGTTCCGACAGCCATTACGCCGTATTGCCCGAATCCGTATTTCCAAGCTGCGCCTGCGAAACCGAGAAAGAAAAAAGCCGAAAAATTCGTTGCCGTTAAAGTGAAGAATAGAACTATTCCGCCGAATGATCTTCCCGCGATAAAATATTCAAGCGGAGATGAAGCTGTTTTCTTCATGGCGAAGACCGATATCAAAAAGATAACGAAAAAGTATAGAGCAAAAGAAAAGTAATTCATGTTTTATCCTCATCATTCCTGATAAGAAAAAAAAGGACAGGAATAAGAGAAAATACCAGAAGAGCATCCCAATAAATCCATGATGGAATTCCGAAAATAATTTTTGAGGTTTTCTCCCAATTCCAGAAATCAAAAGCAAGGAGAATATAAACCGACCAAATGACTAACCAGAAAAAGCGTTTTTTTTTCATTTTCACCTCTTAATATTTTTGAGCCTTTTCCTGGATTGATCCGGCTGGGAAAGACAAAACAATGCCGGAAGTTTTTAGTTTTTTACATTGTCAGGAAGATTTTGTCAATGAGGTTTGATTTATTTCAAACCAGAGTATAGAATAACTTGAAAGTTCGCATAGGATACTCATGAAAGGGATGGTTTTAAGAGTTTTGGTTTTGTTTTCAGCTCTAATCCTTTTGTGTTTGACCTTTTGGGACACATGCAGCGGAAAGGCTTTTATGAACGCCGAAATGATTAAACTTCCTGAGCCGGTTTTTGACGGTGAAATATCTTTTGAAAAAGCCGCATACGAAAGGCGCTCAGTGAGAAATTTCTCCGATAAGCCCCTAAATTTGTTTCAACTCTCGCAAATCTTATGGGCGGCTCAGGGTATTTCAGATACTTTAAAAAACTTCAGAACTGTCCCGTCGGCAGGGGCGACTTATCCTCTTGATTTGTATGTTTTCTCGGGGACTGTCGAAGGCCTTGAACCCGGGATCTATAAATATCTTCCCGAGGAAAACGCACTTTTGGCTATTATCAGAGATGACAGAAGAGATGAACTTTCTTTTTCATGTCATAATCAAAGATTTATACAAGCGGCTCCTGTCGTCCTGCTCGTGACAGGAGTTGTGGAAAGAACTGAATCAAGATACGGAACCAGAGCCCAAAGATATGTGTTCATGGAAGCGGGGCATCTCGGTCAGAATGTCAGCCTCCAAGCGGTGACTCTGGGTTTGTCGAGTGTCATGGTTGGAGCTTTTGACGACCAAAAAGTTGCCGAAATCATGGATTTGGATATTTCACAAACCCCGCTGTATGTAATACCCCTGGGGTACCGAAAATGAATGAAGAGATAGCGGGATACCGTCAAATTTTACCTTTGCCGATGGAGAAGAACCATATAAAATAGTGGAGAAGCGATGAAAAAAATTTTAATTTATTCATGTATCATAGTGATTCTCGTCCTTCTCTTTTTGAGATTCGTATCATGTTGAGGCGATAATGCTGAAAAAATATTCTCTCTTCGTGACTGTTGCTCTTTCCCTTTCAGTGATAGCTATAGTCATTCTGTTGTCTGTGGTTTTCAAATCTCCCGGAGAAAAAAAAGTAGTCTCCACGCTTGAGATCCTGCGTTCTGAACAGCTGGCTTTCCTTGTGACCGACAAGATAGTTACGCAGGTCATTGTTCACATGGACAACAGCCATTGGCTGACCGGCACTGACAGATCACTTTTATACACAGTTGTGACTATTTATTACGGCGTAGATCTGAAAAAACTAACCGAGGACGATCTCGAGAGAAGGGGAGACACTGTCTTCGTCGATGTTCCGGAGCCTCAAATTCTCGATATTTCAGTTGACTTGAAAAATATTCAGGTCTTTGAAAGCAAATCCGGATTAGTCAAACTCGTAGATTTATTAAAGGGGGAGAACACTGTTTTGGATCTTCTGGCCGAATTCGAAATTTCTTCGAGGAAATTAGCCGAAGACGCCCAGATGTTTCCATCGCGCGAGAAATTGCTCTCAAATCTGAATTCTTTCGCGCCTCTGTTCTCGGAACAAACCGGACTGGTAATAATTTTCAGATGAGAAATAATTACCGGAAAATACTTTGGTTTTAACACTGATCAAAGTATAATTTACTCATTTTTCAAAACACTTTATCACATCGCTCTTTTGGTGTTAATATTAGCGCCAAAAGGTATTAGGAGTTTATTCATATATGCATTGGAGGGTATGACGTGAACGACGATTGCAATAAATACATACAGAATTTCATAGATCTCGGTTTGACAGAAAGAGAAGCCAAAGTTTACCTGACGCTTCTCACATTGAAGAATTTTACCCCTTCTGAGCTGCAGCATCAGGTCAATATAACGAGGACAAAAATTTACGAAGTTCTGCAAAAAATGGTCGACAGGGGTATATGCACTGAAAAAACAGTGGGAAAGAAGAAATATTACGAAGCTGTTGAACCTTCAGTGGCGTTCGAGAGAGTTTTTGAAACATACAGCAGAGAATGCAGAGAGCTCATTGAAAAAAAAATCGGAATAGTCAGAAATTTAATAGACGAACTCTCCCCCATTTACAACGAATGCAAAGACGTCGAAAATCCTCTCGATTTTATTGAAGTGATTAAAGATAAAAAACAAAACCAGAAAAAATACCTCATGCTGATCCAGGAGTCTAAAAAAGAGATTCTGACGTTCAATAAAGGCCCTTATGTATGCGACAATCCAGTCAGGCTATCCGAACAGAAACAAGAGGAATCGGCTTTTCTGAACAGAGGAGGTATTTGCAGGAATATATATGAAAAAGGTGAACTCAGAAGGCATGAATGGCTTTCAGATTACATAAAGACACAGAAAAATTCAGGTCAGCAGGCTAAATTGGTAGAAACACTGCCTATTAAAATGGTTGTCTTCGATGCTTCGAAAGTTGTTTTTCCTCTTCAGCAGTCAATCGGCAAGATAAATAAAATTACTTCCGTATACATACAACACAGAGAACTCGCTGAAGCGAGCAAAATGCTTTTCGAGAATATCTGGGAAAAAGCAGAGGCTTTTATATAGGTCAATTCTGCGATCAGTCCTGTCTTTTCAGATTATTTTTTACGGCCTCCAAAACCGTTTCTCTGTCGATGCCGGCAAACCTAATGTAAATTCCGCGAAAAGTCTCGAGTCTTGAGGGCTTGGGAAACGGGCTTATTAGGACTCCGTTTTTATCTGGATAAAATGATCTCAACTGAATCCATTGTTTCCGGACATTCACTGGTCCGATTTTTTTCCATACAAAATCTTTGTTCAGCCCGTATTTTACGGGGAAGAAAAATTCGGAAACATAAACAAAAACGCAAAAAGTAAGTAAAGAGGCGACAAATATACTCGGCAATATCATAAAAGACAATGCCCATACAGCAGCGAGAACGGCAACGGCGAAAACTGTCAGTAAAGGTTTTTCTGCCGCGAGCCATCCGCTCCAGATAAGCTCATTCTCTTCAGGCATTGAATTCTCCGTGTAATTTTTGCCAGATTTCGTCAAGTGAAATGGATATGATTTTCGTTTTTCCGAAAACAGGCATGAAATTAGTGTCTCCGTTCCATCTCGGGACTATGTGCATGTGGAAGTGCCCAGGTATTCCAGCTCCGGCAACTCTGCCTATGTTGGCTCCAATGTTGAATCCGTCCGGGTCAAGTTTCTTTTTCATCAGGGTTATCAGTTTTTTTAGACAAAAAATCATGTCTGCCGCCTCTTCTGCAGAAAGATTTTCAAAAGATCCTTCATGTCTTAGGGGAGCGACCATAGCGTGACCCGAATTGTAAGGAAAAAGATTTAAGAGAACCAATGATTCGGAAGTCTTGGTCAGACGGTATACTTTACGGGGATCTTCCTCTTCTGCCGCTCTGCAGAATACGCAACTAGAAGTGTTGTCGACATTGGATATATAATCGCTTCTCCATGGAGCCCATAAAAAATCCATAATATATAGAATATTAAAAAAAAACAAAGGTCAAGGGGAGATTGAGAAAATATGCTTCATTGATTCCGGATTCATTTTTTGTTAGTCTCATCACATGGTCTTTTTGGGTGAAAAAGAAATGTTCGATTCAGTTTACAGACTGATCCTTTTTGAAATCAGTCTGCATCCGACTCTCGATGAAGCGGATCTTTGCAAATTAGTATTTCAAGCCTCATACGGAGCGGATCATATCCTTGGTAACAGAAAGATGTTTTTAGATGATCTTCTCGGTGAATTTAGTTCCATTGACAGTAAAGCTAACGGAAATTTTCCCCTCATTCAGTCAATAGATCCTCAAAACAGAGTTTACAGGCTTCATTTGGCGCCTCTGAAGAGAAGCGGTCAAGACGCAATGTCTGTTCTTAATTCACTTTACAGGCAGGAGTTGCGGAACGGTGACGAAAATTATTTTAAAGAACTGATGAAAGCCTTAAAAAAAGTTGTGACCGAAAAATTTGACCGTTTTGACGCTGGCATAATTGAGAGTTTCAGCGAAGAAAAAAACGTGTTCAGACATTCAGAGGATTACGGTTTCGCGTCATACAGAGTGATAAATGACATATCAGATAAGGTGTTTTTAATACTTAAACATATGTATCAAAAGGGAGGATAAGTGACGGCCGCTTGCGTGTTCGTAAAAGTTAAAAAGGAATTCATCGAAGAATTTTCGGCATTGACGTCTGAAAACCATAAAAAATCCATAGAGGAGGAAGGCAATTTAAGGTTTGATTTTCTCCAAAAAAAAAACGAACCGACGGAGTTTTTACTCTTTGAAGTGTATTCTTCCGAAGAAGCGGCTCTTAGGCATAAAGATACAGAGCATTATCTTTTATGGAAGAAAACCGTTGAAGAGATGATGGAAAAACCGAGAGAATCATTCAAATATCGGACTATCCTGCCCCAAGAAGAGGAAAAATGGAAAACACCGCGGAATTTCTGAGGGATTTTTTTAGCGGAGAAATATTAAATAAACATTCCTTCAGCAATCTGTCTTTGCCCAAAAAAGTCTGTTACGCAGAGGGCTCTTTTGATGAGTTGGAAAAAATTATATGTTTGTTCGGAAAAAATATCCTTCTTGTCACGGGATACCAGTCATTCTGCAGTTCAATTTATTTTACAAGAATGACAGAAAGAATGGATGGATCAGGTATTAAATATCATCACGTTAAGATACCCTCGGAGCCTACTGTCGAAATGATTGATTTTATCAGAGACGAGTACAAAAAAAGAAAAATTGACACCGTTATTGCCGTGGGAGGGGGAAGCGTTCTCGACGCTGGTAAATCCCTTTCGGCTCTTATCAATGAGACAGGACTTACAGGTTCTTTTCTCGAAAACCTCCCGAATCCCAAAAAACTCAGCCAAAATAAAATACCCTTTATAGCTGTGCCTACCACTTCCGGAACAGGAAGCGAAGCGACAAAAAACGCCGTATTGTCTGTCCCGAGCCTTAAGATCAAGGCTTCTCTGAGGGACGAAGCTATTCTGCCCGATGTCGCCCTTATAGATCCCCGCCTTACATACAGCCTTTCCGAGAGGGTTGCTTTTTCGAGCGGGATGGACGCGCTCACTCAGCTTGCCGAGTCTTTTATATCTATAAAATCCCGGGAAGAAACCGACTTTCTCGCCCGAGAAGGCTTCAAGAGAGCTTTTGCCGCATTAAAAGATTTGACGATTGATTTTTCAGATAAAAATGCGAAAAACGAAATGTCATTGTGCTCTTTTCTTTCGGGAATAACTCTTGCCAACGCTGGTCTCGGACCCGTTCACGGATTCGCCGCGGTGATTGGAGGCATATTCAACGCTCCTCACGGAATGATTTGCGCAAACCTTCTTTGCCCATGCCTGAAGAAGACTTGGAATCTATGCATGGAGAATAAAAATGGAAAAGCTTTGGAAAAATTCCGAAAACTAGCAGGTTTTTCTGAAGGGTCTGATCTTTTAATTGAAGAAGAGACGCTGTTTGAAAATCTTGATAAGCTTCTGCATAAAACAGGCCTCGAAAAACTTGAAAGATTCGGTGTGAAAGAAGAAAATTTCAGACATATATCCCAAATGACATCCGTAAAAAATAATCCGATTGGCATTTCCATTGAAGGGCTTATCGAAATACTCTTTGAAGAAAATAAAAGAAGTTAAATTTGCCTGAGTTTGCTTTATTTGTTATCATTCTTTGGAGATTTTATGGCACTTTCTACAGTAAATAAATTAATAAGCCTTTTTCAGGATTCTTTTGAGAAACTGAATGTAGAAGTCCCGGAATCGAGCGACGAAAAACTCGCTTTTCTGGTTCATTATGCGATGACAGGTCAAAACAGAAATTTTCATACTCCCGATCATGTTTTTAAGATCTGCGAAGATATGAAGCCTATTCAAGTGCTTGCCGGGCTTTTTCACGATATCGTCTATTACCAGATAGATCAGGGCTTTCCTGCCGCGCTCAGGGATAATTTGCTCGATTTTGTCGATGCGGATGAAAACGGCATAACCATTAAGAAAAAATTCAAAGATGATAACGCCAAGATGGTCCTCGATGTTTTCGGATTTTCAAACAGCCAAAAACTCTCGACTTTTCAAGGCATGAATGAATTTCTAAGCGCCCTCACGGCAGTCAAGGAACTTGAAAAAACACTTCCATTCAAGCATCTCCTCGCGATCGCTTGCTGTATTGAGGGGACGATACCTTTCAGAGACACAGACCCGGAAGGTAAATCCTGCTTTGATAGACTGAAAGAAAGGCTGAGAGATATCAGCAAGAGAAATCAGCTTGACCTTTCTGAAGAAGAAGAGAACGAAATCCTCAGGATGTCGGTAGAAATGGGTAATAAAGACGTCGAGAATTTCTCATACGAAGACATCGCAAAATTCCTCGATTGCACATGGGAACTCTTGCCTGAGACAAATCCTATTCTATGGGCGGACAGGATATATTCCATAAAGAATTACAGAAAAGCCTTGATGAAAATGCAGATTTTTATGGAAAAACTGGATCCAAACACTATTTTTCATCGATACGCCGATACTCCCGACGATGAAACATTCAATAGAATGAACAAACAAGCCGAGAAAAACATAAATATTGCGAGGGAATACCTCGGAATAAAGCTGCTTTCAACAGGTATAATTGAAGCATTGGCTCTCAGCACAGGAGGTGATTCTCCAATTTCAATGTTTCTGGGCGATGTGAGGGAATTCAATCTTGGAAACGTCGAAAGAGCCGAAGATCATCTGCCGCAGATTTCTCTGAACAACGACGTCAAACACAACTACGTGGTTCTTTCGCTTTTGGAGACAGGAAGGTCTCGAGAAACTATTTTCGACATGAGAAATTCCCCTTTCTCCTCTTTTTTATATAAATCTCTTGGAAAGGACAAATGCCTTGAATACCTCGGCATGGCAAAACAGATGTTCAACGGAGAAGTAGGTTCCGACGATTTTCTCCAAAAAATAGACAATGACACGGTTTCAGTTTTTGCTAAGGCCTGTTCTGAGATCGCTATTACAAGAAGAAGAGAACTGAAAAAGTTTTTCTGAAAATTAAAGCATTGATATAAATCTTAAAAATGGAGATATGTATGCTTTTTTTTTCAGCCTTTCATATAACTGATCCAATCATTTGTCAAAATCCTCACTATTGGGAAAACGGAATCTATTTTGCCTTAATTCATGGAAAAGTTTCACATAAGCTCGTCTATATCAAATAGAATGTGATGAAGGATTTTTACAGAATATACAGTTCAACAGCTTTTTGGTATTCTCTTCTGCGTATTGTTCGGGTGTCCTTTTTTGTCTTTTGTTTGTTTTCTCTTTTATTTTCTTTTCAAAACGCAATGCTTTCAGTGCTTTTGTTTTCTTTAATTTCCGGTATTGTCTTTGCGGCGTTAAAAAAAAAGAATATCCTGTCTGAAATAGACCGCGTGGCCGGAGCAAAAGGGCTTATTAAAGCCTCTCACGAATTTTGCACAAAAAATATTCCGGGGTCAATAGAACTAAAGGAAAAAACAGCCCAATCATGCATATTTTTGCTTAAAGAAAAAGGCATCCTTAAAAGAAAATCGCTGGATATATTCGGTTTTTGCGTTATAGGAGCGGTTTTAGCTTTTGTTCCGAGATTTGCCGCTGTAAAGAA
>CAYNIW010000005.1:94711-97549 GCA_964397545.1 uncultured Desulfuromonadaceae bacterium | reverse complement strand
TTTGCGTTATAGGAGCGGTTTTAGCTTTTGTTCCGAGATTTGCCGCTGTAAAGAACCCGGATTACTTCAAACTTCCGGAAGTCAAACCTTCAGGAGACACGACAATTCTTTTGGGGGAGGCTATGCTTTTTTCAGCTTTCCCTGCCCAAAAAGAAATGCAACTCTCTGTTTGGACAGGACAAAATGAATTGAAAAGCTATTTTGCAGGAGATACTTTTTACGCTCTTCTTGAAAACCCCGAAAGAAAAACGGATTTTGCCATAGTCATGGCATCAGACACTCTCGCTTCCGGCTTGGTAAATGTCTCTTCCCCGCCGCTTGAATGCGTTCGCGTAATGATCAAATTGCCGTCTTATATTGCAGAAGCGGAATACCCCGTTGAATTTAGAAAAAGATACAGTGTCCCGGAGGGCAGTATAATTTCTTTTGAATTTTACAGCCGGGCGGACATAATTTCATGGAAAACATCAAATGCTCTTATCGGTCCGAATAAAACATTCAACAGCGCCGTTCTCATATTCAAAGCTGAAGAATCGTCGGAATTTTTTATAGAAGGCGCATCAGTCCTTGAAGACACACTGAGAGAGGACTTTTTTGTTGAAGTCATCGAAGATTTTCCACCTGAGTGTAAAATAATATATCCCGCGGAGAAAACACATTCAGCCGGAGACCATTCAGACCTGAACATAAAAATCGCCGCTAAAGACGATTACGGCCTGACATACGCAGGGCTTTATGTTTCCCATAATAGCACAAGAAGCCTTCTTCAAGAAATAATTCTCGAAGGGAAAGGACCTGTCGCTGTCGATTTTTGCGTTTCACCTGATATATCCGGTATGATGCCCGGTGATACTGCGTTTATATTTGCTTTTGTTACGGACAACAATCCAAGTCGAGGGACCGGATGTTCCGACACTCTTTTTCTCGTAATGCCCACATTGTATGAAATATTCTCCTCCTCTGATTCTGCAGAAACTGAAAATATCAGCAGAACTGAATCTTTCAGGGAAAGAGGAATCCAATTGTTCAGGGATATGGAGGTCATGGAGCAAAGGCTGAGGCTTGCCGACTCTCTGTCGGATTCAGACGAGGAGAGCTTCAAAGATTTGATAGATGAACACAAAAATTTCCTCGAAGATATATCTGGTTCTCTTGAAGAAATGAGAAATTATTTCAACGCGTCCATGGAGACTTATTATTTTGACAGCCTTTTCCTCCAAAAAGCTTTTGAAATCGCGAAGCTTTACGATGAAGTATTGGATGAGGAGACAAAAAAAGCTTTTGAAAAGCTCTACGAACTCGCTCAAAATGCCGATGAAGAGAGAATGGGGGAAATTCTCGAAAGATTGAAAAACAGCAGCGAGGATTTACTCGAGTCACTTGATAGAACTCTGAATCTTCTTAAAAGACTGGAGCTTGAAAAAAAACTCGAAGAACTCGCCAGAAGAGCTCTTGAAACTGCTGATGCTTCAACAAGCATAGACGAAAACGACAATCAGAGAGCCTCAAGACAATTATCGGCTCTTTATGAAGAAATAGAATCCATACTTAAAGAGATTTCCGAGCTCAACAGGGACCTGATGACGGAAAATGTCTTCCGTGAAATCCAAAAAGCCCTTAATGAAGGGGAAGCGGCTCTTGAAGAAATAGATAAAATGGATGGATCCGCACATACATCACCTGAAATGACCGCCCGTCTCTCTTCTATGTCTGGGCACCTTCTTAACTCGTCGAAAATGATGTCGGGTTTTCGCAGAAGCGAAGCTTCTGCTCTCACGGAGGAAATGAAAAGATCTATGCTGGGTATTTCCGAACTCGAAGAGAGCATTCACTTAAACCAACGATCCTCATCGTTTTCCTCCGCATCTCTCGCTTCATGCATAAGATCAAAAAACATTCTCGATTCACTTTCCGGGATAACTTCTCTAATTGATGGAGACCTCGGAAAAATACTTTCTGAAATGGAGAGCGAATTGAAGAAGCCGGAATATGTTGGTAAGCATCTGAGGGTTATGAAACTGGCTAACGATGCATACAATTCACTTGAGCGAATGGATAGAACAATGGAAAACTCGATGTCCTCGGGAAGCAGTCCCGGAATGATGGAAAGTCTGTCAAATCTGACCGGAGAACAAGCTCAAATGAACAATTCTTTGATACAGGTTCTTGGAAATCAGGGTATGACGGGACAAAAACTCGCCGAGATGGCCGCTTATCAGAGAGCTATTTCACAAAAACTGTCCAGTATCTCCGGTTCCAGCGGATCAGGCGCGAGTATTCTCTCCGAACTCGAAGAGATAGCGAGGCAAATGGAACTTTCCGCTAATGCAATTGAAAGCGGTGAAATTACAAGAGAACTCATACAAAGACAGAGGGGAATACTGCAAAGACTTTTGCAGAGCCAGAGAGCTTTAAGAGAACAGCAAACAAGGCCTCTCAGGAGCGCCCAAAGACCGGAAAGAGAATATATATATCCGTTCGTGACCGGCATAGACAATTTTATCCAAAGAGAAGAATTGTCTAAAAATATAAAATTTTCGCCTGTTTATGGTTCTGAAATCGAGAAATTTTGGATTCATCTTCTGACAAGGTATTATGATGCCGGTTTTTAACATTCTTTTGTTTGCCCTGTTGTTTTCAATCCGATCCCTGCCGGCTTCGGTGATATCCGAAGGGGACAGTATATACAAAGTAGATGGAATACCCGAAGCTCTTGAATATTTCAGCGGCCTTGCGGTCGCTACGGACGATGTTCTTTTCAACGACATAAAACGAAGAATAATTTATCTGACGGAACTCAAAAATATGGGAGAATGGGGAGACAGCATCGCAAAAATT
>CAYNIW010000005.1:90073-94611 GCA_964397545.1 uncultured Desulfuromonadaceae bacterium | reverse complement strand
TTATCTGACGGAACTCAAAAATATGGGAGAATGGGGAGACAGCATCGCAAAAATTGACGGGAACTCCCAAATATCCGAAGAACTGTTCGACGGGATGTTGTCCCTTGATCCGCCGCGAAGCGTCGAGGCAATAATTTACGCAAAAAAAGCTTATTTTCTTTTTATGGAAGGCGAAATACGGCTTTCTTCCGACTGCTACCTGATCAGCGGAGGGCCGGAAAACATGCTCAAAGCCGCGATCATTCTCTACGATAAAGACCCAAAAACGGCTGAAGATATTTTTCTGGAAATAGTCAGAAAATACTCTTATACTTTTGAAGCTGATATAAGCAGAGTTTACCTGGAGGAGATGCATTAAAGAACAATGGCAGAATAAGATACTGATTCTTGGTCTTTTCGGGCTTCTTTTGTGGACTGTAAGAGACGTCCTGTCGCCTCCTATCGTTGCTTTGCTGACTGTCGTTTTGCTTTTACCTCAGAGAAAATCACAGTGGGTAAGACCTTTTCTTTTTCTTTCTTTTGCGGTGATCATTCTCTGGATTCTTCTGAGAATAAAAATAGTCATCCTTCCATTCGTATTTGCTTTCATACTCGCTTATGTTATATACCCTCTTGTAAAAAAGCTCGAGTCTCTTAAAGTGCCGAAGATTCTCGCGATTGCGGCGGCGGAATTCTTAGTCATAGCTCTTTTTGCCGTTTTTCTGATTATTCTGGTTCCGGTCCTCATAACTCAAATGACGAGTTTCATAACATACCTGCCTGTTATTATCGAATGGATTAATGAAAGAATTGACGTTGTCCAGAGCTGGATAGACAAGAACGATATATTGATGAATTTCGGCATAGACATGACAAAGATAATTTCAATAGGTCAGCAGGACATTCAGGGGAGTCTTTTGAAGATAAAAGACGTGCTTCTGATAGTAATAAACACAATTTGGTATATTATTATAATACCGGTGATTAGTTTTCTCTATCTAAAGGAAGCCGGCAGATTAAAAGACTTTTTCTCAAAACTTTTATCGGAAAAAGCACTCGAAAAATCCAAATCATTTCTTCGGGAAGCCGACGCAGTTATAGGACTTTACGTTCGGAGCCAGATAATAGTCTCAATTCTTGACGGTTTAATAGTCGGTGTGGGAATGGCGGTGATGGGAGTCAGATATGCCGTTCTTCTCGGTGTTCTCGCGGCTATATTTTCTGTAATACCGAATTTTGGTTTTCTGTTTACGGTTCTGGTGACGCTTCTCATAACATTGACCGGACCTAATCCTGTCGTTATGTCGCTTAAAGCCGGAGTTGTTTTTTTGATAGAGGAAATACTTCTCGCTTTTGTCATAACGCCAAACATTATGGGGACTTCAATGGGATTGAATCCCGTAATCGTCATGTTTTCACTTATGGTGGGCGCTTCGATGTTCGGAGTTCCGGGCCTGATACTCGCATCCCCAGTCGTTGCTCTTATGATGAGGTTATTGTCGAGAATTTCGGAAAAAAATGTGTCTCATGAAAGCGTGGAAATTTTTTCAGATGATGAAGTTGAAGAAGATGAATAAAGACGAAGACTGTTTTTCAGATATTTTTATTCGGAAGTTTACACAATTGAGTGATGGGCTCAGGGATTTAGAACGCATGCAAAAAAGGCTTAGGGAAGATTCAGCATTTGTTTCTTTGGTAAATGAAATATCGCGATTAGACTCATGTTCGGCAAAAAAAGCGGCTGCGGAGGAATCTTTTTCAGAAAAAGAAAACGAGAAAGAAATTCTGATAAAAAAACTCGAAGAAAACCCTTTTTTCAGGGAATTTAAACAGATTCTAACGGTTTTTGAAAAAAAATGGGAATGCTTAAACAAAGAGCTGTTAGGGGAATAGATCCGTGAAAGATTTCGTCGTCCAGATAGAAGAAATTTATTATTCATACGGTCCTATAAAAGCTCTCGATGGAATTTCTTTGAGTTTGGAAAGAGGCGTTTACGGTTTATTGGGACCGAACGGTGCGGGAAAGACAACTCTGATGAAAGTTATGCTCGGTTTTCTTCCTCCGAAAAAAGGCGGTGGAAGAATTTTTGGATATGACATAAGAAAAGAGAGAAAAAGCATAAGAAGAAAAATCGGATACATGCCCGAAAGCGAATGTCTTTTGCCCGACGTTGACGGCATAACTCTGGTTTCTTATCTCGGGGAATTGAGCGGCATGCCCTCCAAAGAGGCCTTAAAAAGAGCACACGAAGTTCTTTTCTATGTGGGCCTCGAAGAGCAGAGATACAGAAAAGTCCAAACATATTCCACGGGCATGAAACAGAAAATTAAGCTCGCTCAGGCTCTCGTCCACGATCCTGAACTTCTTTTTTTGGATGAGCCTACGGCGGGTCTTGACCCGAAAGGCAGGAAAGACATGCTCGATCTCATAAAGAATGTTTCAGAGGAAAAGAGAATGAGCATTGTTCTCTCCACGCATATTCTTCCCGACATAGAATACACTTGCAGTTCGGCAGTCATTATAGACAAGGGAAAGATTGTCGCAACCGAAAATACCGGATCCATAGCGGAGGAAAAGCAGGACGCAGTTGAAATCGGCTTCCAGGGAGAAGAGGATGCTTTTTTCAAAATACTCGAAAAAGAAGGTTTGAAGGTAGAGATAGGGGAGAACAAGAATGTAAAAGTTTTTATCCCAGCAGGTTACGACAAAATCAGAATTTTTAAGGCGGCCGCTGAAGCGGAATCCGGTATATACAGATATTCTCATCTGAAATCATCTCTGAGTGAGAGATTCGTTAAAGCTGTAGGAGGAACATAAAGGTGGGAATCAGAAAGAAAGGCTATTCCTCATGGAACGGCAAACTACAGACGAGAAAAATTCCCTGGTCGCCAATATTCAGCGGCGGAGTTGGATATATATTTTCTAAAAAATCATTGAAATTTGTCCTTCTTATGTCCGCTCTTCAGTTCGCTTTTTTCGTAATAGGTGTCTGGGTGACATCCAAACCGGAGCTGAATTTCATCGGGGAAAACATAGAATCTCTCTCATCTATAAGAAGTATTCTAAGAATGTATTATACAAACGGTTATATGCTTTTTACTCTGCTTATTGTCAGTCTTGTCGCCGGTTCTGAACTTATCTCCAAAGATCTTAAAACAAACGCCGTTTCTCTTTATTTCTCACGTCCCATCGGCAAATTCGACTATATCGCCGGAAAAATGTCCGTAATCGGTTTTTATCTGCTCTGCGTCACTTTTATACCAGGGTTGCTTCTTGTTGTTATAAAAGCGTTGTTTTCGCCGTCTTTTACTATGAGCCTCTTTTCAATTTTATCTTGTGCGGCTTTTTCACTCACAGCCGCGCTTTTATTTTCCTCTTTTACTCTTCTAATCTCAAGTTTCACGGAAAACTCGAGATTCGTCAGCGTAATCATTTTTGTAATTTATTTCCTCGGACTGATAACATACGGAATGCTAAAAGAGATGTTCAGAAGCGATGCCGTGAGTTTTGTTTCTATAGCCATGATTGTAGATTCGACGGCTAACTTGTTTTTCGGCAGACCGGACGGATTCAGGAAAGCTGATCTGTTCACCACAGTCTACGCTCTTGGTCTTTCTTCTTTTTTCATTTTCCTTTTGAACTCTCAAATCAGCAGAACGGAGAAGAAGTAAATGTCCAAAACAGTTGAGTTCTCTGATGTCTCAAAATGGTATGGCAAGGTCTTGGGCGTATGCGACGTAAATATAGAAATAACTGAAGGCGTTGTCGGCCTTCTCGGGCCGAACGGAGCAGGAAAATCGACATTTCTGAAACTGCTGGCAGGTCAGATAAGACCCAATATAGGACAGATCCGGGTTTTCGGCAAAGACGTCTTTTCGAGTGAAGAAGTGTTCGGAAAAATAGGCTACTGCCCGGAATTCGATTCCTATTTCAAAAACATGACTGCCTTTGAATTTGTCCGAAATCTACTTTTGCTCCAAGGTTTTACAACCGCTGATGCCGTAGAGAGGGCAAAAGAATCGCTCGAAAAACTCGGACTTTTTGATGTCAGTTCAAGGCAGATAAAAACATTCAGTATGGGTATGCGTCAAAGGCTGAGAATCGCTCAAAGCCTTTCTCACGACCCTGACCTTCTTCTTTTAGATGAGCCCCTAAACGGCGTGGATCCTGTTTGGAGGCTGAAAGTCATGGATATAGTCAGGGAAATATCAAAGAACAGAAAAACCGTCATCGTCTCTTCTCACGTCCTTCCGGAAGTGGAGCAGATGACTGATGAGATCATACTCATTCATCAGGGGAAGATTTTTGCCCAGGGCAACATACATTACATCAGAAGTCTAATTGATTCAAAACCGCACATTTTCAAAATAAAACTCCCGGAGCCGAAAAAGCTGGCAAAACATCTTCTCGAAAGCGATTCGGTCCTCGGGCTTGATTTCGCTGAAGAAGAACTCAGGGTTAAAACTCTTAACAGGGAGAATTTTGTCAGATTTCTCGCCCAAAAAATAGCGGATTTCAGAATAGAAATCGATGAAATCGATGTCTCAGACGACAATCT
>CAYNIW010000005.1:0-89973 GCA_964397545.1 uncultured Desulfuromonadaceae bacterium | reverse complement strand
GTTTTACCTGCTTTTTTTATATGCTTTGCCGCAATATTCTTCAACAGGTTTTCAGAACCGATGATTTATGCTGTTTTGGCAAAATTCACCTTAGGTATTTTTCTTGCAGTAATTTCCTACTATTCAATATTCGCTTTCCTGTCACTGATAGCGTCTAAATCAACGGTGATAGGTCTCGCGTTCATATTTGGGTGGGAAGGAATTGTCCAGTATTTGCCGGGTTCGACTCAGAAACTTACTGTCATATACCAC
This sequence comes from uncultured Desulfuromonadaceae bacterium, assembly GCA_964397545.1. Taxonomy (GTDB): domain Bacteria; phylum SDB-A; class SDB-A; order SDB-A; family SDB-A; genus JAFGIG01. Next base: position 89,721 of record CAYNIW010000005.1, on the reverse strand, counting down.
ATCAAAGCGGTTTTGCCTCCTTTGAGGGAAGAGACCGGTTTTTTCAGTGAAAGGCTCGCCTCCGAAAATCCTTTAACAGCTTTGGCAGTCATAGCAGTCATCGTTTGCGTATCGGTCGCACTGTCTGTCGCTGTATTCAGAAAAAAAAGATATATTTTGTGAAATATTTGAAACTTATTGACAATCCAATTGAATGTAATTAAAGTTAACATCTCAATGGGGGTGTAGCTCAGTTGGCTAGAGCGCCTGCCTTGCACGCAGGAGGTCTCCGGTTCGAATCCGGTCACCTCCACCACTTATAACTCAAAATCATATTTAGGAATACTGATCTTCAACAGCTCCGCCTTTAGGTTTTACCAGAAAGAAAAAGAATACGATAAAAGCGGAAAGAAGCAATGCCGCGGCTATCCAAAAAGGATTTTTCCCTGTTGTCAGCTGAAAAAATAAAGTGGAAGTTATCCAGGCTGTGAGAGTGAGATATACTGCGCTTAAAACGCCCAAGAACAGTCCCGATTCTCTTGCTATTACAGCGAAAGCGGAAATACACGGAAAATAAAGAAGGATGAAAAGAAGATAAGCGTATGCAGCGTTTTTCCCCCCTTTAAAATAACGGCTCATTAAACCGAAAACTTTATTGTGTTCTCCGGATGTATCAGATCTGTCCGATTCAGACCTATCAAAGAAATTAAAGACAGGCCAGAATATCTGAGAAAGGTTTTCCGGGACCGACATAAAAGCTCTCTTTATTTCATACAATGATCCGAAAGACGGTTCTCTGGCATTTTCTCGGGCTGACATCTGTCCGTAGAGCGAATTGAGAGTTCCGACGACAGATTCTTTTGCGAAGACTCCCATGAGAAGTCCTACTGAAGCAGGCCAGTTGTCTTTGTCGATGCCCATAGGAGAAAAAACGGGGGTGATGGTTTTCCCGAAAAAAGCGAGAACTGATCTGTCTGTGTTTTCATTGCCGAAGGAACCGTCTGTGCCAAAGGAGTTAATGACTGTCAATACAGCGACGGCTAAAACAATGATTTGTCCAGCTTTTAAGATAAATGATTTGAGTCTCATCCAAGTATGAAAGAGGATGTGTTTCGGTCTTGGTGCGTGATATGTCGGTAATTCCATAACAAAGTATGAATGGCTTTTTCTGAAAATCGTATTTTTGAGAAGAAGCCCGGTTAAAACGGCGAAGACTATTCCTGTGAGGTATAACGAAATTACTATCAGAGCGGCGTTTTGAGGAAAAAAAGCCGCCGTAAACAGAGCGTAAACCGGCATTTTAGCGCCGCAGGACATCAGAGGAGCGAGAAAAACGGTCATGAGCTTATCTTTTCTGTTTTCAAGAGTTCTGGAGGCAAGAACCGCCGGGACTGTGCAGCCGAAACCTACAAGAAGCGGAACGAAAGCTTTTCCGGGAAGGCCTATTCTGCTCATGTATTTGTCCATGACGAAAGCCGCCCTTGCCATGTAGCCGCTGTCTTCCAGCAGGGCAAACAGAAGGAACATAAAAAATATGATAGGGATAAAAGTTGAAACGGTCTGAATGCCCCCGCCGATACCATCTGCGAGAACGACTTTCAGCCATAAGGGAGATCCGGCTTTTTCGAGGAGAGAGCCCAATCCGTCCACAAAGAGTGCTCCTGACAGAATATCGAAAAAGTCCGTGAAAGCTCCTCCGAATGTTATGGTTGTCCAGAAAATTCCATACATTATGGCGAAGAATACCGGCAGTTTTAAGTATTTGTTTAGGACAATTTTATCAATTCTTTCGGTAAGCGAAGTCCTTTGAGCTATTCTTTGAATAACGCTTTGGCAGATGCCGTGAATGAAGCCGTATCTGTAATCAGCTAAAATTATCTCTATGGGGTCTCCGAGTATGTTTTCGATACTGTTTCTTGCTGATTTCAGTTCTTCATCGGATACAACTCCTTTGTTTATCAAAAAATTTTTTACAAAGTTATCATCTTCAAGAAGTTTGACTGAGAGCCATCTGGGATTCATGGACGATTCGGATGAAATCTGTTTTGCTTTTTCCTCCCAGAGGGAAATTACCTTTTCGATTTCGTTGGGATATTCGAGTTTTGATTTAGAGACGATGCCGTTCCCGGCATTTTTTATTATGAGGTTCTTCAGAAATGCGATTTCACACTTTTTTACTGCGCTGATTCCTATTACTGGAAGAGACAATTGCCTTGAAAGTTCCTGAATGTCAATTTTTAATTTATGTCTCAGGGCTACATCGGTCATATTGACAGCTATGATCATAGGAACTTTCATTTCGATCAACTGGACAGTCAGATATAGGCTTCTCTCTAGGTTCGAACCGTCGAGAATGTTAAGAATAAAGTCCGGTTCCGAACTTAGAACGTAGTCTCTGGCGACTTTCTCATCTTCTGAAAGAGCTGAAAGCGAGTATATGCCGGGCAAGTCAACAATGGAAATTTCACCGTCGAAAGTATCCCGAACCCCGTCAAATTTAAGTTTTCCTTCTCTTTTTTCGACTGTGACGCCGGGCCAGTTGCCTGTTTTTATATTTCCGCCGGTCAAAGCGTTGAAGACGGTTGTTTTCCCGCAATTTGGAACGCCTATCAGAGCTACAGAGAATTTTTTCATATCATAAAAAAGAAGCTTTAATTAAAGGTCAAACTCTTTTTACGAATATTCTGTGCATCATTCCCCCTCCGAGGATGATTCTTGAATCTCCGATTTTCAAAAGGCATGGTCCGCCCGGACTGTTATTCGAAATCTCTGCGATTACGCCCGGGATGATTCCCATACTTATGCATTTATCCCTGAAAAGTTTACCTCCTTTAAGCTCGCTTATCATAAACTTTTCCCCTTCTTTCGCGAATAAAATTGGAAATACTCCGGGTTGATTATTTCTCATGCTGCCTCCGCCTGATGGGGCTGAATTGCAGAAAAAATCTGATAATCTTAAAAATTTCATTCCTTTTCTTTTTCTGATGATTTCTTTCCCCTGTATTTGTCGAGAAACTCGACGAAATCAGAGAGCTTTTCGAGAGTCTCAGTGCTTATGTTATGCTCGATTTTGCAAGCTTCTGCCGCGGCTGTTTCTCTCGGAACTCCGAGGTAGGATTCAAGGAAGTTAAAAAGGACGTTGTGCTTGCGTTTAACTTTTTCCGCGACTTTTTTCCCTTTTTCGGTCAGGCTTATCAAAGAGTATCTTTCCTGGCATACGAGATCAAAAGACCTGAGTTTTTTTACTGCAGAAGTGACAGAAGGTTTTTTAACATTGAGAACTTTGCTGACATCAGTGACGCGGACGTCTTTGGATTTCTGAGAAAGGTTCAGAATCGCCTCGAGATAATCTTCCATGTGAGAAGTAATTTTGTTTTCTGTTTTATTTTTCATGTTAGTTTACACTAACAAAAAAATCTTATATTGTCAACCTCTTTTTAGTGTTGAGTTATTTTTTATCCAAAGGTGTTTTATTTTTTAGTTCTACTGAAGATAGGGGGACAAATTTTGTTTTTCCCCTGAGGGTGATTTCCTCAAGAGGGGTAATTTCATATTCTTCTGCCAATTTCATTTTTGCTATGGCGTCGTTGGAAGATATAATCTGCCTGTCATGTTCTTTACAAATTTCAGTAATGCGAGAAGTTGTGTTTATAACATCGCCTATGTGAGATATCTCTTTCTTTATGAGGCCTATTTCGCCGGTTACTACGATTCCAGCGTGCAGTCCGGCTCTGAACGCGGGTATTATCCCGTATTTTGAAAAGTATTTTTTGCCCTTTTTCGCTATGGTCCCTCTCATCATGAAAAAACATCTCAGGGGAGCTGAACGAATTTTACCTCTTTTCATGCTCCATGTTATAATTGCTTCGTCTCCCACGTATTTATAAATCTGTCCTCCCGTCGAGGAAACGGGTCCTGCCAAATCGTGGAAAAAGTCGTTTAGCAGCATGAGGTATTTTTTATGTCCGAGTTTCTCGGCATGCGCAGTAGATGAAGTTAAATCGAGGAACATGAAAAAAAGCTCTTCTTCAATTGGATGATTGTATTTACCCGCGATAATGCTTATAAGAAGATTTTTCCCCAAAAGAGTGTCGAACAATTCATACGCGTCGAAAATAAAGCTGAGCGTGAGGCCAAAAATCAAACCTGTCAATATTTTGTCGTATATAGATTCAAGAAGAGAGAAAAAACTGACTATTCCTATTTTAAAACTGCTGAGAACTTCAAAGGAAATGAATAAAGCGAAAAATATTATTGCCATTCTTCCTAAGGCACTGAGGAAAAGAGAAAGAATAATATGTCTTTGTCTGAGGTGTTTCATAAGGAAATCCGAGAAAAACGAAGTATAAATATAGGCTTGAATGCCTATTATGAAGCCCAGCAAATAGCTTTGCCAGTCCCTGCTTATGAAAAAAAAGGTGAATACTCCCGAGACAATGCCCGATATAAAGGCGCCAAATGAAATTTTTATAATTCTGTCTGTTGTCAGAACATTCATTGCAAATATAATATTGAGTGAATAGAATGAAGTCAAAAGAATAAAGGTTGAAAATGCTTTTTGGCGCAAGGGAGGGTATATGAAAATTAAATGGCTCGGTCATTCATGTTTCGTTCTTGAGACAAAAGACGGAATAAAAATTCTGACGGATCCATACGAGTCCGGAGGATACGGAGGAGCTGTCGGCTACGGAAAAATTGACGAAGAAGCGAACATTGTCACTGTAAGCCATTCTCACGCTGATCACAACAGCGTGGAATCTGTCCCAGGAAAATTTGATGTAGTCAAAGACGAATCCCAAAGAAATTTTAATGGTATTAATATAAGGGGCGTAAAGACATTTCACGATAACTGCGGAGGAAAAGCAAGAGGCGAAAATATCGTCTATGTTATAGAAGCCGAAGGTTTGAATATTTGTCATCTCGGAGACCTCGGAGAGGTTTTAAGCGATGAGAAAGCACAAGAGATAGGTAGTATTGACATTCTTATGATTCCGGTTGGAGGACACTTTACTATAGGGCCGGCGGATGCGGATGCAGTCGCTGAGAAACTTGATCCGAAAATCGTGATACCAATGCATTACAAGACTGAAGTTCTCGATTTTCCGATTGCTCCCGTTGATGAATATCTCGAAAACAAGAAGAGCTTTGAAGTATTAGATTCTTATGAGATAGAATTCAGCACTCTTCCTGCTGAAAAGAAAATAATCGTATTTAATCACAAACTCTGAAAAAAAAATAATTAAAACTTTATAATAGATATTGATGTTATTAATCCGGGTTAGAGACGTATAGAGGACAGACTTAAAGACGATGTGTCAATCCCGGGAAAAATCACTAAAGCTCTAATAAAATATTCTCTTTCTAAAGGATTGAAACAGAATCTGCATAATAGTAATCAAATCCGGTTTATAGACTTAAAAGCATCTGTTTTTTTAATTTATCACTGAAAATAAACCTGTCATTACCTCGGCTTCACTTTGGATTCTGCAGAGATAAACTCCGTTTGGCAGTTCTTTTCCTCTAATATCCTTGAAATCAAAGATACACTCATGGTCTCCTGTCGTCATATACTCTTCAGCAACTAATGCAATTTTTTGCCCGGTTACATTGTATAACTCAATAACAACTTTTGAGCTAAAATTAAGACTGAATGATATGTAAAGTTTATTTAGAAAATTGTTGTAGTCTATGATTAGAACGGAAGTTTCTCCGTTGTAAGTAGGATTTTCTTCAACTCCTGTATAAGGTATCCATTTGGCAATGTAATTTGCGTTTGGATTATTTCCGGCTGATGTGAAGCAGCCTCCGACATATACATAGCCTCCGGATGCATCTATAGCATTCACCCAGTCGTTTACTCCTGAAGCAAGAGATCTCCAGGATGAACCATCCCATTTTGCAATTCGATCAGCCCATGGATTTCCGCCGGCGTTGTTAAACCATCCCCCAACATAAACTTCAGTTCCCATAGCTTCAACAGCGACAATCGTATTGTCCAAACCTTCTGCGAGAGCTTCCCAGGAATATCCATTCCATTTTGCGATACGATTGGCGTAGGGGTTCCCGCCTGCTTGTGTGAATTCACCTCCAACGTAGACATCTGTTCCAATCACAGCGATAGAGTTGACCCAGCTGTTTAATCCGGAACCGAGGGCTTCCCAGGAATATCCATTCCATTTTGCGATATGATCTGCATTAGGGTTTCCACCGGCATCAGTAAAGTCGCCTCCTATATAAACGTCAGAGCCTGATATCGCAATCGCGTAAACATAATCGTTAAGACCTGTTCCAAGCGCTTCCCAAGTGGTCCCATTCCATTTTCCTATGTAATTGACGTTTGGATAAGGTCCCGTATCTGTGAAAAGACCTCCTGCATAAATATTGGAGTCTGATATTGCTATTGCGTAAACCCAATCACTTAATCCAAAACCGAGAGGTTCCCATGAAGTTCCGTTTAATTTGGCTATGAAACCGGAGTATGGATTTGTTCCGGCTTCATCAAAAGAGCCGCCAATATATATGTCTCCATTGTAGTTATTAACTGCTATGGCATAAACCCAGTCATTTACTCCGTTACCGACCGACGACCAGGATGAACCATCCCATTTTGCAATATAATCAGCTCCAGAATTGCCACCGGCGTTGGAGAAAGATCCTCCAGCGTAAACAATTCCAGATGAAGCTTCGATAGCCCAGACCCAATAATTCAAACCTTCCCCGAGGGATTCCCAACTTCCGCTGTCAGAAGGAGATAGATTAGAATTTGCATGAGTATAGATAAGTTGAGGGGCATAGACCAGCATAAAAGGCAATAAAAACAAAATACTTTTGTTCATGTTCGCCTCCGTGAATGATTAAATAAAGTATACAATAAATTAAAGTTTTAGCTATATGAAGTTCTGAAATGAAACAGAATTATTCCGTTGGAAACCTGAAAATTATAAAAATAGTAAATTTTCTGATAAAATCAAATAAGAGTTTTATTGAATAAACAAAAACTTTTAACTTTTGTCTGTTGAACAGAGTCTGAGTTTGCAGATTTATACTGCTGAAGAAAGGTTTTATGCAAAACAAACTAATTCGGATTTCAGAACGTCTTGAGTGCCTGGTTCAATTTGTTATCCCCGGATGCCCGACGAACTGCTGTGTATTAAGAGCTGAAAAATATAACTACATAATTGACACAGGTTTCGGTTCGGAGAGCTCTGAAATTTTACTGAGTTTAATTGACAAAAATAAACCTCTGAGAGTTATTAACACACATTTTCACTGGGACCATATATGGGGCAATCATATTTTCAAAAAAGAAGAGATCATATCCTCAATGAAGACCGCCCAATGCATTGATAGATTTTGGGGCGAAATGATGGAGTCGAACAAAAAATATGTCAGAGGAACAGCGGAGAAAGTCCTTCCAAATGTGATTTTGGAAGGAGAAATAAAATTCCCGGAAGACGGCATCTTGGTTTTTCCTTCTCAGGGCCACACCAAAGACGGCATAAGCGTATTCTATGAAAGAGAAAAAATTCTTTTCGCCGGAGACAACATAGGAGACGACGACATAAACATAATTCCTGAACTCGAGACGGAAGAGGAGGAATACGCGGCAGTTCTGAAAAAGTATTTAAGTTTTGAACCCGATATGATTCTTTCGGGTCACAATATACCGAAAAAAGCCGATTTCATTGCTGAAATAATGAATGGACTGAAAACTTAAAGAGATTCCGGTTTGCTTGAGAGATCACTGCCGGTTAGATTTTAACAAACTTGTGAAATCCTGCAAATCTGTGTAAAAATATCTCAAACAAAAAAAGAGGTAAAAATGAGAGTAAAAAGCAATTGGTTCATCAACTTAGTTTCGCTATTTTTTCTTTTTACCGGAGTCTGCGTAGATTCAGTTCATGCTTGCACCGGCATAAGATTGATTGCAGCCGACAAAGGAATTGTATACGGTCGAACGATGGAATGGGGAAAGTTTGATTTGCAATCACGCATCACTATAGTCCCTCGTGGATTTTCATTTACAGGTTTGACTCCAGACAGTTTCAACGGCAAGACATGGGAGGCAAAATACGGTTTCGTCGGGTTGGATATGTTGGGGAGAGATTATATTGCAGATGGAATGAATGAAGAAGGATTAGCAGTAGGGCTGTTCTACCACGTAGGTTTTGCTAGTTACCAAATCTACGAAAAAAGTTATGCGGAAAAAACAATTACAGCAATTGATGTCACCAACTTCATTTTAAGCCAGTTTGCAACTGTTGATGAGGTGAGGCAAGGCATGAATGAAGTCAGGGTAGTCCCGGTAACGGAAGATTTGATAGGCATGCCGATTTATGCCCATTGGATGGTGACGGACAAAAGCGGAAAATCCATAGTTATTGAATTCAGAGACGGGCAGATGGAGATATTCGAAAATCCTTTAGGTGTAATTACAAACGGTCCAACGTATGACTGGCACATGACAAATTTGCGTAATTATATTAACCTTTCACCCGTAAACATTCCGGACAAAATAATTGAAAACATAGATTTTTCGCCCATGGGCAACGGCAGCGGCATGATCGGACTGCCCGGTGACAACACGCCTCCTTCAAGGTTTGTCCGAGCAGTCGCTTGGACTCAAACCGCTCGCCCAACAGAAAATTCTGCAGAAACAGTGTATGAATTGTTTAGAATTCTCGACAATTTCAATTTACCCCTGGGCGCCGCAGAGGGATCTGACGGTTCTACTGTTTCCGAAGGAATGCGAAGCTCCACGATATGGACGACAGCATGGGATCTGACCGAGCGTATACTTTATTACCATACACAGCATAACCGCCGAGTGAGAGTATTATATTTAAATGATTTGGATTTTTCGAATATGGGTAATGAATACATCCATTTACCTCTCGAACCTGAAAAAAAGCAGGACATAGAAAACATCACTCCGAGAATTTAAAAAAACCGTTTTCTGAACGGTCCCGAAAGGGAAGCTTTTATGTTATTTCGGGGCAAAATAACGGTCAGAAGACTTGCGAGATATTGCCGTGTGGATCAATGATTGAAATTATCAACAAACACTTGAAAAACAGCCTATTTTTTGCTATAAATCCCGGGTATGAAATTTAACCATATGATATTATGTTGTTGCAGCAAAGTCCTACTGACGATAAGGGAACTTTGCTGTCCTTGTTCAGAGTAAATCCCACTTTATAGTTATATTCAGCAAAACTCCCGCAAAAGCGGGAGTTTTTTTTTGGAGGAAAAAATGAATACGAAATATCTGGTTGACGCTATAGGCAATACACCTTTGATAAAATTAAGCAAAATGTTCACTAATAAAAAGACTGAAGTATTGGCGAAAACAGAAAGCAGGAATCCCGGAGGGTCCATAAAAGACAGAACGGCTCTTTTTATGTTGGAAATGGCGGAAAAAAGAGGCGAACTAAACTTAAAAAAAACTATTCTCGAGGCGACAAGCGGGAATATGGGGATTTCTCTATCTATGATTGGAGCGGCAAAAGGTTATTCCGTCAAGATTGTCATGTCTGAAGGTGTAAGCAACGAGAGAAAAGCATTGATAAAAGCTTTAGGGGCAGAGTTGATTCTCACGCCCGCCGTGCTCGGCACGGAAGGAGCTTTGAAAAAAGCAAAATATATTTATAAGAACAATCCTTATAAATACTGGTTCGCGGACCAATTTAACAACCAGGACAACTCGAATTCGCATTATTCCGGGATTGCCGAAGAACTGCTTGATCAATCGCCTGTAATTGATTTTCTAGTAGCCGGAATCGGAACCTCTGGGACTATAAGCGGAATAGGAAGAAAATTCAAAGAAAAATCTCCGGGCACTAAAATCGTAGGCGTTATTCCCGACAGGGGCTATGGTATTCAAGGACTGCAGAATCCTTTTTATGACTTCACTGGCGATCTCTTCGACAAAAAATATGTTGACGAGTTCATTCAGGCGTCCAAAATTGAAGCTTTCAAATTATCTAGAGATGCCGCAAAAAAAGAAGGACTTTTCGTCGGTATGAGTTCGGGAGCAGCTTTGTTCGCAGCAAAAATAATAACACAAAAAATTCAAAGAGGGACTGTAATCGTTATACTGCCCGATTCGGGAGAGAAATATTTGAGTACTGAGTTATTCGGGTAGAAAAAATTTTTCATCTGCTGCAAAAAGTTTTTATGACCACATATTTAGTCTTAGTTAAAAAAAATGATTAAGATCAAATATTTCACAGATCACGGTAGGCATTCTTATGCCCAACTTGTCGAGAATTGCCGGATGAACCTCCCCTATGAATCCTGCCGGATAACCATTTAGAAGAATTTCCGCGCTTCTCCCGGATATGAAAAAACTGTAATCTTTTTCAATAAAGGTCAATTCTACGGTCAGCATATCGCAGAGAGTCTGAAGAACTGAGTGCAGTTCTGAAAATGTCGCTTCAGACCCTGCTATCATGTAGGCGACTGAAGAGAGAGTTTCAGTTGAATGCGATTTTTTTTTCACTGTTTCCCCGGCTTCAAAAACCAGGTGGGGATAAAGAGATTTGCTATTCTTGGATTCCAGAGATAGAAGCCCCGGGAAAAGCAGATCTCTGAGACATGAGAATAGGGAGGTCATTGGATTTGAAATCTCCACGGGGTCGCTGTTTTCTCCTGCGCAGCTTTTCATGAGGTCACGTGAGGTGAGAATGTTGCCCATGTATTCGAGAAAACCCAAACCGATTGATACCTGCCTGATTGCGTTGGTTTTTTCCTGGATGGGAGAAAGCCCTCCATGAGTATAGCTTTCCGGCATAAGCGGTTGAAATTCGTTATAATCGGATGCTATAGCGATGTCTTCAATAAGGTCAACTTCATGCATTATGTCTCTCCTGTAAAAAGGAACTGAGACAATCAATTCGTTGTCAAAAGTCCCTTTTCTATATCTGAATCCCATTTTTCTGAGGCAAGAAGAGATTTTTTCTATGCCGAATTCGCTACCGAGCAGTTTGTTTACTCCGGGGATGTATGTGCTCAATTCTTCGGCTTCGTCCGTAGGAAAAATAAATTCCTGATTGTCAGGATAGAGAGTTTTCATTCTCGTGATTTTTCCGCCCCTGTCGCTCAGATTCATCGCGAAAATGCTCAAGACTAACTGAACCGCGGAAATGTCAGTCCCCGTGGCTTCTACTGCCAGATAAGTATCTCCGATTTTTACCTCTCCTGTTTTTCTTGAATTTATTATAGGAGGGAAAGAGAGAATTTCCCCTTTATTGTCGATCATTAGGGGGACAAATTTTCTTTTTTCAAGAATCCATGAGTATTCCTTCCCCTTTGGATGAATGGATAGTATCTCTTCGAGCGTCATTTTTTCTTCGAAATCGAGCGGGACAAAAGATACATCACACGGTTTTACAGCTCTGTAGATGACCGGAAAATTAATCTCCTCTGCCGGGTATATGCCGATGCTGACTGTTTTTCTTTTCTTGCCGAAATTTTCCGCTAATTTTTCTTGAGTTTGTATCATATCTTTGAGCAGCTCATCCGTAACAGGGTCAATGCGGCATAGAAACATACCGATGTAAGGCCTGATGGATGACACGTTTTCTTCGGCAATGATAATATTGCTTTCGTGCGGAGGTTCCGAAAGATAAGTGTATTCTTTAGGTTTTGCTGATATGAACTGCTGAATAAGGCGGGATATGCCTTCGGCGGACCAGAGGTCAGGTCTGTTAGTGTCCGACAATTCAAGCGTAATCTCGCCGGTCTCAGGGTTTTCGTTAAGCTCCGCTTTAGCAAGCCAGCACAGTTCTTTCAGTTTTTCGATACTCATCGGCTTTCCAATCAGGGAAAAAAGAGTCTGTTTATCCGTCGTCACTTTCGGCATTATATCACCACCTTTGATGAGCGAATCTTTTCTATGTCCTGAGTGAAAAGCTCTCTTATGTCGTTTATCTTAAGAGCATTCATAGCCATTCTGTCAAGTCCGAGACCCCAAGCTATAACAGGGCATGGTATATCTAAAGACACGGTTATCTCCGGTCTGAAAATACCTGCGCCTCCGAGTTCTATCCACCCCAGCTGAGGATGCTTTATCATAGCCTCAACGGATGGTTCTGTGAATGGGAAATATCCGGGAACGAATTTGATTTCCTCCGCGTGCGCGAGTTTTTCGGCAAATGTCGAAAGCAGACCGAGCAAATGCCTGAAATTTATATTCTCTTCCATAACTATTCCTTCTATTTGAAAAAAATCCGGTGCGTGCGTGGCATCCACGCTGTCGTATCGGAAACATCTGGCAATAGCGAAAAATTTTCCCGGTATGGGAGGTTTTTTTGTCATGGTTCTCGCGCTTATAGCCGTTCCCTGACTCCGGAGAACAAGCCTTTGAGTTTTTTCAGTGTCGAAGTCATAACCCCACCCGCGCGAACCTGATCTCCCGCCGTCCCGGTGGGCGGACGCAATTTTAGACAGAATCGCTGACGGTATATCGGAGGCTTTTTGTGGGTCCTTGACGAGGTATATATCGTGAATATCCCTGGCTGAATGGTGCTGAGGCATAAAGAGAACGTCCATGTTGTAAAATTCGGATTCTACAATAGGTCCTTTCATTTCCTCAAATCCCATCGAAATGAGTTCTTTTCTGACAGTGTCCAAAAATCTTCCGTAAGGATGAAGCCTGCCAAGAGGTTTCGATTTCGGTTTAAGCGAGATTCCGAATTTTCTGAACTTTCTGCCTTCCCATGATTTTTCCCGCAAAATTTCCGGAGTCAGATTGCCGATCTGATCTTTTAACTCAGAAGAGATAACAATCCTGCGGGCTCTCTCTCCTTCTTCGTTGAGCCGGTATTTTACTTGTTTTTGCTCTTTTAATCTGAAAATCGATCCTGATCCTCTCTTTTTGGCGTTGTCATCAAGAACTGCGGAATCCTTATCCGTCAGCGACGAGAGAATAATGTCATGCCTTGTCCCTTCAGATAGAAGTCTTTCAAGCGTTTCTATATATTCAGGTGTTTTTAAGCTGACAAGACAAAGAACTCCTTCTTTTTCTTCTATAAAACCGTTTTTTTTGAGAAACCCCACAGCTTTTCCAATTTCCTGCTGGCTGAAGAGCGTTTTTTTCATGATATCCATTATTGTAGAAGGGCTGGAGGAAAGCATATTCCAGACCTCTCTGAGAGGAAGACCTTTTTTAATGTATATTTTTCCTTCTTCTGTCAATTCTGCTTTGACCAGAGTCAGTTCTTCGACAATACTGAGCCAGTCTTTAGCCTTAAACCATCCTATTACTCCCCTGACGTTCTCAGGTGTGAGGTCTTGATTTTCCCCAAAAGACTCAGGGCTGAACACCTGATTCTCAGACAGAGATCTGAAAAATTTAGTTTCAAGGGGGTGCAGAGAATTTATGTCCATTTTACAAAACCTTTCGTTCAGTTAACAGAGCACAGTCCATAGAGTTCATTCAAGTGATGTTTTACGTTTTCAAGTGTCCTTTCCAGCGGGATGGTCTCGATAAAAGACGTGTCTCTTCTTTTAATCTCTATCATGCCTTTTGCCGCATTTTTTTCTCCTACTGTTATTCTCAGAGGAATTCCTATTAAATCGGCGTCTTTGAATTTAATTCCGGCTCTTTCGTCTCTGTCGTCGAGAAGAAAATCGATTGATGAAGCGGCTAAAGTTTCGCAGACTGAGAGAGACAATTCTCTCACGTTTTCGTTAGAAGAATTCAGAGGAAGAATTATGACTTCGAAAGGAGAGATTGAAACGGGCCAAATAATGCCGTTTTCGTCGTGATTTTGTTCTATGGCCGACGCCATTATTCTTTCTATTCCGATTCCGTAACTGCCCATGATGAAAGGTTTCTCTTCGCCGGATTCGTCAGTGAAGTTCGCTCCGATGCTTTCAGAATACTTTTTTCCGAGCTTAAAAATATGCCCAACTTCAATCGCGTTTTCAACAATTAGTTTTCCGGAACATTTGACGCATTTTTGGCCTCTTCTGACTTCTCTGAGGTCCAGAAAATCTTCGATCGGAAAATCTCTTCCGACATCGACATTGATATAATGATGGTGGAATTCGTTCGCTCCCGTGGAAAGTCCGGTCGCTCCTTCAAGTCTTTTGTCAACGAATACAGCGACATCTCTGATTCCGATAGGTCCGACATAACCCGCGGGTGCCCCGGTAATTTTGAGAATTTCCTCTGAGTGGGCGGGTCTTCCGGTTCCGAGATGTTTTTGGAGTTTTGTCTCTGAAAGTTCGTCCTCTCCGCAGAGGAGGAGGAAGAGAGGTTTTTCGTCAACAATCCACAGCAGGCTTTTCATCATTCTGTCTTGGGTGTAGCCTAAAAATGAAGATACTTCCGAAACTGATCCGCCGACAGGAGTATTGACTTTTTCCAGAGGTTTGGAGGGATAAGAGATCTTTCCGATTGAAGATACAGCGACTTCGAGGTTGGCGGAATAACTGCAGTTTGAACAATAGACAATTCTGTCTTCTCCCGATTCGGAAGGAATCATGAATTCCTCGGAGTCAGATCCTCCCATCAGGCCTGTTGAAGCTGACACTATTCTGAAGCTGAGGCCGCAGCGGGTAAATATGTTTTTATAGGCTTTTTTGTGAAGGCCGTATGAGATGTCCAAACCTTTATCGTCCCTGTCAAAACTGTAAGAGTCTTTCATTATAAACTGTCTCATTCTCAAGACGCCGCTTCTGGGTCTTGGTTCGTCGCGGAACTTGTTCTGAAGCTGATACAGGGATTTGGGCAGGTCCCTGTAAGACCTGAAGTCTCTCTTAGCCAGATTAGTTATGATTTCTTCGTGAGTAGGGGCGAGGCAAAGATCTCTTCCTTTGCGGTCTTTGAACCTGAACATGTCGTCTCCGAAATCGTCCCATCTGCCTGTAGCCTGCCATGTCTCTTTAGAGGCGAGAGATGGGGCGAGAAGCTCAAGCGCTCCCGTCGAGTCCATCTCTTCTCTGACAATATTCATTATTCTTGCAAGAGTTTTAAGTCCAAGAGGAAGATAGGTGTATGCTCCGGACAATTCCTGTCTAATGAAGCCCCCTTTCAGAAGCAGTCTGTGGCTGGCGATGAGAGCGTCAGCCGGTGTCTCTTTTTCAGTAGGTATATAGGATTTTGACCAGAACATTATTCCTCCTTTGAAAATGTGATATAACATATACTGAGAACTCAAACAAGGAAAACTGGATAAAAAATCCGGGTAGGGAGAAGATATGTTTTATTACGCGTTTTTTTTGTTTCTGATTTTCTTTCGCTCTTTATCTGCTCAGTTTCTTTCACAAATAAACGCTGAAGATTTCAGATGCAAGGGAGACTCTATACTGAATCCGCCACTTGAATGGAAAGGCAGAATCTACTTTGACGGAGACGGAGGAACACTTCCGGAGAGGGGAATAGACCAGGATCTTATTGAACTGCTCAATTCAATCCAAAGCGAAGCGCAGGAGGAGCTTGTCATCCTTTCAGGCTACAGGTCTGCCAAACATAACAGCTATATTGCCGCTGAACTTTACAATTACGTCGACGAACGCGGAGATTCCGGGAATCCCTATGAAGTTTCAATGACTTCAAAACACATTATGGGAGCCGCCGCTGATTTTTACGTTGTGGGTTTTGAAGACAGACCGGAAGACCTTTTAAGAATTATCCTCTGCGAGATAACAAAACGCGGGGATAATTCCATACCTGTGGCATCCGATGTTTTTATGAGGCACAGAAGCGGCTCGGGAGAAGGTATTAAGTATTGTTACCCATCATACAGGACAGACCGCTGGTGGATACATCCCTATGCACCCGGCGAAGGAAGAGACCTTGACTGCAGAGGTTATACAGGAGTTTATTTTCACGTAAACAAGAGGCTGACTTTTAATTTTGAAGGATGCAATCCTGTAAAATGAAAGCCTAAAAAGAGTTGCCAATTCAAAAGAAAAGGGTATAATTCACAATTATGAAAGCCGGTGTAGCTCAGCTGGTAGAGCAGCGCATTCGTAATGCGCGGGTAGGCGGTTCGAATCCGCCCATCGGCTGTATTTTTGCACTTCTGTTGCTCTTTTCTTCCCTTGCATATTCAGCGCAAGGGTTTGAATACGGAATAACCGACGAGACGTTTTCAGCCAATTCAGACGGAGCAGTTTCTCCGGGGGAAAAAATTCTTTTGCTTTTTTCCTTTCACAGGACCGATATGCTGTATGACAGCGTGAGTCCCTTTTCGGTTCCGAATGGTCTAATCCAAAATACGCGGTTTGACAGGCCACGGCAGAGGGGGAATTTCGAACTGATTGTGGCTTCGGATTTGAAAGCTGATACTTCTTTGAGAATAAAGATGATAGCTTTCGGCAGCCGGAGACAGGAAACTCTTTTCATTGATGTCCCTGTGCTGTTTCAGACAGACAGCATTCGAATAGCAGTTGATCGTAAAGCGGCATCCGTCAAGCTTTTTCATAGCCCTTTCCCCGAGCAGAGGTTTGCAAGAAATATCCGCATAAAAAGGTTTCCCGACCTCTGGGACACAACTGTTGGAGCGACATATTTTGACACAAATTCGCTTCAGGCCAGCTTCAACGGCTTAAATCCAGGTCTCTACTCAGCGGAAGTCTTAATCGAGGGCCCGTCTTTTTCATATTCACTTAAAAGCCCTATTGCGTTCTTTTTCATTTCAAACGGGCACAACTACAAATACATCCTGTTGACAGACATAGGCAATCAGCAGTCCGGACTAAACAATTCGCTGGAACTCTCAACTCTTATCAACGAATCTGCTGAACTCTGCTCGCCTGACGGCAAAACCGGCAATTCGTTAATCTTGCCGTTTTCCTTTGTTTCAGAAGAGATTTGGAAAACTATTTGTGAACCCGCCCTTATAATTTTTATTAAAGCCGGAGAAAATGCGATGATATCGGAAGACATCGCGTCTAAAATACATTCGTTTGCAGGGACAAAACCGGTCATAATACTCGGAGCAACCACTCTTAAATCTATTTTCTCGGCAGGATTCTCTTCATTCAGGGATTTTCCTTTTTATTTATCCGGTCTAAAAGAGCATTCATCTGTTTCCGGAAACCTTGAAGGCGAGATGAACTTAAACGGATACTTTTCGGCAGACATGGTTTTGACTTGCGAAGCTTCAGACACTTTACTCAGAATTTCAAACATACCCATAGTCGTCAACTCCGGCAATTACTACATAGTGTTTCCCCAGTATCACGCCTGTCCGGAACTTTATCCACAAATAGCAGACCAAATCGTCAGGTCACCGGTTTCGGAAATCATCCCTGATAATGTGTTTTCTGATTCCATTCCGGTCGAGATAAAGAGCATTCATCCAAATCCGGTTGGGTCATCCGGCGCTTTGATAGTAGTCGAAACGCAAGTATCCGGTATTATAAAGCTTTTTATTGCCGATATCACTGGAAGAGAAGTTATATCGGTATTCGAAGGGGAAGTGGAAAAAGGCAGACATGAATATTTTTGGAACGGAAGAGACAGATTTGGATCTCAATTACCGAAAAGTTTATATTTTGCCACCGGCGTTTTCACTTCCGGCGGGGAGTATTTTCAGACCGCCTATAAAATAACTCTTTTTTAGATGAGCGGCAGACTTCCTTTGTGGCTCAGAAAGAAAAACTTTCTGAGCGGGTCTTCGCTTCAGACATCCCGTCTGCTGAGCGAGATAGGATTGAACACGGTATGCCACGAAGCAAGGTGTCCCAACAGGCAGGAATGCTATTCTCGAAGAACAGCGACTTTCATGATACTTGGAAAAACCTGCACGCGTGCCTGCGCATTTTGCGGAGTTCAAAAAGGTGCCCCCGAAAAACCCGATTATTCCGAACCTTCGAGGGTCTCAAAAGCCGTGGAAAAACTCGAATTGCAATATGTCGTCGTGACTTCCGTCACGAGAGACGATCTTTCCGACGGAGGAGCGGAATTTTTCGCTCAAACTGCTTATCAAATCAGATATTCATCCATTGAATGCAAAATTGAGTTTTTGATACCTGATTTCAAAGGAGATGAAAAGAGTCTTGAAAAAGTCTTTCTTTCACGGCCCGACGTCATAAACCACAATGTCGAAACAGTCCCTTCTCTTTATTCAAGGGTAAGACCCGGAGCTGACTTCAAGCGCTCTCTTAGGGTCCTGTCATCTGCAAAAAAAGCAGGATTTCTTATAAAAACAGGCATGATCCTTGGCATGGGAGAAACCCTTTCCGAATTGAGAAAATCTTTCGAAAAACTCGCATCGGCAGGCGTGGACATTCTCACAGTCGGTCAATACATGAGACCTTCAGCCGGCAATATACAGGTAAACCGCTATCTTCGGCCCGAAGAGTTCGAAGAAATAAGAGAAATTGCAGTCAACTCGGGTATTAAAACTGCAATATCGGGACCTCTTGTCAGAAGTTCTTACAAAGCAAAGGAATGTTTTGAAAAATCCTCAAGTCTCTGATTTTGCCGTCTCGAGCATGGCAGCCATGCCGGCGGATTTATTCGCTTTTATTGAAGCCGTTTCTTCGACTTCTTTCAGAAAAATCGAAATAAGAGCAGAGCTCGAACACTGGGATTACGATGAACCTGACAATATCGAAAAAATAAAAAAACTTTGTCGGAAATCAGGTTTGACGATTCTTTCGCTTCACGCTCCCATGTCGGCGCAAATTTCATCTCCGGATGAATATGACAGAGTCAAATCTCTGAGAGAGGTAGAAAAGACTATACTAATAGCGAACAGGCTCGGCGCGGCTTTTGTGGTTATTCACTCGGACACGTTAAACGATTTTGAAAAAAACCTAAAAATAGACTCTCTGAAAATTTCGCTTCAGGAGTTATCTTATTTTGCCCAGAGATGGAATACAGTCCCGCTTCTTGAGAATCTTATGCCGCCGAGGCTTGCTTCTTCACCAATGGAAATACTCGGCTTTCTCGATTTTATGGAAGACAGCGCCGGGTTGTGCCTTGACCTTGGCCATTTGAGGATATCAGGATTTAGCTTCAACGATCTTACCCATGAATTCTACAGCAGGGTTAAAACTGTTCATCTTAACGACAACGACGGAAAAAATGACAGGCATTGGCCTCCGGGTTTAGGAGACGCTCCGGGACACAGTAAAAAGGATATTATAGGTTTCTTTGACAGGGGTTATGAATGTATTATTGAGGCGTCTAAAAGAACAAGAAACGATCTTGATTTAAGAGAACTGCTTTTTTTTATCGAAGATGGAGTGAACTCTCTGATCTCCTGAAAAAAATCTGTCTTTAAGCCGTTCTTTTTCCACTGTTAAAAGTTCTTCTTCGGTTATCCCGCCGGGATATGATTTTGTGAAGCACGCGTCGCAAAAACAATCGGTTCCGGCGTCGAAAACATCGGGATTTATGAACGAAACGGCTCTTTTAAGCCCTTCGACGGAAAGATAAAAAAGCTTGTCCGCGCCTACAAATCCGGCGACTTCTTCAACCGACTTATCATGAGCGATAAGTTCACTTTTCGTCTGCATGTCTATTCCGTAAATACATGGGAATTTTATCGGAGGAGAAGTCGAGGCGAAGATTATCTCGGATGCGCCAGCCTCCCTCACGAGTGATATGATTTTTTTGGACGTGACTCCCCTTACAACGCTGTCGTCTACAAGAATTATTCTCTTTCCTTTGATTTCTGATTTTATAGGATTCAGCTTGTGTCTTAAGGAGTAATCTCTTTTCTCAGAGCTCGGCATGATAAAAGTCCGCCAGATGTATCTGTTCTTTATCAACCCTTCCTTAAACGGAATCTTAAGTCCTTCGGATATAGCAAGAGCGGCGGTTCTCGCGGTGTCCGGGACAGGGATGACGGCGTCGGCGGAAATGTTTTCGGCTTTCATCTGGAACGCAAGTTCGGTGCCCATCCTGAACCTCGCTTCATAAACAGATACTCCTTCGATAACTGAATCAGGCCTGGCAAAATAAACCCACTCGAAAATACACGGCCTGTATTCTTTTCGCAGGAGAGTTTTTCGGACAATCTCTCTCGTCATCTCAGAGACCCATATCATCTCGCCTGGTTTTACTTCGTCGATAAAATCAAATTCGAGGACATCGGATGTCACGGTTTCAGAAGAAAAAAGGACTTGGTCTTCTTTTCTGGCGAAGAAAAGAGGTTTGATGCCGTGAGGATCCTTGAAAGCGAACATCCCCATGTTGGCGATGTATCCTACTACAGAGTAGCCGCCTTTAACTTTTTCCATAACTTCTTTGGCCGAATCGAAAACAGCCTGACTGCTGAATTTTAGTTTATTTTTCAGCGACTCGGCGAATACATTCAGTATAATCTCAACATCCGATGAAGTGTTTATATGTCTTCGGGACGCGTTTAATTTTTCTTTCAGCTCTCTGTAGTTGGCAACATTTCCGTTGTGAACCATGACAATGCCATAGGGGGAATTTATGTATAGCGGTTGAGCGTCTTCGTTGGATCCGGTTCCTATAGTGGGATAACGGACGTGTCCGAGACCTACATTCCCGGTAAGTCTTTTGATGTTTTTTTCTTTGAAGACATCGCGGACGAGAGAATTCCCTTTTTTTATGTGAAATATACTGCCATCATATGTTACCGCTCCGGCGGCGTCTTGTCCTCTGTGCTGTATGGCGAGAAGAGCGTCAATAATTTGACCAATACAGTCGTTTTTTGTCATCAAACCTACTACGCCGCACATATTATATCAGTAAATCTCCTTTCTTCAGCCTGAAGCCGTTTGCAAAGTCAGTGCCCGACATATCTTTTTTTGAGGGAGGTTTTACTTTCAAGGCGCTGACGGCTCCGTCCGAAGTTTTTATTGTCAGAGGATTGACGCTGAGAATTTGAGATTCAACCCCGGGAAAACCACAGGAAGAAATGGAAGTCTTCAGAAGCTGGACTTTTTTTTCTTTGAACATAAAATACGCACCTGGGCGGGGGGAAAGAGCTCTGCAAGTGTCGTGAATTTTTCGCGACGGCATTTGCCAGAAAATTAACCGGTCTTTTTCGCGTATCCGTTTTGCCCACGTGGCATCATCCTCATTTTGAACTTTTGCATGAGATAGATAAGTCTTCAGATCCTTAAATACCTCTTTGACCATCTCAGCCGCTAGATTAGCCAGTTTGAGTTTGAGTGACAGATCATCGTCCTCGTCTCCAATGAGGATTTCTCTCTGGGAAATAATATCTCCGGAATCAATTATATTGCTCAACTTGTGGAGGGTGACGCCGGTGACTTTTTCACCGTTCATTAATGCTCTGGCGACAGGCGCCATTCCCCTGTATTTGGGAAGTAGAGAAGGATGGACGTTTACTCCTCCGTATTCCGGAATGGAATACAGGCGTTCTGGTATTTTCTTTCCGAAGGAAGCAATCAAAAAAGCTTCGGGGTTAATCTTTTTGATGAAATTCTCGGCGTCCGTGCTGTCCGGTGTGTCGCATTCAAAAAGCGGCAGACCTTCGCGACGAGCCCATACGGACAAATGAGAAGATATTTCAGTCAATCCCCTTCCTGCCTTTCTTTTTCCTATTGTGAAAACCGAGCCTATGATTTCCCTTGAATTTCCGGCAAATTCACAGCTGAATTCGTCCGATCCGAAGAGCATCATTTTCAAGACGTTTTTTCTTCCTCCTGCTGTGTCATGATTTTCACTATGGAGCCTCTTTCGACTTCGACATCCGTCTTATCGGCGATTTTAAGGACTACTATATTCCCTTTTATGCTCTTGACTATGCCGTAAAATCCTCCGGTTGTGAGGACTTTGTCGTCTCTCTTCAGATTTTCAAGAAGCTTCTGGTGCTGTTTTCTCTTTTTGCCTTCTGGATAGATGAGCAGAAAGTAGAAAATGACAAAAATCAGTATGAAGGGAAGAAACGAAATTAATGTCCCAAAAGGGCTCGAACCTTGACTCTGACCAGAGGCTCCGGTCTCCTGAGCACAGCTCTGAGCCGTTGTCAACAATCTGAGAATAAACAAACCGACCTCCTAAAATTTGCATGATGTCCGAAAAACGTTAGGTTTTCAATGAAAAAAAATTCACTTATAAACCGCAAATTGCAATGTTATCATGTATGTTGATTTGTATCAATGGCTAGAAGGCAAAAATTTGTTAAGGAAATGAAAAGGAGCTTTGATGAAAAAAATTGTCTATATTCTTTTGACTTATTTGTTTATTTTCTCATGCACATTCCGCTCCGCAGAGGAAGACCTGAGATTACCGGGAAACCTGTCCGGATCTTATATGGCTTTCGGCGAGGATTATGAGATAGAGACATTTTTTGCCGAATCAGGAGAAGAAGTGTTCAGGATAAACCAAGGAGAGGGAATTACAGGTATAGGGCTGAAACACGGCGACAGATTGTTTTTATCAGTCAAAGGCGACAGCAGTTTCGCTTCCGGAATATACATCATTAGAGAAAAATCTTTAGACGGTATATGGACTTCAGGAGATTCAATCGTTTACACTGAAAGGCTTTCAAAGAGAGGACTTCCCGTGGATCCGATTCTCATTCCTGATGAGATGGAAGATGTTGTCAATTCCCTATACAGATTGACCTTCCTTGCAAACGATGACACCATCGAAAGCATTTTACTTGTCGACCCGACAGGAGAAATCACTTTTGACGCGCTCATCGAAACAAAAGACGCGGTCGCCACAGGCGTGGGAATAGCTGGTGATAATTATTTTTGCGTCAGTTTTTTTGATGTCCGCATGGATTCATGGGGAGTATTGTATTTCGAAAATCGCAACGACGGTTCTCTGGAAGGCGAAATGTCTTTTTACGGCGATTGGAAAACTGTGAAAGTCACCGGAGAGAGAATAGACGGCTGACTCTGTTAAGTTAATCAGTGTTAAAACGGGGCCGTTTCTCGAAAAGCGGTCACCGTATTTCACAAAAAATGATATGCTATTATAAAACCGGCGACGACTACGCTGACCATGCTCATGAGTTTGATCAATATGTTCAGGCTGGGTCCCGATGTGTCCTTAAAGGGATCTCCGACAGTGTCTCCGACTACGGCGGCTTTGTGAGCCTCTGATCCTTTCCCGCCGAGATTTCCTTCTTCGATGAATTTTTTCGCGTTGTCCCATGCGCCTCCGGCGTTTGCCATGAAAATCGCGAGTGTGAATCCTGTTACCAGACTGCCTGTCAAAAGGCCTATTACTCCCGGCACGCCGAATATCAGACCGGTTAATATCGGAGTTATGATGGCGAGAAGAGAAGGGAAAATCATCTCTCTCTGGGCGCCTTTTGTTGAAATCTGGACGCAGGAAGCGTAATCCGGTTCTTCTGTTCCTTCAAGTATCCCCTTTTTTTCGCTGAATTGTCTTCTCACTTCCATGACCATAGCCTTTGCGGCTCTGCCGACAGCTTTCATCGTCAGAGCGGAAAAGACAAAGGGAAGCATGGCTCCTATGAAAAGCCCTATCATCACTACGGGATTCATCAAATTTACGTTGAAATAAACCATAAAATCCGAAAAAGAGGCGGCGGCAGTTTCTACGGAACCCTGTCCGATTTGGATAATGGTCTGTCCCGCTCTTATAAGAGATACTCTTATTTCTTCGATGTATGCCGCTATCAAAGCCAAAGCCGTCAGAGCGGCTGAACCTATAGCGAATCCTTTCCCCGTGGCGGCGGTCGTGTTTCCGAGAGCGTCCAGGACATTTGTCCTTTCTCTCACCTCCGGAGGAAGTCCGCTCATTTGAGCGTTTCCGCCGGCGTTGTCGGCTATTGGACCGTAGGCGTCTGTCGCGAGAGTGATGCCGAGGGTGGATAGCATTCCGACGGCGGCGAATCCTATCCCGTAAAGCCCGAAAGCGGCAGAATTAAATCCGCCCGAAAGCCAGTAAGAAAGAAGCGTTGCCAGGGATACGGAAAGGACAGGGACGAATGTGGAAAGCATTCCGGTTCCGATACCTTCAATAATCAGGGTGGCTGAACCCGTGGACGCCTGCTTTGCTATGTTTTGGGTCGGTCCGTAATCCGAAGAAGTGAAATATTCCGTTGATTTTCCTATGATTATGCCTGTCAGAAGACCTGACAGCATTGAAAGCCATATTCCGGGCCAATTTCCGATTATACGGCCGAGGAAACCTTGGGATGAGGCTGAAGACAGAGCAGGTCCAAGCACCAGGTAGCAGACAGCAAGCGAAAATAAAGCAATGAGAACTGAACTCAGGTTGACGCCGAATCCCAGTGAATTAAGCAGTTGTTTCTGGCTTGCCCCTTCTTTTGTTCTTACGGTGTATATTCCGGCTATAGATAGAAAAGCGCCCAGTCCGGCGACTATCATCGGAGCGACGACGAGAAGGAACTGGCCGTGGCCGAGTTTGGCGCCCGCGGCGGCGCCGAGAGCTGCGGTCGCGAGAATGCTGGCGATATAACTCTCGTATAGGTCTGCTCCCATGCCTGCGACGTCTCCGACGTTGTCTCCGACGTTGTCTGCTATGACTGCCGGGTTCCTCGGATCGTCTTCTGGTATGTTCTGCTCCAATTTTCCCACAAGGTCTGCGCCTACATCCGCGGCTTTGGTGAAGATTCCGCCTCCTACTCTTGCGAAGAGAGCCTGGGAAGAAGCCCCTATTCCGAAACTCAGCATGGTCACTGTAATGTCGCTGAGATCGGACATTCCGACGAAAAGGCGCAGAATCATAAACCAAAGCGAAATATCGAGAAGACCCAAGCCGACTACGGTAAGCCCCATGACAGCTCCGGACCTGAATGCCACTTTCAGAGCTCCGTCGAGATTCTCCCTTGCTTTGTTAGCTGTTCTGGAGCTTGCAAGGGTTGCTGTATGCATGCCGATAAAACCGGCAAATGCTGAAAACAACCCTCCTGAGAGAAATGCGAAGGGAACGAGTTTCGACTGAACTTTCAGGACGAAAGAGAGAATGAAAAAGAACGCGAAAGCGAAAAGAAAGAAAATCGCGACGATTTTATACTGCTGTTTCATGTAAGCCATCGCTCCCACGCGGACGTGATGCGCTATGTCGCGCATTGTCTGTGTCCCGGGATCGGAACGCATTATCCTCTTGTAGAAAATGAAGGCGAACAAAAGCGCCGTCACGGCTCCTGCCGGAGCTATCCAAAATAAGTTGTCGACAGGTCTTTCGAAAGCTGTAAGCGCGTTAATCAGCAGAAAATGGCTCATATACATCCCTCCGTTCTTTATCCAAAGATATTAAGCTTTCTTTTTCTCCTTCGGCGAGAAGAATAATGTCCGATGAGGAGTCTTTGTAACCGCCCGATGCCACCAAAGTCGATTCCAAGTTGAATAAAATTTTCAAAGCTTCCGGTTCGCTGACGATTTTAGCGCCCGGCAGATGGAACAGCCTGACTTTCATGCCGTCGCAGAAATACTGATCACCGTCGTTCAGGGCTTTCGAGGCAAGTTTTACCGAATGAACAAGTTTTTTCAAGCTGACAGGAATTATAAGCTTTGCGCCTCTGGCTATAACCTGCCCGTAGATTCTGCCGATTGAGCCCCCGAAATCTCCGCCGACGAGAATACCGGCGTCTCCGCCGCTGTCTATTGCGTTGGCTCCCTTCAAAAAGACGTCTTTTGTGGATAGTTCGGGGAGGATGTCTGAAATCTCCGCTTCGATCTTTTCGCCTTTGTAAAAAATCAAAGGTTTTATTCTCTTTTCCGAAGGGGATACCGTAAGCCTGTGATCATTTATGCACCCGACGGTGTAAAACAAAGGTTCTATTTTTTTACCGGTCAACAAAGAGGCTATCTCGGCGTTGGTCGTTCCGTTAAGGATTAAAAGATAACCCTCAGCCAGAGCCGTCTTGACTTCACCGAGGGATAAAACCGCTTTTGAGATAATTCGAGCGGACATTCCGGGAGAAAACACAAAAATGCCCTTCAGATCACCTTCCTTTTTATTAGAGGATTTATTCTCGACAAAACTTCGTAGTTAATTGTGCCGCATAGAGATGCGAAAATCTCCGCTGAAATAGATTCTTTTCCCTGTCTGCCTATAATTACAGCTTCGTCTTCTGCTTTGACTCCGTCTATTCCGGTCACGTCGATAATAACTACATTCATGCAAACTCTTCCCCTGACAGGAGCTCTTTTACCCCGGACAAGAACCCATCCGGCGTTTGATAAGGACCTGTCGAATCCGTCGTAGTAGCCTATCGGCAGATATGCGAGTTTGGTTTTATTTGTCGTCTTGAAAGTGCATCCATATCCGACATAACTTCCCGGTGAGACGGATTTTACCTGCGTTATAATCGTCTTCCAGGTGAGGACAGGTTTCAGGTCCAGTAATTTACCGGATAATTTTGCCGAAATAAATGTTTCTTTTGAAGGCCATATACCGTAAAGAGAGATGCCTATCCTGGCAAGGTCGTAGTATGTCTTCGGAAAAAGTATGGCGGCGGCTGAACATGCCGTGTGAAGTTGAAAGTTTCCCTGAGCCTTTTTTCTGATTTTCTCAGTGATAGTTTCGAAAACTTCTATTTGTCTTTTTGCGAACTCGTGTTCTGTTGTGTCTTCGATATTCGCAAAATGCGTGGAAATTCCCGCCAATTCAACACCGGCGAGATTTTTTGATAATTCAGCCGCTTTTAAGGCTTCTTTTTCCGAGTAACCCTGCCTGTTTGTTCCGGTTTCCAATTTAATGTGGATTCTCGCTTTCTTATTCTGTCTTATAGCCTCGCGTGAAGCTTTCTTTATTGTCTGATGGTTGAACACAGTCAGCTCTATGTCTTTACGGACAGCTTCTCCTATGTCTTTCAAAGCTATGTATCCCAGGCAGATGATTCTCGCCTCGGGTGAGATCTCTCTTGCCAGCAGAGCTTCTTCTATGAATGAAACGCAGAATGTTCTCACCTTGTTGTCTATGCATATATTCATGACTTCTTTGAAACCATGCCCGTAGGCATTGGATTTGATGACTGGTGAAAATTCCGCTTTTTGCCCCAATATCTTCTTGAAAAGAAGAATGTTGTTCGCGAGATTATCAGAGTTTATCTCAACAATGCTAAGAGAGCTTGCCCTCATTGAATCCTTCCGGTTCAGCGTGTATAAGGACTTCCCTGACAGAAGGGATGGACTGAATTATAAGATTTTTCAGCTTGTGGCTGATTCTGTGAGAAAGGTATAAAGACACATTCGGATTCATCCGGATGTGCATGTCTATCCAGAATTCCTGCCCAAGAGTCCTTATTCTCGGTTTTTCATAGGATGTTATTTCCGGGATAGTTGAGGTTATGTCTCCGACCGACTTGAAAATACTCTCAGGCGGGGCTTTGTCCATAAGGTCGTCAATGCCCTTGACGGCGATTTCTATTCCGGCTTTTCCGACCGTCAGAAGTATTATCAGGGCTCCAAGCAAATCCGAATAAGCTTTAACCGCAGGTATGAATATGCTGAGTGAAATTGAGACAAAGGCAACTCCGGAAGAAAAAGCGTCGGATCTGTGATGCCATGCGTTTGCTTTTAAGGTCTGACTCTTCTCTTTTCGGGCGCATTTGAACGATGCTCTGTAAAGATATTCTTTGACCGGTATCGTGACAAGAGCCCAGAAAAGCAGAGCCACTTTCATCGGTATCGAAAGGAAAGCTGGTTGTCCGAAAAAAAAGTTTTTGACTGCTTCATAGAGCATGAAAAGGACAGTAATAATCAGTATCGCCCCGACGATGAAAGAGGCTATATTTTCAAACCTCATGTGCCCGTATGGATGGGATTCGTCGCCTGGTTTTTTTGAAATTTTCAAAGCTATTAAAGTAATAAAATCAGTCAGAAGGTCGGAAAGTGAATGAAAACCGTCGCTCATGAGAGTCATATTGGAGGCTAAAGCGCCGAAAGAAATCTTTCCGGAGGCTAAAGCCATGTTTGCCAGGACAGAAAGAGACATTACCTTGGAACTGCTCATCAGCAGATTATAAAAGCGAATAAAGCACTTAGCAAGTTGACTTTGTAAAAATTATAAATAAAATAGACATTATGAAAAACATTAAAGTAATCATTATCGCGGCGCTTTCCTGCGCTGTTTTGTTTGAAGCGGCGGCTTTATTTATCCTGCACAGAAAGACATATCACAGCGCGGAAAGAGCCGCTTATTTTGAGAGAAAAACGGACAGCCTCAACACGGTCATATCGGGAATAGGGGTCACATTTGCCAATCTCGAATACATGATTGAAAAGCTGGACTTTGAAAATCAGACACTCAAAACAGACGAATACTACATGATTGTCAACCTGAGCAGGCAGCATTTCTGGATAAAAAAACGCGACAAGATAATCTGGGAAGGTTCTTGCGCCACAGGTGTCGGAGAAGTCGTCAGGGCAGGACAAACATTCAATTTCCAAACACCCACCGGCGAAAGAAAGATAATAGCAAAAAGAACTGAACCTTACTGGATAAGACCTAACTGGTTCTGGAAAGAGCAGGGACTGCCGGTTCCTCATGACAGCGAGTGGATAAAGATTCCGGACAGTTTGAATTTTCAGCAGTCTATAACTTTTTTCGACAGTCTTTCCGAAGAAGAAAAGCTGTTCGTCAGAGCAGTCCCCGGCGCGCTCGGCAACTACGCTCTGAATCTCGGCGAAGGCATACTCATACATAAAGGACAAATAGGAAGAGGAGTCTATTCTCACGGCTGTATAAGGCTTAAAGAAGAAGACCTTCATGTTGCGGACAGTTTACTCCCTGTGGGTTCTTCGGTTTTTATTTTTTAGCATTCTCTTTTATTAACTAAGCGGATCGGAGAATAGGATTCAAATCTTTTCAAGAAGAGCTCGCGGATATGCCCTTCCGTTGCTTTCAGGTATTCTCTTATACTTGTCTTTCCCGCCTTTCAAGTTGGGTCCTCTGATACTTGTCGCCTTCGTCCCTCTTATGATTTCAGTATATACGGATAAAAGCCGTTCTTTTATCAGAGGATTCCTCACGGGTTCTGTTTTTTACTCTCTGTTGCTGTTCTGGATTAACAACCTCACAGTGACGGGGCAGGTCAGGATTTTTCTCTTTATCGGCTACATTTTTCTCTGTGTCTATCTTTCTTCATTCATGGGTTTGTTTTCACTGATACTGTCGAAAGCGAGAAAACAGCCGCATTTCATTTTACTGTCGGCTGTCACATGGACGGCGTTTGAATTTATACGCTCCCAGACTTCACAGGTTGGATTCCCCTGGGGGATGACGGCTTATTCTCTCGCCCGAAGCACATTACTGATTCAGATTGCCTCTTTGGGCGGGGTCTATTTACTCGTATTCTGGATAACGGCTGTAAATTCAGCGGCCGCTTTGCTTTTTACAAAAAAAAGAATGCCTTTTTTCATATTACCCTTTCTTCTGATCAGCAACACACTATACGGCGTGTTAAGTTTAAGACGCGAAGATGACCTAAACCGAATGTTCTCCGTCGCGATAGTTCAGCCGAACATCTCTCAGGACTTAAAAGGCGAAGAAAGCGAAATCGCGAGAATTCAAAGGATGCAGATTCTGCTTGAGAAATTTTCAATCTCTTGCAGGGAAATCGGCGCCGATTTGGTCGTCTTTCCAGAGACAAGTTGGCCCTGGCCTGTCAAGTCAATCTATCCTGTCATAACGCCGCATTCCGAGCCTCTCGCCGATACGGCTGAAAAATACAAGACGCCGGTTCTTGCCGGTGCTCAGGATTTTGTGCAATTCAGAGAAGATTACAGACCCACAAACTCGGTTTTCCTCATCGAAAAAGACGGAACTTTGGCAGGCAGGCACGACAAAATTTATCTCGTCCCTTTCGGCGAGCATATTCCTTTCGACGATGTCTTTCCTTTCCTTACAAAAATCCAACTGGGACAAAGCGATTACCTGCCCGGCAAAAATGAAACATTACCTTGTTCTGATGGCATCTGTTTCGGAATTGGTATTTGCTACGAATCGGCTTTCGGCCAATATTTCAGGGGTCTTGTGCTAAAAGGAGCAGAGGTTTTAATCAACGTGACGGACGATCAGTGGTTCGGAAAAAGCGCCGGTCCCGAACAACACGCTGATATGTTCATTTTAAGAGCCGTAGAAAACAGGAGATGGGGGATAAGATGCGCGAATACGGGCGTATCATACCTAGTTGACCCCTACGGCAGGATAAGGGATTCGACTTCTTTTGGCAAAGAAATAATCCTCTTCGGAACTGTCGGCGTGAGAGACGACAAAACCCCGTATTCTCTTTTATTTGGTGACGGAATCGGACTGTTTTCAGCTCTGGGTTTGTCCTTATTCGGTTTAATTTGTATAATAAACAAAAGGAGAAAAAGATGTATGACGTCGTCGTCGTCGGAGGCGGCCCCGGAGGTTACGTCGCCGCGCTTGAAAGCTCGAGAATAGGACTTAAAACAGCTTTAATCGAGGAGAACAGAGTCGGTGGAGTATGTCTGAACGCAGGATGCATACCGACCAAGGCGATGCTTTACTGTTCTTCTCTTTTTGTTTCTTCATTTAACGGCAAAAGATACGGACTGAATGCAAAAGAAATC
The DNA here is from genome assembly GCA_964397545.1 of uncultured Desulfuromonadaceae bacterium. Classification (GTDB taxonomy): domain Bacteria; phylum SDB-A; class SDB-A; order SDB-A; family SDB-A; genus JAFGIG01. The sequence goes on along the minus strand of CAYNIW010000005.1, from coordinate 59,289 downwards.
TCTTTCGACGAAGCTTCGGTTGACCGGCACAGAAATCTCACTGTGACAAAACTCGTGAAGGGAGTGGAGAACCTGCTTGCCTCAAGAGGCGTAGAACTTGTCCGGGACCGCGCTGAAAAAGTCTTTAAGGGAAAGGTGAAGTGCAGCAATTGTGAAATCGAGGGTGATAAAATCATTATTGCCACCGGTTCAAGCCCGGCGGATATACCATCTGCGAGATTTGACGGAGACTATATTATCGGATCTAACGAAGCCGTAAAATTGAAGAATGCACCTTCGAGCGTTCTTGTAGTAGGAGGGGGTGTTATAGGAGTCGAGATGGCTACATATTGGGCTTCAATAGGCAGAAGTGTTTTTGTCGTGGAAATGCTCGACAGGATTCTTCCTCTACTTAAAGATCCTAAAGCAAGCATGAGTGTATCCGAATCCCTGAAAAAGAAAAAAGTGAGAGTCATTACGGGTGAACAACTCGAAAAATGCGAAGTATCCGGCAATTCCGTGAGATGTCATCTCAGCGGTGGAGAATCAATAGAAGTTGAAAAAGTTCTCGTATCTACAGGCAGGAAACCGAATTCATCGGTTGTTTCACTGGATTTATTCCAAAAAGACAATAGAGGGCATATCGTGACGGACGAAGCTTGCAGGACTTCAGTTGAAAATGTTTTCGCCATAGGTGATGTCGCAGGAGAGCCTTATCTCGCCCACAAAGCCTCCCACGAGGCCGAAGTGGCTGTTTCAGCCATTTCCGGAGAAAATTCCCGAAGAGAAATTGAAAAAATCCCGTCCTGTGTTTTTTCAGATCCTGAAGTCGCGACTGTGGGCATTACACCTTCTGAAGCGGAAGAAAAAGGTTTGAAAGTGGTTTGGGGCGAGTTCCCTTTTTCGGCCAACGGCAAGGCGGTGTCTTCAGGTATGATCGACGGCTACGCGAGGATAGTGGCAAGAAAATCCGACCATGTCATTGTCGGCGGCCAGATAACCGGAGCCTGCGCTGACATTATGATAGCGGAAATTGCTCTGGCTCTCAGAGCCCAACTGAGTCTCGAAGATATCGCCGAGACAGTTCACGTCCACCCTTCTCTGGGTGAAATAATCCCGGAAGCGGCAAGAGACGCGATGGGAAAAGCTCTTCACAAATGAATGATTTCAGGGATGATTATCAGCTTGCGTTGGAGACAGATCTTTTTTCGAGAAGACTTCTCAAAAGAGGAGAAAGATAGACTTCTTCAAGAGAGTAATGTGCTCCGAGGTTTTGAATGAAAATTCTGACCATAGATTGGGGGCTGTAAATTCGGTTTAATACTATGACAGGTTTATCGTGAACTCTGCAAAAACCTCCTTCCCCGCTGATCTTGTCGTAAATAACTTCGACTCCGAGCCTGACGGCCACCTCATGAAGATCTTCAAGAGCTTTCGCCCATTTCCTCGCGTTAGTTTCTGCTCTAACTCTCATAACCCGTGTATTCTACTATTTTTTACATTTATTGTCAATATATTGTGTGTGGGATGTCTATTCGCAGAAGGGGTTGTTATCAATGAGGTTATGGCTAATCCGAAAGGGAATGAATCAGGGCAGGGGTCTCCGGGAGACAGAAACGAATTTGTGGAGCTCTATAACACCGCTGACGAGCCTGTTGACGTTTCAAAATATCTTTTAAGCGACGGCGATGCGACTGACATTATCATTCCTTGGACTGACGAAAGGCTCATAGCCCAGAATGTCATATACGGCACCTGTATATTGGAATCCAGGAGTTATGCCGTAATACTGGATCCTGAGTATACCGATTCGGGGGATTTTTATCAGCCCTATTCTTTCGGCGACAACACTCTGATCTTGACTGTGGGCAATACGACGATAGGTAACGGCCTTTCTGTCAACGACCCTGTTTTACTGCTGGACTCCTTACAGAACGTCATCTCGACATATGGCACTCCATGGGATTCTCTCGACGGAGTTCCGTTCGATCCCGGAGACGGCGTCTCAGCCGAAAGAATAAATCCATACTCTGAAGATTCAGAGAACTCCTGGATGCCTTCTTTAGATTCCTGCACGCCGGGCATGAGAAACAGCTTATATTGCGGCGGTCTCTGGATAGACCCTCTATCTTTATATTATACCGAGACTTATCCATCGTCACCCTGCACAATTAAACTTTTTTTTAAGAACATGGGACAAGATACCCTTGAAAATTTCAGAATATCACTGCTCTATACGGAATATCTAAACCTTGCCGAGAGCTTAAAAACAGCAGGTGCGAATATTTACGACAAAGCTCTTTTTCCCGGTTTATCCGATTCAGCGTCAATAATCTGGGAAAATCCTCCGGGGGGTTTATTTACCATCTTTGTCAAAGCTCTCGATGCTTCGGTTTCGAGGATGATCAGATTCGGGGATATGCCCGGTCAGATAATTCTCTCAGAGATAATGTTCGCGCCTGATCTCTCTAAAGAATGGTTTGAGCTGAAAAACAGATACGCCGAAAGATGTTCTCTTGACTTTTTGTATGTAAGCGGCAAGGACAGCGCGGTTGTTTCCATGACGCTTGAACCTTATTCTTACGCTGTGATCTGCGAAGATTCTTCTGAATTTCTGTCGTCATATTTTAATTTTATCGGGACTCTCTATCAGCCTAAAACTTGGCCTGCCCTGCACAATTCTGCCGACTCAATAGAAATATTAGGTTTATGCGGCACGCAAATAGACGTTTTAGGTTATATTTTTTCTTCATGGGAAAGCGGCTATAGTCTTGAAAGGGTCTGCGATGACGTTCCGTCTTGTGCCTTTGGCAACTGGAGTCGATGCGTCTCGCCTGAAGGGGGGACTCCCGGAGGAAAAAATTCCGTTCAAGCCGTTTTGCCTCAACCATCCGGGAACCTGTCTGTATCACCTAATCCGTTTTCTCCGGACGGAGACGGTTTCGATGAAACCTGCGTCATAGCAGTCTCTCTCGGCTCCTATCCTGAAATGATGAGAATTAAAATATTCGATGTTACGGGTTATCCCGTGAGAACATTTGAGAGCGTCGAACATGGGATGACTCAATATTTTATTTGGGACGGAAGGGAAGAAAGCGGAAAAATCCTCGACCCCGGAATTTATATTATACTCCTCAGCGCGAAAACTGCTGACGGAGAGTCTTATTCCATCAAGACTACCGTAGTTCTTGCCGAGAAATTATGAAACTGACTTGAGTTCGACGGCGAAAACGGTCCCGGAATCCGGCCTTGAACTTTCCACATATATTCTTCCGTCGTGAATTGCTTCGACAATTCTCTTTGCGAGAGTGAGACCCATGCCCCAGCCGTATTTTTTTGACGTATATCCGAGGTCGAATACTTTCTGCATCTGTTTTTTGGTCATTCCCTTTCCGTTGTCAGAAACCCTTAATATCACTTTGTTTTTTTTAGGTTCTCTTTCAAGACGGATGGAGATTTCACCGTTGTCCTTGTTCATTGCATCAAGAGAATTTTTAATAATATTCTCGATAACCCAGGAAAGAAGCTCCGTATCTCCTGTGACTTGACAAGGCCCGCAGGGGATATATGACAAACTGACATTGTGTCCGAGAGAAGGCAGCCTTTTTGAAAAATATTCAACCGCGTTTTTTACTATTTCGTCGAGATCAACGGACATCATTGTCGGGGAAGTTCCGATCCTGCTGAATCTTTTTATTATATTGTTCATTCTGGCAAGATCCCTCTGGATACTTTCCAATCCCTCATCTATAGTGGAATTGTCGGTCCTGAAAAATTCTATCCAGCCCATAATTGAAGATAGGGGAGTCGCGAGCTGATGGGCGGTCTCTTTTGCCATTATCATCCATATATTGTCTCTTTCCCAACTCCTTGCTATTCTGAGGGAAATCAAAAGAGTGAATAAAAGCGTAATAAGCAGTATCGTCTGAATTATGGGCAAAAGATTTATTGTCCTCAGAAAAGGCGGATTCCCGTAATGAAGGTAAGCGGCGGTCAAACGGACTTCTCCCACTTCGACATATATTGGTATGGGGTCGTTGATTTTATCCATTTTTTTGTAGGTTTGAATGATCTCGAGGATGACTGTGTTGTCAGTGGACTCAATATCTGTCCTGTCTAGTTCTTCGCTCGATACAGCGTCCGGGCTTATCCCAATGTTTCTCCATGCTCTCGGTTTGCCGTCCGGCTCAGTTATGACGACCGGAATGGGTATTGATGCTATTATCCTCTTGCCTTCGTTGAATATTTTCTCGTCGGAGGGATTTTGAGCGACTTGAGTAGTGAAAAATGTTATCAGTGAAGCGTATCCCTGCGCGACCACCTCTTCTGATTTTATTATGTCATTTATTACTTTCTGAGTGAGAACGTATGATAGGACTCCCACTCCGGTAATCGTCAAAAGAGTTACTAAAAGGACAAATTTCAGCCAGGGATGCCTGAGGTCGAAGAGATTGAAATTTTTAAGAGATCTCGTCGAAGCCTCTGTTATTCTCCTTATCTTCTGCATAAACCTTTCCAATGGGTAATTATAACCCCAATCAGACCTTTAGAGAAAGAAGATGAACATATCATGGTCCGAGAATCTCTTTGAGTTCTAACAACCTCTGATCGTTTGGCCAATTCAGAAGAGCTTTTCTGAGTTCATTTTTGGCTCCTGAGACATTTCCGCGAGCCGACATTATGTATATGTTGAGTTCTGATTTTTCAGGTGAATCTCGCATTGACTTGGCTGTCTGCTCGGCTTTTTCGAGATCTCCTGACGCCATGAAAGCGAGGGTTTTGTAGAAATAAACCAGTTCTCTGTCTCCTCCGAGCGAGAGAGCGTCATCGAGGTCTCGGAAAACCGCGTCGGTCTCTTTTTTTGAAAGCCCGGTTCCCGATGCTGAAAGAAAGGTTTTCGCCCTGTTTAAGCGGTATTGCCAATGTGAAAAATTTTGATTGAGCGAATCCAAGACCCGCATGAGTTCATCTTTTCTCCCAGCGGCATTGAGGTAATTCATCTGATTCTCCCAGATTACCCTCTGACGGTTCTGAGACGCGGGTTCGGGATCGTCTATGATTCTGAATGCGATTTCGCTTGTGGTGTCTGAATGGTTGAAAATAAAGAAACAGCTTTTAGGAATGAAATAGCTTGGTATCGATTTTGTCTTTGTCGAAGGGATAATGACCAGGGGAACAAATTTTTGGACGCAGAACTCAGTTAATTTTTCTGGAGATGATATATACAGTGCTAATTCACCGATTGACTCCAGATACCATTCTTCGTCGAGGAGGTCGGAAAAAACAAGAGTCAGGTCTGTTCTTTCATTGCTGATTATTTTTGCATTGAGAAGAAGAAAATAATCGTTTGTGTTCTCGCAATACACAACTGAGTTTTGAGGAATTGCCGAGATCAGATATTCCTGGTATAGATTGGCGCCACTTGAATTTCTTCTCTCGGCGGGAGGATGGTTAATATACAAACTCAGAGCCGCTGCAAAAATGAGAAAAAATCCCGAGAATTTCCTTATTCTTCCCATTGCGTCGGAAAATGCGCAGACCATAGAGAAAAAGAAATATAGCGGAAGGGTATAAGCTGAAAAATCAGGACCTCTTCCGGCTTTCAAGGCGAAAGAGAGGTATGCAGAAAAAATGACTATAACAGACAAAGTAATCCATCTATCTTTCTTAAAAAGCGCCCAAATGCCGGTCCCGAAAAGGAATACTCCGATTACGGCGGAATTTAAAGCGAGACTCTTTAGTATATCTGCGATCGCTGAAAAAGGATTTTTTTCAGATAAAAAACCCGAAGCGAAGTCTCCTCGGAATTCTTTCATGCTGATGACATCGAAAAAATTTTTGAGATTGCCCGGATTCCCCCAATTGAGAGGAGGAGGAACCGACCCTCTGACGAGGAGAAAGAAATATATTGAGAATCCGAGGGTAAACAAAAGAAGGTAAAGGGATAAAAGTTTAACACTTTTTTCTTTCAAAAATCTTGAAACCAGAAGAAAAGGAAGTATTATCGTCAGCAAAATGCTTCCGCCGGAAAATAGTCCCAGCAGGTAGAAAAAAAGCCCGGATTTTTTTGTTGACCCGTAGACAATAGGAAAAAAACAAAGACCTGCAGCGAAAAGAGAATATGTTTCAGCGACAGTAGAGTAATGCAAAAGAGGGAAAGAAAAGCCGAACATCAGAGGAGCTCCAACGCTGGAAGCGAAAGTCCTGCCTGAGCGCACAAGAAAAAAAGAAAAGAAAAAGAGAGAAAGAGATGAATAAAAGACATTTGCCAGAACGACAGCCCTGGCTTGCGGAACGAAAGAGCCCAGCAAGATGACGAAAAACCTTCCCATTATCGAATACAGAGGGTGCCCCGGAGAATGTGTTATGGACAGCGTTCTGGCGACGATGTCCATAAGAGGCGAATCTTCCCAGAAAAGTCCGGGAGCGGAGAAAAAAAGATAAACAGCAAAGGAAACAGCCCCGGTGATGATCGGAGGAGCGAACATGGCCAAAAATCTTTTTTTTGCCATTTATGATCCCATCATTTTCAATACGAATCTTAAATCGGAAACAAAAGAATTGTAACTGAAACGGAAAGTTTTACGGATTATATTCAGCAATTTCGACGGATTTAAGTAAAATTTCAGATAGGCTTTTCTCAGAAGTTTCTTCATTTCGTCTCTGCTCAAACCCGGAAGATCAAGATCCGGCGCGTCGTAAAGGCTCTTTTCCGAAATCTCTTTCGACAGAAATCCTTTTTTAAGATAGATTTCGTGAATTCTCGTGCCTTTATACGGCTGGAGTATGAAAAATTTGGCGAAGTGTGCTTTTGAGTCTCCTGCTCCCCGGATACTCTCTTCTACTGTCTCTCGCGTCTCGCCCGGCAGACCGAAAATATAGAAAATCCAGGTAGTAAAGCCTTTTTCGGCACAAAGCCTGACTGCATCTTCGTATTTCTTCATTTCGACTGCCTTGCCGATGTTCTTGTATATTTCATTCGATGCTGTCTCTATACCGAATCCCGCGTTTACGAAATTTGACCGCTTCATCTGTTCCAGCATATCTTCGTCTATATTGGAAGGTCTCAGTCCGTTCATGAAATAAAACTTCAAGGGCAGTCTTTTTTTTCTCAATAGGAATAAAAAACACTCAGCCCATTCTCTGTCCCCTGTGAAGTCGTCGTCGGTTATGTGAATTTCTTTCGCCTTGAACTCTTTGTGTATAAATTCGATTAAATTCATGGCTCTTTCGGGGGACATTCTGCGGACTTTTCTGCCCCAGACGGATGGAGTGGAACAGAATATACAGTTGCCAGTGCAGCCTCTGCTGAAAGACACTGGGACAGCCGGCGTCTGTCTGGATTCGGGGGGATTGAAAAGCTTCCAGTCCTGAACGATGCCGTAATCCGGGAAAGGGATAGAATCGAGATCTTCAATAAGGTCATGCCAGGGATTTTCTCTGTTTCTTGTTGTCACGCCTTCGACGCCGTCAATGCTTTGATTTGCCGAAAGAAGAACAGCCGTTTTCACGGCGGAATATTCTCCTTCTCCTTTCACGATTGCCAAAACGCCTTCTGCGAGAGCCGCTTTCCCGTAAGAAGTAGCGTGCGGGCCTCCTAAAATAATCGGAGGCCCGTTATTCTTGGCGAGGATTCTGCCTATGTGCCTGATTTTTTTGAAAAGAGGGGTTGTGCAAGTTGCGAATACCGCGAGAACTTCATTTTGAGTGAGCTTTTCGATGAGTTCTCTTTTTCCGAGAAAATCTTCCTGTATCAATTCTGTTTTAAATCCTTCCTTTTTGAGGACTGAAGACAGATAGAGAAGACCTAACGGCGGATAAGGGACCTTTCCCGCGTAAAGGCTTTTTTGGGACGGTGAAAAAAGCAGAATTTTATTTTTCACGCGACAGCGACCGGGTTTGTCCTGCCTCTGATATACGAAAGAAATATTTTTCTGCAGGCAGGGGAACTTTTCTTTTTAATATAACTCAGCGGGGCAAATGAGTTTCCCGCTTTTTTGTTTTCAGAGATCAGCTTTTCGAGGAAATAAGCGTATTTTATGCCTTCCAGTTCAGCGTGTGCGCAGTAAACTCCGCCTCCTTTCAGAACATAATCAAAAGAATCTCCGGATAAAATCAGTTCATCGAGCGTCGGAAGACTCACCGGTATCTGGATTGTTTTTAGTTTCTCGTTTTTTTCAGTTAGCGGGTAAAAGGGGGAGGCGGATCTGACGTCACTGGCGTAGTCGAAACCGATAGAATCCTGAAGTTTGAGAAAATCAGAAGAGACTTTCCAACCGGGAGCTCCCGTGAAAGAAGGGATTAAACCGGTCGAATAGGAGAACTCTTCCAAACCTTTGATAAGTTTTTGAAAAAAAAACTTTTCTTTTCCCGGTCTGAAAGAGGACACCCACCTGAAATGTGAAAAACCGTGAAGCCCGGCTTCATGCCCTTCTGAGAGGACACGGGCGGCTGTATCTTTAAGTGATTTTGACGGGCTGTTATTAAGCAGGTTCAAATATGAATCACTGCCTCTGATGATTTTTTTAGCAAAATTTTTTTCAATGAAAAGTCTTGAAAAAGAAAGCATGAAATCATCAGGTCCTGTGGAGAAGAAAAATGAAGCCTTGACTTTATAACGGGAGAGTATTTTCAGTATTTCCGGAACGCCGTGATTCAGACCTGTTTTTGTGTCAATATCAATCCTGAGACCGCATATCTTTTCAAGCATATTTATCCGTGCCCGAAAGGACTCGAACCTTCAACCTGCGGATCCGGAATCCGCTGCTCTATCCGATTGAGCCACGGGCACGTGTGCGATTGTGGAAAATCTCTTTTTAGTTATCTGATTTTCTTTTTATGTCTGTTGAGTCTGCGTTTTTTTTTCAGTTTATGTGTGCGAATTTTCTGTAATTTTCTTTTTCTACCGCAGGGCAAAGTTCCTCCTATCAATTTTTTTTAACTGATTCTTTTATAAATCTCGCCGGTTTGAAAGTTGGGGCCAAGTGATCCGGAATGTTCATCATCTGTTTTGTCCTCGGATTTATGGCGCTTCTTCCTTTTCTGCTTTTGACCTTGAAAACGCCGAAACCTCTAATTTCAACTCTTTCGTGTCTTGCTATAGTTCCAACGAGGGCGTCGATGAAAGCGTTGACAACAATACTCGTGTCTTTCTTGGGAAAACCAGTAGATTCAGCGACTTCATTTATAAGATCCATTTTTGTTTTTGTCGTGTCTCTCATTTTTGACTCCTTTTCAAAACGTTGGGCACAGTTTACCAGTTTTCTGTCATCAAAGAAATGAGGATTTTCGAAAAATCTTCATAAGCAGACTTCTTTCCGTCATCTTCTGACCCATTATATGCTGAATAAATGCCGTTTGCAATAATTAGTTTGTCCTTCCAGATAGTGTCGCTTTCCATATTGTTGATGTAAGTGACGCTCACCCCAATGGAAACTTGATATTGCTCAATTTTTTCGTCTGAGGTATAAGAAAAAACTTCATTTGAGTAAGAAGAGACCTTAAGATAAAGCGACAAGTCAGGATCTTTCGAATCAGTCAACTGCAGGCGTGCATCCTTAATAAAAGCGCTTCTGACAGATTCTGTAAATTCCTGCTCAATGCCATACATCCCGGATGTATTTTCAGCGACAGGAACTGAAATGCTCTGAGATTTCAGAGGAAAAGCGCCTCCGTGAAAAGAATAAGAGACACAGCCGGCAATAAAAAAGATCAGCAGTGTCGAAATTTTTGACATTTTGAAAATCACGGTTTATTATCATATCTTGTATGGAAAAAGTAAAGAATCCATTTGAACTTCTCGGCAGTTACAATTGCTTTGCCTGTTCACCTCACAACTCCCATGGTCTTCATCTTGAGTTTTTCAGAGAAGGGGATAATGTTTTCGCTTTCTTTAAGACGGATATAAAGCATGAAGGTTTTCCGGGGATGCTTCACGGAGGCATAGCCGGCACCATTCTCGACGAAGTTATGTTCTGGGCTTCTTTCGAGAAGACAAAGATCATGGCTGTAACTCTGTCAATGGAATTGAAATACAAACATCCTCTGCCTCTCGGAGCGGATTTGAAAGCGACAGCCAGAGTGATTGAAGTAAAGCGCAGAACCGTCACATGTGAATCTCAAATAGAAGACAAAGACAGAAAAGTCTTTTGCAGCGCCAAAGGAATTTACTATATGCCAGACAGAAAAAGATTCTCCCAGATGGCTCAAATGGACGTGGACAAAGGCCCGTTAGCCGGATTTTTCAGGTAGAAAATCTATTAAAACGGATCTTTCGCCTTTTTTTATAGGCAGGGGCAGTGTTCTTTTAACTCTTTTGAGCAGTTCAGCCAGTATTTTTTCGTCTGATTCGAGAACCGAAAAAGAAATCAGGACATTCTCCGTGAAAAGTTCTTTCGTGAAATAAAGTTTAACTGAACCTGTCAGACCTTTGAACTCTTCTAAATCCTTATAACTGCAATTTAATTCAAAATCTGCGACCTTCACGAGCTTTTGCAGTCTGGCCGCCTCTATTGCCGAGAACGCCGCCTTGACGTAAGCTCTGGTGAGGCCAGCGGCTCCGAGTTTTATCCCTCCGAAAATTCTGCTGACGATTATCACCGTTTCAGAGAGTTCCGCTCTTTCCATCCGCGTTAAAATCGGCTTTCCGGAAGTTCCTGCCGGCTCTCCGTCGTCAGAGTATTTTTTAAGCCCGTTTAGGATAAAAGCGTAGGGATGATGATTGGCGTTTTTAACTGTTTTCCGGCGATCGGAGATTATTTTTTTTGCCTCTTGTTCGTCCCGGGATCGCGCGATATATGCAATAAAGCGGCTCTTTTTCTCTGTGATCCGGGCTTCTGAAGGAGATTTTGGAACGTATTTATTCATTTTGAAAAATTCAGAGATTGATTTTTTTGAGCGACCTGAGCGCCAAAAGAGGGAAGGTTATCGCGAAAACTGCTGTTAACAAAATGACAACCGACTGGCAAACTGCCAAAAGAAGGTAATTCACCTTTCCTCCGAAGAAAAAAGTCGTTTTGAAATAATCAAAAGCCCATTGGTTCATTACAATCAGAGAGAAGATCAGATAGAAAAGACTGACAACCGCGGCTATTATCCCTCCTGCTCCCGCGGAGAGTCTTGAAGGGTTTTTCTCTTTGAAATTCGGAACCATGCCGCCTATGCCGATATTAATGCCTGTTATTGCCCATGAAAACAGAAAGATGTTGATTATACCGATTAAGGCGATTAACTTTCCCGTCTTGAGAAAATAATTGCCAAGGGATACGAGCATAATTCCCGTCAGGAGAATTGGGATTAAGCCGATGAAATATTTTATCGCCAAAAAAGTCCTCAGGTCAGTGTATGTTCTCATAAGCCAGAAAGAATTTCCTTCCAGGCTTATGGCCGGATAGGTAAAACGCACGGAGATTGTGACCATAAGGTAAGAAACAAAAGCGATGTTGGCGAAGGAGATAAAAGTCATAAACACAGGAAGCCTGACGTTGAAAGACGAGTTTATGATGCCTAAAATGTATATGATTAGCAAAAGGACGAGAATAAGGCTCTGACCCCACTGTGTCGGTTCCCGAAAAAATACGAGCAGGTCTTTATAAGCGAGTATTCTCGCCGACCTGAAAATTCTGCCTTTTACTGCGGGGAACCCCTTCGTTTTTTTTGATGTGCTTCCTGAAACTGCCGGAATCGTCAAAAAAAGCTTCTGATACCTGAGGGAAGAAACTCCCAGAAGAGCGAATCCAGCCAGACAATATGATGCCATGGCGCCTAGCGGTCTGAGCCAGGCAAAACCCGGTTTAACCGAGTCTTTCATTGTTTGGGCGAAAAACTCGGAGGGAAGATATCTGAAAGCCGGAAGTTCAATTGAGTTTATATAGTCAAGAACGCCCTGCATCGTGGTGATATCAGGAACCCTGAAGAGGATGTTAAATTTCATGGAAAGATAAAATACAATGAGTAAAGAGACTATGGCTATCGCCGTAAAAGCGATTTTAAGCCTTGAAAAACTCAGAAACGCCGGAAATATCATAAAAATTATGAATATTCCCGCTGATGCCGTCGTCAGCAGAAACAAAAAAAGAGAGAGAACTGAAACTGCGTAGTATTTGAATGAACCCATGTAAATTGAACCGTATGCGTTTATGACAGGTATGTTGACTATTACGCTTGCCCATGAAGCGTAAACGATGTTTTCAATGAGCCGCGACGCGAATATTTTTTTAGCGTCGAGGGGAAGGGAAAATAGATAATCAACCTCGGGATTCCTGAAAAAAGTAGGGATGGATGTAATAATGTTGCTGATAATAAGAAAAAAGAAGAAAGACGAAAAAGTCATGGCTATGAGTCTTGTTATGATCACAGGGCCTATGTATTCTTCTATGTAGAGAAAACCGAAAATCCTCTTCAGTATGGCGTATATTCCTGTATAAAAAAGGGTTATAACCGTGATGAATGAAACTGATTTTACAAGGTTTTGGGCGGAAAAACTCAGCAGTTCCCTTTTAAGAACCATCAGTTTCAACCGCAGAAGCGACCTCATGCCTGCTCTGCTATCATCTTCAGGAAAATTTCTTCGAGATTCTCCCTTTTCCGGGAAGTCAGTTCTTCAGGGCTTCCCCTGTGTATTAATTTACCCCGGTTAATTACTCCGACCATGTCAGCTATGTCTTCAGCGAGAGAGAGCGTGTGGGTTGACAGAAAGACAATTTTGCCGCCGCTGGCAAAATCCTTAAAAAGATCTTTCACTCTTTTCGCAGACAGCGGGTCAAGACCGACCATCGGTTCGTCTATGAGAAGAAGATATGGATCGTGGATCAGAGAAGACGCTATGGCTACTCTCTGTTTCATTCCATGAGAATAGTTTTCGACGAGATTGTCTATCCAGTCTCCGAAAGCGAGATAATCATCGAGATAGGACAGGCGTTTTTTGAATGTCTTTCTGTCAATGTAAAACAGTTCGGAGACGAACTGAAGAAATTCCCTTCCCGTGAGTTTGTCGTAAAGAAAAGGGGTGTCGGGGATGTATCCTATCAGCTTTTTTATTTTTTTTGGTTCTTTGACCAGATCTATGCCGCCAATTTTAACTTCGCCTGCATCGGGCAGAAGTAGAGTCGCGAGTATTTTTATTGTGGTTGTCTTGCCGGCGCCGTTTGGGCCAATGAAAGCGAAAATGCTTTTCTCCGGGATTTCTATATTTACTCCGTCAACAGCCCGGACTTTGCCGTAGTATTTTTTCAAATCTCTAATTGCGAGCATCAGAAAATAATATCATAATGAGCTGTAATTTCAATTAGTGATATTAATCTTTTCGGAAAACAAAATTAAAGAGGCTTTTTTGTGAATAAACCCGGAGCTGAGATACCTTACGATCTTCTTAAATCTTCCTCTCTCAACATCATTGCGAAAATAGTTGTCGAAGGCCTTTTCAGCGGTTTTCACAGAAGCGTTTACAAAGGTTTTTCCGTAGAATTTTCTCAGCACAGAAAATACTATCCCGGCGACGAAACCAAAAGGATAGACTGGAAGGCGACCAGCAGAAGAGACAAAATTGTCCTCAAGGAATTCGAAGACAGGACGAATCTGCAGGCTTATGTGGTCCTCGATTCATCTGCTTCCATGGACTATGGAAGCGGGAGTATAAAAAAATCCTTTTACGCGAAAATTTTGTGCGCTTCCCTCGTATATCTTCTGGCGAGGCAGAGAGACATGGTTGGATTTTTATCTTTCGGGGAAAACATTGACAAAATAGTGCCTCCGCGCGGCACATCCCTTCACGTAAGGCGGGTTATAAGTTTGATAGAGAAAACCCAATTCAGCGGTCCAACCGATATAGAAAAAATTCTCTACGACCTTGGCGAAAGGGTAAAAAAAAGAAGTATGATAATAATAGTTTCCGATCTTCTCGGAGAAGGTCCGGAATTCATAAAGCCTTTGAAGGGTTTGCGATACAGAAAAAATGAAGTCGTGCTTTTCTGGGTGAGGGATCCCAAAGAAGTGAGATACGGTTTCAAAAACGATTCAACTCTATTCGATCCGGAAAAACAGAGGAGAATATTCGCTGAATTTTCCGGGACAAAAAAGAAATTCGACGAAAAGATGTCCTATCTTGAGAAAAAAATATATGAAGAGTGCAGTTCTAACGGCATATATTTCATAGACGCCAGAACTGACAGAGAGATAAGAAACATCATTCTGGAATTCGTTTCTGACAGAAAGAAAATACTCTGAAAGCGGGTTATTCCGAACCTCATCTGCATTGGCGAACGAGCATAAACTAAATTGATTATTTTGTGTTTTTATGTTAGATAATGATTATGAACGGCAAGATAAGAATAATGCTTGCCGAAGATGATCCTCACATGATGAAAGTAATGGGGGACGTTTTCAGCGGCAAAAAATATGATATTGTCAGGGAAGAAAATGGATCCGATACTCTGGAAAGACTGCTCGATGAAGATTTTCACATTGCGGTTCTTGACGATCAGATGCCCGGAGTCGGCGGTATAAATATTTGCAAAAGACTCAGGGACGACCACAGAAAAAAAAGCATCCCCGTCATTCTTTTGACCGCGACAACGGATCCGGCCGAAAGAATCCAGGGATACCGTGCCGGAGCCGACGCCTGCCTTTCAAAACCGGTGAACAGCGAAGAATTGCTCGCAGTCGCCGAGAATCTCCTTAATCAGAGATACGACGACGAATTTGTTCTGAACAATATTAAAGGTTTCGGAGGATCGGTTGCGAGTTTTCCGGTCGTGGACCTTCTCCAATTCATGGAAATGGGTGCCAAGACTGGATCTCTCGAAATAAAGAGCACGGAAAAAAATGCCGTAGTCTTTTTCGACAAGGGAGTTATAGTCCACTCAGAGTCGGGGAGGCTAAGAGGCAGTAACGCGATATATCACATAATCAGCTGGCAGGACGGTATCTTTGTCTATACCCCCGACATAACTCCTCCGGAGGTCACTGTCAGGGAAAACCTCTCTCATCTGCTTCTGGAAGGCATCAGACTGATGGATGAGGAGGCGAGAGACAACACCGCCGTAAAAGAGCTCACGCAGGCACTTTTACAGGTCGAGACATCCGCAGAATCAAAAGTTCTGAAAAAAATGGAGGACCTGTCGAAAAAAATTGCTCTCGGTGAAAAAAGAATTTTCGAGATTCTTGTTATAGACATCTGGAAGGACAATAGAAAAGAAATGCTCGACTTTTTCATATCGAGCATACTCAAATATATCGGCAGGGAAATTCGTGTCTCAAAGAAAGACAGTGCAATATCGAGTTTTGCCAAACTCGACGTGATGAAGGATTTTTCAATAGACATAGTTGTCAGCAGCGGGAAAAGAAAATTCAACTTGCTCTGGCAGGTTTTTCTCGAACAGGCAAATGCCCTCGTGGTATTCGTGGATCCGACGGACGAGGAAGCAAGAAACGACGGAATTGAAATAGCGAGGAGATTTAACAGCTACAGGGCGCAGATACCCTGCGCGGTGATTTCGCCGGTAGGACAGAAAGCCGCTGGCCTCCCTTTCGAAAACCCCAAATGGTTTGCAGTTCCGGAGTATAACCTCATAGACCTCGAAGAGATTTTCCAATTTATATTCGATTTCACACAGGAGCATTTCCTCGACGAGATAGAAATGAGAAGATGAAAAAAATCTTCATACTCGCCACCGGCGGGACAATTCAGATGAAAAAAGATCCCGGCAGAGGCTTGGTTCCCGCTTTTTTGGGAGAGGAGCTGATGAGGGGTCTGGCTTTCCCGGGCGAGGAATTTATATTGGAATTCGATGAATTTTCGAATGTTCCAAGCCCGTGGATAAAACCTGAAGACATGATGAAGATTTCAGAAAGGATAAATTCTCTCGCGCTCGAATGCGACGGGATAGTAATCACTCACGGCACAGACACGCTTGAAGAAACAGCTTATTTTCTATCTCTCACTTATTCAGGCGATAAGCCGGTAGTGATGACCGCCGCTATGCGGGCGCCTCCGGATCTGGGTATAGACGGGCCCAGAAATATCTATGATTCAATAAAAACCGCGCTCGAAGACGCATCCCGTTCACGTGGAGTTATGGTGGTTATTAACAACAGTATTTTTTCGCCGCGTGATGTAACTAAAATTTCTACTTCAAATTTAGCCGCTTTCACTTCGCCTGAATACGGCCTGTTAGGAACAATAGACGAAAAAGTGATATACTTTTCAAAAACGGTGGATCGAGAGAGGATAAATACTTCTTCTTTGGCTCTGCCTGTGGACCTTATTCAGGCATATTCGGGCGCCGATTCGAGATTGATTCGTCATTCAGTGAATTCCGGAGCCCGGGGCATCGTTCTGGAGGCTCTCGGCAGGGGCAACGTTCCCCCCGGTATGCTTGAAGGAATAAAATACGCGTTGGATAAAGGCCTCCCTGTC
The DNA here is from genome assembly GCA_964397545.1 of uncultured Desulfuromonadaceae bacterium. GTDB lineage: Bacteria > SDB-A > SDB-A > SDB-A > SDB-A > JAFGIG01. The sequence goes on along the minus strand of CAYNIW010000005.1, from coordinate 42,896 downwards.
GTGGTGTCAACGAAAGTTCAAAACGGCAGAGTCGCACCGACATACGGATACGAGGGCGGAGGCAGGGATCTGGCAGACCTCGGCTGTTATTTTGCGGGCAATCTCAGGGCGAATAAAGCGAGAATAAAACTGATGCTCGCTCTCGGAACAAAAGAAAAAGAAATTAGGAGGTATTTTGAAAAATTTGTTTAAGATAACCCTCGCGTTGATATTTTCAGCACTGTTCACCACAGGAATACTGAATTCTTTGACCCATACTGTCAAACTCGGTGAAACGCTTACCTCTATTTCAAGAATGTACGGTATTTCGGTTTCTGAAATTAAATCCGCCAACAATCTCTCGTCTGACATGATAGTAGAGGGACAGAGACTCACGATTCCTTCGCAATCTTCAGGTAGCCAGAATCTTTACGTCGTCAAAAGCGGCGAGACCTTGTCCGGACTCGCGTCAAGATTTCAGACAACAGTCAGGGCGATAAAAAACGCGAACAATCTTTCTTCGGATTTTATCAGGGAAGGCCAGCGCCTTGCGATCCCCGGAAGATATCCTCCCCCTCAGCAGACGACTACACAGGGGAGGCCGCCGGTGAATGTCAACATTGTTATCCCCAATGAAGAGAAACAGGCAAAGCCGGTCATAGTCGAATTTTCCGTTGTTTTTCCGGCCCCTTCTGTCAGCGTAAGGCACTCCGCCGCGGTGGAAGAAGTCATTGAAGAAAAACCTATTCTGGCGACTGAGAAAACAGAACTGATAAAATCTATATTGAACAGCGCCATTTCATATCTGGGATCTCCTTATGTTTACGGAGCGACAGGCAACGGAGGCTTCGACTGCAGCGGCCTGGTTTTCAGGGTTTTCGCTGAAAACGGTTTGGATCTGCCCAGAACAGTGACTGACATGGAGAAAATAGGCATTGAAGTCCCGAAAGAATCTCTGGCACCCGGAGATCTTCTGATATTCAGCGATCCAAAACACGTCGGAATTTATCTTGGATCCGGCAGATTCATCCATTCCTCTTCATATAGAAACAGGGGAGTGATAATCAGCTCTCTCGACAGAGAAAGTTATTCTTCCCGCTACGTTACGGCGAGAAGGATCGTTTACTGAGCATTAGCGTTATTTGTTGATTTATTCAATTACTGAGACTATCATATAAAAGGGAAAGCAAAAAATATGATGTAAGATACGGAGGAAGCAATGAAAAAAACAGGGATGTTCTTTCTTATAGTCTTTTCTTCAACAGCCGTAAGTGCTTCGCCGTTTATGCAGGGAAACATGGTTGATATTCCCAATGCTTACATAATGCCTCATTCCAGCGTTCAGTTTTCGACGGTTTTCACGGTTTACAGCCAGGATTTTGCAACAGCGGGAGCCAGTTACGAGACTTTTTCACAATACATTTTCGGAGCCAACATAACCGTGGGGCTGTATGACTGGTTCGATGTCGGCGGAGGTTATCTCGGAACAGACGTCTGGACCGGATACGTAAAAATGAGGTTGTTAAGGGAAAGCGAGAAATATCCCGCGGTCGCTATAGGGATTCAGAACATATCTTCGCACAGAAAAATGTCGGAATTCGGCAGGCATTCCCTTGACTATTACGACTACAACCAGAATTTTGCCTATTTCGGAGTCTTTTCCAAAGACATTTCGTATTATTTCAGGAATATTCCCGTGATAGTCACCTTCGGTTTGGGAGGCGGAAGGTTTCAGGGAGAGAGGGAAAGGTCGGAGCCGTGGAAAGGCATTTTTCTGGGAATGGAGTTCAGGCCGATCAAAAATTTGCGTTTCATCACTGATATAGACGGCAGGGATTGGAACTTCGGAACAGTTTACAGGGCCAACGACAATCTCGAACTTCTTTTGGCATGGGTCGAAATAGAACAGACTTTCGGGGTCCGTTACAGCTCGAGAAGTGTCCCGACGGAACAGCAGAAACTCGTCATGGGAGCTCAGTTCAGTTTCGGTCCGTTTTTCGGAAGCAGGGCTCTATCTGTCCGCCGGCAAAGAGAGCTCGAGATAATGAGCAACTATCAGAGAGAACTTGAAGAGATAAGGAGAAAAAGAGAAGAAGCCGAGAGAGAACTCGAAAGACTGCGCAGAATTCTCGAAGAAAGTCAGTAGAGAGGCAGAATATGTTTTGGTTGATTTTAGCTTTAATCGCTCAAGCAGAGGATCCCACGGAAACTCTTTCGACGGACAGGGTTTATGAAGTCACGGACTCTGTTAAAGAAGATATCATCTATGAGAGACATGTTCTGACAGATCTCTACGCTGAAATAGAGCAATTGAGGCTCGCCGTGGAGATACCCCCGCCGATAAGCTCTGCCGATTCTTTATATCTCAGGGGAGCGCTTGGGTGGGCTAAAGTTACATATCAAAACATCATAGACCATCCGATGTCCCCTGACAGCATCAAGCAGAGAGCTCTTTACATGTATTGCGTAATATCGTATCAGCAGTCAAACTACAAAGAGAGCATAGATAAATCCCACGAGTTTCTGAGAATATATCCGGTCAGTGTTTTTTCGGACAACACCTACATGATATTGTCTCTATGCTACTTTTCTATGGCTGATTTTGTAAAATCGAGAGAATACTGTTCCAGAGTAACTTCATCTTCCCCTCAGTTTCCTTTCGCGCTGTATATAAGCGCCATTTCGTATTTTCAGGAGAACAAGAACACCGAGGGAATAGGTATGGCCAGAGAAAAACTCAACGAAATGGCTTTCGGTATTTATTCTGGATACTTAAACGACGAATGGAAATCCCGGGCTCTTATGAGCCTGGCTCAACTGCATTATGAACTCGGTGAACTTCAGACTTCATACGAGTATTACGAACTCGCCAAAGATAAAGGTGCTGACAGAAACGCCGCGGATTTCGGAATAGCATGGATTTACATAAAAGTCGGACTTCTCGACGAAGCGCTCGAAATTATAGAAAACCTCGAAAGACGCGATGACATTGAGAAAATCTACACTGATGTTCAGCTCGCGAAAGCGGCTATTTTAATTCAGAAGGAGTCCTACGACAAGACATTTGACATATATTCCGAAATCCTCAAAAGATACTCGGTAAATTACAGTTACGAAAACGTAATAGACGCGGCCCTTGAAAACGCCCTCTCCTCTGCCGTCTTAGAAGATGTTGGGGCGACGAGAAACCTGATGATGAGTCTTGACAACCTCATTGCCGTATCGAGGCTGAGAGGCAGGAATGATGTAGCCGACAGTCTGGATAGGATAAAATCAAATCTCAGATATCAGCAGGAAGTGCTCAGTTCAATAGGGTTTCAGATAAAACAATCCGACAGAGCGGATCTTGAAGTTTTGAAACAGAATATCACTCTTATGATTCAGGAAGAAAGGGCGAGAACTGACCTTCTCCTTATGGACATTAACTATCTTGAAAAAAAACTCCCCGCTCAGTATTTGGGAGCGCTCGACAGCATTAAGTTCAAACTGACGGGAATTTCTCTCATGCTCTCCGACATAGAAAATCAGATAGGCGCCCGGGGAATAACCGAGGCGACGAACTGGCTTATTCAGGCGCAATATGGAGCTGGAGTCACTTTTTTTATGATGTATAAAGATGTCGAATCACAGATTTCTGAAATCAAATCGAGAATACAGAGGATTAGATATGAAATGGAAGAAACTCAGGAACCGGAGAGATAAAACCAGCCGCAAGTTTTGTTTCTTGCTGAGCGCCGCGGCGGTTTTCTCTGCCGTCTTTTCATGCGGACCGGGAAGGCTCGACCCAGATCAGGAACTCCTTCGACTGGAAAGCGAAAAGAGAAACCTTGAGCTTCTTCAGGATGAATACATGGAAGCCACAGCGCTATATCTTGAAAACCTGCTGATGTTTTATCCCAACAACCCGTTCGGAGCCGATGCAGCTCTGAGGCTTTCCGAGATATACAGGATCAGAGCGAAGAGTGAATATGAAAATCAGCTCGATGACTGGATGGCAGGAGGATTTTCAGGACTTGAACCATTCCCGGATTACAAAAAAGCCAAAGATACATACATGCAGGTGATTTCAAAATATGAAGGAGTTGACACTGTATCGGCGATTGAAGCGTATTACGCCCTTGCCTCGATACTCGAAGAAGAAGGCGACGTAGATTCAGCGAGCATCATGTATAGAAAACTCGTCGAAAGGTATCCTGGAAGCTTGAGGGTTCCTGCCGCCTGTTTCAGACTCGGTTTGTATTACTTCAATTTCAGGCACGAAGGACTCGGCAAAGTGGATTTAGCTCTTAATTATTTCGACAGAGTCTTGGATTATCCAAACGACCCCAACTACGACAAAGCGGTGTATATGATTGGATGGCTCAACAGAGTAGCCGGGCCTGATTCAATTCCGGCTTCAATAACGCATTTTCTTTTCCTTTTGGAGATGTCGGCTGAAGAAGGCAGAACGGAGCTTGCCGACGAAGCGGTCATGTATCTCGGTTTCGATTTTTCCGAGTTGCCCAACGGAACCCTCAGGCTCCGAAGGGTCTTGACAGTGCTTTCCGAGATGCCGAAGGGAGACGAAGTGGTTCTCAAGCTCGCCGAGACATTCAAAGAGAAAGTAGATTATCCGAAAGCAATTGACGCATACAATACATATCTCCAGATGTATCCTACGAGCCCGAAAGCACCTTTCGTCCTGCGAGACCTCGCATCACTCTACGCTGAAGTGGGCGACATGACCCTTGCCGACGCAACCATGGACAGGCTCGTGGACAACTACGGCAGGGACTGGCAGATGAATCTCGCCGTCGGGGGTGATTCTGCGGAGATTTCGTCAACTGACTCACTCATAAGGGAAGCCATGCTTTATACGGCAGGCATTCATCACAGAAAAGCCCTGCAGGAAGGAACTTATGAAGAATGGGCAACAGCCGCCGAGAGGTACGGAAATTTCATTGAACAGTATCCGGAGGATCCCGAAGTTTACGGATTGCGGTTCGCGTTGGCAGAAGCTCAGTATGAAATGGGCAGATTTCTCGATGCGGCTAATAACTATACTGCCGTTTCGATGGACAATGTCTATGATTCTCTGTCTCTTCCAGCGGCATATGAAGCAGTCACTTCTTTCAATCAGTGGTATTCAGCCGACAGCACTTCGGGAGAACGCCAGGACAGTATGGTTGTCGCAGCTGAAAGATACATGGATATCTGGAACAAAAGACCCGGCGCCGACGTATCCGATCCGGTTAACATATCAATGTCCATAGGAAAGATACTCTATGAAGGCGAAAGATACGAAGAAGCGAAAAACTGGTATATGAAGGTTGTAGATAATTTTCCATCATCGAGCGCCGCCGCTTCGGCTTCCGCCATGGTCGCCCAGAGCTATTATAATCTCGGAGACCTCTCTTCCTCTGAAACCTGGTTTTTGAGAGCCTCAACCCAATCTAACGACACGACTTTGGCGAGGCAAGCGGCTGTCATAGCTTTTCAGTCGGCATCGAGTATTTCTGAGACGGATACCATAAAAGCTTCGACTTTTCTCGAAGTCCATAAAAAATATTCCGACCGCGAAGAAGGCAAAAAAGCGCTTTTCAACGCCGGCGTGATTTTTTTCAACGCAGGTTACGAAGGAAGAGCCGTGGAAGTTTTCAGATCCTACATCCGAAACTACGATTACCATGACGACAGCCTTCTGTATTCGGCTTACATGAACCTCGCGAACATAGCCATATCTAAAGCCGAAAGAGCAGACAGTTCCGGAGCCGGAAACGCCGGACTCTGGAATGAGGCGGCAAGCGCCCTCGAATCGTTTACGGCGAGATACCCCTCGTCTCAGGGAACGAAAGAAGCTGTGTTCTGGACTGGAAAAGCATATTTAGGCGCGAGAAATTTCAACGGAGCCCTGAACTCATTCAAACGAGTCGCGGAAGGGACATCTTTTTCTGAGGAGGTCCACTATCAGGCGCTTCACAGGCTCGCCATATCCTACGACAGCCTCGGGTTGATATCCGATGCCGACAATACAAGAAGGAATATTCTGAATGATTATTTGGAAGGCGGAAGAGCAGCGGGAATACTTCCATACGAATTCGAAATGGATATGGTGAGAGCCGTAGAAATAGATTTTGAAAGAATCAAGGGGACGGATCTGCTCTGGCCAATAGACGGATCTTTCCCCCCTTACGATATGGAGATGAAGTCAGTGGCGGAAAATCTGACCAGAATCGCGGGTCTTAAAGCGGGTCTTTCGACCATTGCGTCGCTCTACCTTCTCGGCCAGTGCAATGAAGATTACGCGAGAGCTTTCAGAGAAGCTGAATACGATCCTCTTTGGACGGAAGAAGAACAGATATTTTTTCAAGAACAGCTCGAAGAACAGGCTCTACCCTATGAAGATGCGGCCGTTCAGTTTTATCTCGCTTCCAAACAGACTGCAGAAAGCAACGCCCTGATTGACAACAGATGGTATAGGGATGTCTTAAAAGCCATAGAAAACCTCAAAAGATTCAGGCCGGATTTATTTCCTGACTCGGAGATTTATGATAATATCGAAGAAAATGTGCAAGACACCATTCCGCCTCAGTAACGGCGGTGAAACTGATTTAACAGGCGGGTCTGTATGAAAAGATTTATTTTTGCCTTGACGGCGCTGACAGCGACGGCTGTCTTTGCGCAGTCGATCCCGAGCAGTATTCTCGAAATCGAGGAAATTGAAATACGAGGAACAGCGAGAGAGCCTCTTGTAATTAACATAGCGGCTACGGCGAAGATAGATTTTTCAAATTTCATTATTTCTCAGAGTTTTTCGAGGGAAATTCTCAACCAGGTATTTCAGGCTAGAACCGAGCTCGGCATGATAGGCCGCAGGCAGGTCTCGAGACCTTTTTCCAAGACCTGTCTTTTTTTAGGCGCAGGAGGAACTGCCGCGGGAATTTACCTGATGTCGAGCGGAGGAAAAGCCGGACCTTATTTCCTCGCTGCAGGAGGCACTTTTCTCGTCGGGTCCGGAATATTTTATTTGTCAGGAAAGTAATATACATTAAAGGAGGTTGGTTTTGTCGGCTTTCATCCAGTTTTATAAAAATGGCGGATGGGCTATGCATTTTATCGCACTAGTCGCTTTTGTCTCTCTCGGACTGATAATCGAAAGGATGGTATTTCTGTTCAGATCAGGTATAAATGCCGATAAATTTCTTCGATACGTGACTAAAAAATTGAGAGAGGGAGATTACACAGGCGCGATAAGATACTGCGACAACGAAGGCAAACCTCTGTCAAAAATTATCGGCGCAGGCCTGAGAAATTACAAAGGAGATGTCAGAGAAATGCAGAACGCCGTGGATGAGGTCGGATTAGCCGAGATACCGAGACTCAACAAGCGACTTAATTATCTTCCGGTTCTGGCGCAAGTCGCGACCCTTCTGGGTTTGCTCGGGACGATAGCCGGCTTGTTAAAATCGTTCGGCGCTCTTTTGACCGCAAGCGCATCTACAAGAACGCTCGAGCTGATTCAGGGTATATCTATCGCCCTGAATACGACTTTCTTCGGTCTGACAGTCGCTATACCGGTTATGCTGGTCCATTCTTTTCTTCAGTCCAGAGCCGACGGCATAGTTGATGATATTGACGAGTATTCAGTGAGAATAATGAATATGCTTCAGGATATAAAGAAGGACTGAGACATGTCTTTCGCGGTATCAAAAGCCGGAAGAAAAAGCCATAAACAAAGAGGCGTGGATGTAACGACGGTTTTGAACCTTTTTATGATTCTTATACCGGCGCTTCTGACGAGTTTTCAAATAGTTCAGACTTCCATACTGAATCTTGAACTCGCCGGATTAGGTGCAGTTGAAGGAGAAAATTACATTCCGGCTCCCACTTATTTCATGACTACAATTCTCGCAAGGACAAAAGACGGCAGAATAGTCTGCGAGTTTTCGCGTTACAGATACGTTGGAGGAGAATCCATAGCTGTTGACACGATGATAGAGAAGTCTCGATACTTCGTCGGCTGGGGCGAAGTTGACACGCTTTTAACTCTTAAACTCGACTCCCTTTTCATTGATGCTAAAAAAGAAGTTAAATCCTTTCTCGACACGACTCCGGAAGAGCTAATCGCACCGAACTGGAGAGAGATAAAAAATTTCATAGCCCAAAATCCCGGAGAGACCGAAGTCATGGACAGCGTCATAAGCAGGTTGAACCTGTTCATACTGATATCCGTTGACAGCATAGGAGAAGCCGTGAGCGGAGAAAGCGTGAATCTCAACGACCTTGTGAGTTTTATGAAAATATCCCAAAAATGCGGTTTCCAAAACAATTATCTTCAACCTCCCCCGTGGTGGCCGACAGGGTCATGAAAAGGAGCTGAAAATGCCAAAAGACATTGACTCAAAAGGGGAGAATATCTTCAAGTGGTTTCCGAAACCGCCGACAAAGAGAAAAATGATGTTCAGAAAATCAATATCGTCGCTTAAATCCTCTAATTCTTCCAAAGGGCCGAAGTCCGAAAGAGAGACCCCCGTCCTTCAACTGACTTCTCTCATAGACATGTTCACTATTATTCTCATATTTCTTTTATTAAATTTTTCGACAGACCCGAATCAAAGCCCGCCGCCGATGGATGTAAACCTTCCGACGGTTGTCACTGAAGAAGAAATCGAAGAGAAGACGCGCGTAGGCGTGAATGTCGTAACGGCTAATAATTTCTCCATAACACTGGACCAAACATCAATTATTGAGTCTGCAGAGAAAATGCCCGTCAAAACCGACACTTTTGTAGCGCCTTTGCTTGAAAAACTAAGAGAGACATACGAAATAGCCATTCAGACCGCTGAACTCAACCAGATAGACCCGGATTCAGTAAAAGTAATTATTCAGGCAGACAGCCTTACGAGTTACAACCTCATAACGCAGATCGTCAACACCTGCACGATGGCAGGTTATAAAAAAGTATCGGTCATGGTTTTAGCGCCGAAGTTCTGAAATCGTAAAGGGGGAAAAATGGAGGAGATCAAACTTGCCGTAGTAGTCCAACAGCAGGGCAAACGCAGGCATTTTGTCGTCGATAAAGATCTCGTTTCCATCGGTAAAAGTGAAGACTGCGAAATAGTGGTCTCGGATGACGATCCTGACATACCTCAAAAGCATATTCTGTTTTCATACAACAATGTTGGGAACTCATACGAACTGAGAATAAAACCCGATATCTTCAGAGGATGGATTAAAATCGGAGAAGATGAAGTTTCCGTCAAAGACGTCGCTCTTCGAGCGAAAGTCAGGAAAGAGAATGACCAGATAATCCTGCCTCTGGAAACTACGGGCAGAGGCAGAATCCAACTGGGAGATACCGTTATAGGCTACGGTTTCCAGTCTTTCGCGGGATCTTCACAAAAAAAACCCCAAAAAACCCTTGCCGCAGCTTCTGTCGGTTGGGTTGAAGTGATTCAGGGTGGAAGCCTGAAGAAATACCTCGTCAAAAAAAATCAGGTGTTTCTTGCGGGTAACACAGTCAGGTCCGCAGTTAAAGAGCCGACTATAGAAAAAGAACTGAAATTGTTTTATTCTTCCGGCGGCGGATACTCCTTGACCGTGATTCCCGGTTTTTACGGAGTGGTGAACAAAGACGGAGAAAGACTGCGCATAGACGATGATTTTTTCGCAAAGATCAACTCTGTTGAAAAAACTATTGAGATATCAGCGGGAGACAGAGCAGACCTTAAATTCAAAAACAGCTTTATAGTCAGGCTCGGAGTAAGGGAAGAAGAGGTTAGACGCGAGGCCGTCAAAGAGTCTCTGACAATTCCTCCTGCCCCGGAAGATAGACCCCCTCCCATCGAAAAAGAACGGGGAAAACCCAAATGGGAGAGATTTAACAACAGGCCTCATGACAGATTGACTGTTGGAGAACATTCAAAGGACAGGAAGATATTCACCATATTTGATTTCACCACTGCTTTTTTCTGGATTTTCTGGATTTTATACGCTTTCACGGTCAAAGTGGAAGCGCTTAATCTCAATCTTGCGACCGCGGAAGAGACACTAAAAAGGCTTGAAGAGAGTGATTTGCTCGATGTCTCTCTCACTGAGGATATAGAGAGCTTAAGGAGAGGAACACTCGGCGTCACGACGACCGGTGAAGGAACTTCGGAAGGAACGGGCTCAGGCTCAGGGACCGGAACTGGCAGCGGTTCGGGATCAGGAAGCGGTGCCGGAGGCTCGGTCGGTCAAGGGGGGCAGACTTCGAGGGTGGCAAGAGGACTGAGAGTTCTCGGTGTAGGCTCGGGTCCCTCGACTGGTCCTGTCGGCCTCGGCGGAGGTGACGCGAGTATTCAGGACCTTCTCGCCGGAGGAGCTTCGCTTTCAGGTGTTTCGGGAGGAATGGCTTCAGCGGCGGGCGGTTCGGGAGGACTTGGCGGGGGCGTGACCGGAACTGTTGGAGTCACTGGAGGAAATGATATCTCAACAGGTCCTGCGACAGGCGGAGACCTTCAGCATCAGAGAACAGCGGGAGTCAGAGGAGGGACTATAGCTGACCTCTCGGGCTCGGCGGCGACGTCCGGAGCGAGGGACGCGGCGGATGTTCGCAGGGCTATAGTCAGATATCAGGGAAGGCTGAAATATTTCTATGAAAGAGAACTCGAAGTGAATCCCGCGCTTCAGGGGAAAATCGTAGTCAGGATAACCATCTCGGAAGAAGGATATGTTTCTAATGTCTCTATGGCCAGCAGCACCCTCGGTTCGCCTTCGCTTGAACAGCAGATATTATCGGCTATAAGCGGCTGGACTTTTGGAGCCATTGACCCGGGCGGAGGTTCTTTCACATTTACCGTTCCTTTCAATTTTTACAGCCAGTGAGAAAAGAGCTCTTTTTTGCCGCTCTGACGGTTTTTTGTCTGATCTCTTTTTGGCCTAAAAGTATTTTCGGCTCTGTCTTTTTGTTAATTAAACAGGAAGAAATACCCATTGATCATGTCCAGGGATTTATAGACTCAATAGCCAATACAGGAATTGACGGGATCCTGATAGACGCATACACTGACGGGCTGACTCTCTTCCCTTCCGAAGGCCTTGATTTTACTTATTCCTATGACATCCTCGAAGAAATCGTCTATTGCGCCGGTTTGAAAGAATTACTCGTTTTTTTCAATCTCGATCTTTTCAGAATATGGACCCGTCCCTTTCCGCCGACGAGCGCTTCGCACGTATTTCACATGCACCGGGACTGGATTTTAAAAGACGCAACAGGAAGAAGCATGAGCTCTTTTTCCATCGAAGACCTTTCGTCGAAACACGCGATAGACGGTTATTATGTGTCTCCGGCAAATCGGGAATACGCTGTTCTGCTTTATGAAATCATGACTGAGCTGACCGGAAAATATCCTTATTCAGGAATTGTCATATCCGGTATTTGTATTCCCGGACAGGAATGGGCTTACGACGATTACACTTTGACAGAGTTCATGAGATTGTATTACGTCAATCCGAATACGGACAGGTTGACCCCTTCAATCAGGGAAGAGTGGTTTGGGTTCAACCAAAAAGCAGCGGAAAATTTTTTAAAAAGATTTCTTGTGACGGCTGAAATAAAGGGTTTTGTCGCCGTCAGAATCGAAAACGATTCAAATTTATCTTCAACGTTAGTCAGATCCGATGCTGCGGATTTTTTCATACCGGATTCAAACTGGATAAAAATTAAAAGGATCTCTCCTAAAGACCTCGCAGATATAATAAAGGCAAGAGGAGATAATGAATTTATAGTTTTGGACAACGCAAGAGACGCCTTGAGAATAATCGGCTACAAAGAGATGATAAAAATCGCAATGGAATGGATCAGGGGAGAGGGGGCCAGAAGATGAATCTCGCGCAGTTTTCACACCTCTCTACCGAATTGTGGTTTTTAACTCTTTGGAAAACCTCTGCCGGAATTCTGTTTGAACATCCGACACAATAGCCTTCTCCCCGTTCGTCTCTCGCCGGGACGATGGCTCTCGGAATGAGGTCGTCTTTGTATTTTTTCATCAGCCTTAGATATTCGCGTTTGAGATCCGAAGGAAGCTTTTTAAGAAGCTTTTCTTTAGTGTTCTGAAAATTTTCAATTGTGCTTTTGTCGAAGTTCATGCCGATTTCTTTCAGTTTGGCAAGATACCTTTCGTTTGTGAGTTCGTTTATGTAAGTTTCAGCGTTGTCAATGGCAAGGAGAATTTCAAGCCATTCATTCATCGGCATTTATGTATCCCTCCACGAACTGCAGAAATTGTTCGGTTGTTTTCACCTTTTTCATTATCTTTTTTGTTTTCAAGGTTTTGAAGAATTTGGCGAGATCACCTACGATATCGGAGTATCTGACGTATTTGCCGGAAGAGTGAAGATAATACTCCTGTGTCGGGAGAATTAGAAGAAAAACGAAATTGACGGGAGAAGTCGAATTTTCCATCTGCCACGGAAAGGAGATGTCTTTACCGGGAGATATTCCTACTGAGACTATGGGGGATGAGATGAGATTTATGCGGGCGTGAGGAAAAGCTATATTACCTTCGAGGACGAAGGAGTTTAGTTTTTCTCTGTCGAGGAGAGCTTTTAATATCACATTGTATGGTTCGGCTTTCACTGCTTTGAGCATTTCCGAATAAACGCCTTTTGAAGTAGCTGACTTCAGAACGAAGACATTTGAACTGTTTATCAGATGTATGATAAAAAAACCCTTTCCCGTAAAACCTTTGAAATAAGGTATATTTTCTTTTTTTTTATGTCAATGTTTTTCTTTTCTTCCGGTAAATAAAAGTATGTAGAGAAAAAAAGGAGCGCCGAAAAGAGCTGTGACGACGCCGACAGGCAATTCGGCAGGTTGAAGGGTTTTTCTGGCGGCTATGTCCGCCAAAAGAAGGAATGCTGAACCGGAAAAGAAAGAGCCCGGAAAAACTGTCCTGCAATCGTGTCCGGAGATTTTCTTTTCGATGTGAGGGACAATTAAACCGACGAATCCAATCGGTCCGAAAAAAGCCACCGAGCCTGCTACGAACACGCTTACGAAAATAAAAGAAATTCTCTGCAAGAATTTGACGTCCACGCCTCTTGAACAGCTTATGTCGTCGGCGAAATAAAGATTGTTGTATAGGTTCATATTAATAAAAGCGTATATAACAAGAGGCGAGGAGAAGACAGCCGCGGCAACGGCAGTCTTCCAGGTTGAAAAAGCGAGTGAGCCGGTGAGCCATCTGTCGAGAATTCCGGCGGTGAAAGGACTGGTGACGAACCTCATGAGAGTAATGACGGAACCGGCGAAAATGCTCAATGTAATTCCAGAGAGAACGAGATCGTGAATCGAAAAAGTGTTTTTTCTCGTAGATAAAGCGTAAATGAAAAACACTGTCACAGCAGAAAAAAACAGGGAAGAAAAGATTCCTGAAAATGGAATAAGGGAAAGATACGTTGCGGCGAGAAAAGCGCCAAGCGCTGAAACACTGCTGATTCCGAGGGTGTATGGTTCGACAAGCGGGTTTTTCAATGTGCTCTGCAGGATAGCCCCGGAAAGAGAGAGGGAGCCGCCGAGAATAAAAGCTGATAATGCGCGGGGAAGCCTGTAGCTTAAAAAAATATCTTTTAAGGGACCGTCTCCGGAAAGGTCGGAAAATCTTATCAGGACCGCTCCTATGAAAGGCGATACTATGAGAAGTCCGGAAGCGAAAGCGGCGTGAACTAAAAGATTTATCACAAATTTTTTTTTGGTAAGAAGGGTTTTCATTCCGGCCTCGGGAATATAAGAGGAACACCGCTGTGGAATACGAGAGAGATATCTTCTCCGAAAACGCGGCCAATGGTTCTATCGTCTATTACTTCCGAAGGATGCCCTTTGGCTTCTATTTTTCCTTCTTTTAAGATTATAATTTCATCTGAATAAATGCCGGCGAGGCTTATGTTGTGGCTCGCCATCAGTATTGCCGTTCCTCTCTCCGCGCGTTTTCTGAGTTTTTTGTAGATATCCGCCTGATGAGATATGTCGAGCGAAGAGGTCGGTTCGTCGAGGACGAGAAAAACCGAACTCTGCGCAATGCTTGATGCCAATAACGTCCTCTGACGCTCTCCACCGCTCAGGGTGGAAAAACTCCTGTCAGCGATATTTAAGAGTCCGAATTCTTCCATTATCTCTTTGACATGGGATATTTCCTCGTCGTCTGCGAAACCGAGCCTTCCAAGCCATGGGAACCTGCCGGCTAAAACTGTCTGTTCGACAGTGAAAGGAAGATCTCTTTCGGAAAACTGCGGGAGATATGAAACAAGTTTCGATTTTTCACCGGGTCCTATTTTATCCAACTGACGATTTAACAAAAACACAGATCCCTTCTGAGGCTTGGACAGACCTACTGCTAATTTGAGAACTGTGCTTTTGCCGCTTCCGTTGGGGCCGATCAATGATGTAAGAGAACCTCTGGCTACCGAAAAATCAATGTTTTCAACAGAAAAAGCCCTACTCCAGGAGAAAAAGACGTCTTCAATCCTGAGCATCTGCGGCTCTCTGGATTAAAAGGCGCAGGAATTGCGCGGATCCGGGGAAACCTGGTCCGGGAATCAGTATCTTTTCGTCGAAGCATACGTGCACGCATCCCCTTCTGACTGCTTTGATCCCGGGATAAACTTTTTCCCATCGGCTTACAAGGCTGAGAGAGTCGTATTTTTCAGGAGCATCCGTCGGCCTGAATTCTATAATGATGTCAGGATCGAGCAATAGGACTGCTTCTTTGGATATCTCGGGATATAAAACTGCGTTGACTCCGACGGCGTTCTCACCTCCGGCTATACCAATTATCTCTCCCAGGAAAGTTTCCGAACTCGCGGACATGAAATTTTCAGGAGACGAAACGTCTGATGTTATTGCCAACAGGACTTTTGGACGAAGGACAGAGCCGGGAGGTGAAATCTCTTCTACTTCGGATCTTATTTGTTCGGCGAGTTTAAGCCCTTCGACTTCGGCGGAAAGAAGAGAAGAAATCTCGGATATCGCTTTTAGTATATCCTGAGTGTCTTCTACGCTAAAGCCTACTGTTTTGACTGAGTATTCTGAAAGGAATTCATTTAACCGCGTGGGATCTCCTGCGACGAGAACCAGATCGGGTTCAAGGAGAGTTATAATTTCGAGGTTCGGATCGAGAATGCCTCCTACTCTTGCGGCGTCCTTACTGGCGAGGCTTTCGTTTGACCAGTTGTCAATGCCTATGATTCTTTCCGAGAAGCCGAGCGAGGAGACTATTTGAACGAGGTTAGGTCCGAGTATGATTATTCTGTCGTAGTTTTTATTATTTTCTTCTGCGGCAGAGCCGCTGCGGCAGGAGAAAAGACAGAAAACCAAAAACCACGGCAAAAGAGATATCGCGAGTGCTGAAAAAGGTGTTTTCCCTGTCACATTTCTATACCGGTTCTCGCCTTGACGCCTTCTCTGAAATAGTGCTTCACTTCTTCCATGACAGTGACGAGATCGGCTCTTTTTATAAATTCTTCCGGAGCGTATCTTCCTGTGAAAAGCAGTTCGGTTTTAGAAGGTCTTCCCTCAATAAGAGAAATAACCTTCGGAATTTGGATAAGCCCGAAATGCGCGGCGATATTGATTTCGTCGAGTATGAAAAGATCGAAGTCTCCGGTTGAAATTTTTTCCTTTGCTCTTTCAAGACCTGTTGCGGCTCTTTTATAATCCTCTTCTGATGGAGCAGAAAGATCTATAAAATCCCTGCCGCCGTATAACTCGAAAAAAATCGAATCTTCAAATTTCTCAAGCGAAGTATGTTCTGAATATCTGAGACCTTTCAGAAAATGACCGATATAAACTTTAAGACCGGCTCCCGCGGCGCGAACGGATAGCCCTATCGCCGCCGTCGTCTTTCCTTTGCCGTTGCCTGTATATATCTGAAAAAGCCCCTTTAGGTTTTCTTTCAATGGATACGGGCCTTTCAGCAGTTTAGACCGGACACTGAGTTTCTCGTCAGGTCGCGGTAGAGGTTGTGATACTGTATTACGCGGTGTTCCCAAGAATGGTTTTCAAGCATGCCGTTTTTAAGGACTCTTTTCCATAGAGCTTTGTCTTTTTCGAAAAGCGTAAGCGCTTTGACAAGGGCGGAAGTGAACTCGATATCAGAAAATGGAGTGAATTTCAAACCGTTGCCCTTTCCGGTTACGGGGTCGAAATCTTTAACAGTGTCGTCGAGTCCGCCTGTCGCGTGGACTACAGGAAAAGTTCCGTATTTCAGGGCGAACATCTGTGTCAGTCCGCAGGGTTCGTATCTGCTGGGGACCGTAAAAATATCACAACCGGCTATTATCTGGTGAGAAAGAGATTCGTCAAAGGCTTTTATGAATTTGAAATTGTGACAGCGCCGGGATATGTTTTCGAGCTGATTCTCTATCTTAGGATCTCCTGTCCCGAGAATTATCATCTGCAGATTGTTGGAAAGAATTCCCGGCAGAACGCTCGCCACCATGTCGTAACCTTTTTGGTGAGCTATCCTGGATATTCCGCCGATGAGGGGAATGTCTGGGTCAGGAGGAAAATTCATCTTGTTCTGAAGATTTTTTTTGCAGTATATTTTTTCTTCAAGGTCTTCAGGACCGTAATGACAGCAGAGAAAAGGATCCGTCACGGGGTTCCAGTGAGAATCGTCTATGCCGTTGAGTATTCCTACGAGCTTGTTTCTCTTCTCTTTTATAAGACCGCTGAGTCCGAAGCCCAGTTCAGGAGTCTGAATTTCAAAAGCGTATCTCGGGCTGACGGTCGTCAGAGAATCCGAAAACATTATTCCGGATTTAATAAGGGACAGATTCTGGTAGAATTCCAAACCTGATGTCGAAGCCAGTTCAGGCGGCAGTCCGGTGAGGTGAAAGTTTGTCATGGGATAATTTCCCTGGTATCCGATGTTGTGGATTGTAAAAACTGTTTTCGCTCCTTTGAGCTTGGAAGGTTTAGAAAAACCTGTTTTAATGAGAGCCGGAATCAGACCGGTCTGCCAGTCGTGACAGTGGATGACATCTACGTCGAAATCGAAATATCTTGTCATTTGGACTGCGGCGTTGCAGAAAAAAATAAACCTCTCGGCGTTGTCGGGATAGTCAATGTTGTTTTCGTTGTAAAGCTCAGGCCTGTCGAAATAACCCTTTTGATCGACAAAGTAAAATCTCACGGACGAAGATTCCTCGATAAATTTCAGTATCCTGCATGTGACGGTTTTGTCTCCGCATACTACTTTGAAGTCTTCAGCGTGGACTTCCGTATCGAGATTTTTTTCTCTGGTGCATCTGTAATAGGGCAGGACGACCCTTACGTCATGGCCGAGTTTAGCAAGATGTCTCGAAAGGTCTCCGACCATGTCGGCGAGGCCGCCTGTCTTGGAATAAGGATATGCTTCAGAAGAGACTGTCAGAATATGCATCAGACTTCAGCGCCTTTTTTAGGGCAGGATTCGCATTTGGTTTCTTTTTTCTCGCAGGATTTTGCCGGTTTGTCTTTGTAGTCCGTCTTGTAGAATCCAGATCCCTTGAAAATAAAACCGACTCCCGACGAAATAATCTTTTTCGCCGTAGCTCCGCAGAAAGGGCATTGGGTTTCTGATGAAGAATTGAAATCCCGCAGAAGCTCGAAAATCTTTTTGCATTTTCCGCATTCGTATTCGTAGAGAGGCATATATTACTCCTTTTAGATAATCAATATTCGGATACCGAAAAACTGCGATCAGTATTTTTCAATGATATGCCAAAAAGTTTTTTAACAAAAGAAAAAATTTACAAAAAAAAAAAGGGGGCGAAGCCCCCTTTGATCAATACATGTCGCCCATGCCTCCCGGAGGCATCGGGGGAGTTTTCTCTTTTTCGGGTTTTTCTGTTATCATGGCTTCGGTCGTTATCAAAAGAGAGGCAACCGACGAGGCGTTCTGAATGGCGCTTCTGACGACTTTTGTCGGGTCTATGATGCCCGCTTTCAAAAGATCGACGTATTCGCATTTCTCGGCGTCGAATCCGAAAGACGCTTCTTTCGAATCTTTTACCTTTTCGACGACTATAGCGCCTTCCCATCCGGAATTTATCGCTATCTGCTTCAGAGGGGCTTCGATTGATTTTTTTATTATCTCTATGCCCGTGCGCTCATCAATTTCGAGTTCTTTGGAACCGACAAGTTTTTCAAGAGAAGGCAGGCACCTTATAAGAGCCACTCCGCCTCCCGGAACAATGCCTTCTTCGGAAGCGGCTTTTGTCGCGTGAAGGGCGTCTTCGACTCTCGCTTTTTTCTCTTTCATCTCGACTTCGGTCGCGGCGCCGACATTGATGACGGCGACTCCGCCCGCGAGTTTCGCGAGTCTTTCCTGAAGTTTTTCCTTGTCGTAGTCGGATTTGGTCTCTTCTATCTGTTTTCTTATCTGGGATATTCTGTCTTTGATTGCCTTTTCAGAGCCGTAGCCTTTGATTATCGTCGTGTTGTCCTTGTCGACCTTCACTGTGTCGCA
Organism: uncultured Desulfuromonadaceae bacterium; assembly: GCA_964397545.1. GTDB lineage: Bacteria > SDB-A > SDB-A > SDB-A > SDB-A > JAFGIG01. The sequence continues at coordinate 24,447 of CAYNIW010000005.1, read as the reverse complement.
GGATCCGAGATCGGACAAAAGAGTGTTTTCGAGCTTCATGCCGGCGTCTTCGGATATGACTTTGCCGCCCGTTAGAATGGCTATGTCGTCAAGCATAGCTTTTCTTCTGTCGCCGTATCCGGGAGCTTTGACCGTGACGACTTTGAGGATTCCGCGGATTTTGTTTACGACGAGAGTCGCGAGGGCTTCCCCTTCGACATCTTCAGCTATTATGATCAGAGGTTTGCCCTGCTGAGCAGTCTTTTCGAGAATGGGAAGGAGGTCCTTCATTCCCGAAATCTTCTTGTCGTAAATCAGAATAGCCGGCTTTTCGAGAACGGCTTCCATCTTTTCCGAGTCCGTTATGAAGTAAGGGGAGATGTATCCTCTGTCGAACTGCATTCCTTCAACTATCTCAAGTTCCATCTCGAGGCCCTTGCCCTCTTCCACTGTTATGACGCCGTCTTTGCCGGCTTTGTCCATAGCGTCAGCTATTATATTGCCTATTTCGGCGTCGTTGTTAGCTGAAATCCTTCCGACCTGCGCGATTTCTTCTTTTCCCTTTATAGGGTTGGACATTGTCTTGAGATTTTCGACGACTGCTCCAACGGCTTTTTCAATGCCTCTTTTGAGAGCCATGGGGTTTGCTCCCGCCGTGACGTTTTTTCTCCCCTCTTTGTAGATGGCTTCTGCCAAAACGGTTGCGGTTGTCGTTCCGTCGCCGGCGATGTCAGAAGTCTTTGAAGCCACTTCTCTGACCATCTGCGCGCCCATGTTCTCGAAAGAATTTTCGAGTTCGATTTCTTTGGCGACTGTGACGCCGTCTTTAGTGACGAGCGGTGAGCCGAATTTTCTGTCTATTAAAACGTTTCTTCCCTTGGGTCCAAGCGTGGCTTTGACGGCTTTGGAGAGTTTTTCGACTCCTCTTGCAATAGAGTCTCTCGCCTCTTCGCCGAAGAAAATGTCTTTTGCTGCCATTTATACCTCCGTTTATCCTTGTATTACAGCGAGAATTTCGTCTTCGTTGAGAATTAGGTAATCTTTGTCGTCAACCGAGATTTCGGTTCCGGCGTATTTGCCGAAGAGGATTACGTCGCCTTCTTTAACAGGCATGGGATCCTCATCCTTTTTTGTGAGCTGTGCGACTGATATGACCTTGCCTTTCTGCGGCTTTTCCTTAGCCGTGTCGGGAATTATTATCCCGCCCTTTTTGACTTCCTGTTCGTCTGTTCTTTCGACGATGACTTTCCTGTTCACAGGAACTAACTTAGCTGCCATAGACATGACCTCCTTTTGAAATTAACAGCAAATGGTAAAAAGTTTCTTTAAGCTTAAAGATATGTAAAAAAATGGATATGTCAAGGCTTGCAAAAAGCGAAGAAAAAGTCTTGTTTTTGCGTTTTGCGAATACATGTTTCGGGAAATGACACTTTATTTATTCTAAGTTGCGATAATATGGTGCATATCATGAATAAGCATTTATTGGCACATTGATTGCTTAAATTTCTGTAAAAATTCTATGTGGAGGTTGAAATGAAAAAGAAGGTTGTGAAAATTTTTTTGGCAGTAGTTTTATTGGGTTCCGGGACTTTTTTTGCCGACGCCCTCTTCAACGACGGTTTGTTTTTCAACACTGCTATATCTTCGAGTATCTTCAGCGTTAAAAACGCAGAGGGCCAATACATGTCTATAAATCTCGACAGGACGAGATATCTTGAGTCAATTGTCATAACAAACGCGTATTATCTCCAAAAAGGGGCGGAAGAGTATGCCTACATGAATAATGGTTGTTATACAAGTTATCATGCATATATTACATTGCCACAAGGGGTAATAAATCCTTTCACTGGAGAAGTGGGGCCTTGGTTCTGTTATATAGATGACAACCCTTTCCCGCCTGAGGGTGTTGTGTAGTATTGCAAAGCTGGAATCAGTCCTGAAAGCTACACAATAGTCGGCGCGGGTAAGGACGGAAGGATCATTATAACCCTCCATAACAAAACAGTTCTTGATTGAGGTGAGAAATGAAAAAAATAATTTTATCAATACTTTTTTTGGTAGTTTCGTCTTATCCTGTTTTTTCACACGGTGCACTGTTTCAAACAAGATATGACTTCTATGCAGAAGAACTCATGTGTTATTCCGAAAAATATTGGGACCGTTATTTCAGGATACAGGACCTGAACTTTGACCAGGTTCCGGATTTCTATATAACAGATCCAAATCAGGGTAGATTGATAATTTTGATAAATAAGGGAAATTTAGATTTTGAGAAATATGAATTTGATCTAAAAAGGAAAATGATAAGATTTCTTGATTTGACTGATATAGACGGAGACGGAGACTGTGACCTTATTTTCAAATATGACGACAATCAATGTGGGGATGATTCTGTTTTGATTTACATCAACCAAGGAAACTTTGACTTCGTTTTTTCATCCGCTATAGTTGGGGCCGATCATTACACTGGATTAAAACCAGGTTGTTTTAATCAAGACGATTTTCCTGACATTATTTTAGTTGAATATAAGCATAATACATCATTACATTATTTTATATACGGATTTTATTTAAACGACGGCTCAGGAAATTTTATTTTTCATGACTCAATTAGTTTTAAGTATACACAATGGTATCACCAACTCTTTAGAAATTGTTTAGTTGAAGATGTTACAAAGGATAACTTGAATGATCTGATTATAACTTCCGATGCGAGTTGTCGGACTTTAATTTCAGTTTACTCTGGAGATGGAAACGGATCTTTTTCACCTATTTTTGAAGATTCCATAAATAATTATTTTTTTGAAATATTTCTATCGGACTTTGACTACGACGGTGACAAAGATCTGTTTTTGCATGGATCGAACAATCAAGTATTGCGTTTAGTAAATTCAGGTACCGGAACCGGAAGCTTTACAAACCCCTACTATTATTTATTCAGTATGTTCAACTGCGATTATTTTATAACTGACTACTTAGATTTTTTCAAAAGAAATATTTTAACACTGAGATCTGAACTTGACCTTTATTCCTATAGGAGAAAACTTTATCTCTACGAAGCGGATCAATACTCCCAAATCCTAACAGACGAGTTTGTCTCCTGCGAATATCCCGTAAAAATAGGAGGGGCAGACTTTGATAATGATGGTGATATTGATTATTGCGTAATGAATTTTAATTCTGGGTTGATTTCCTTTATTCTAAACAGGGGAGACGGCAAATTCGTAAAACCTCCTCAGTATCAGACCGGCCTATACCCTCAGAACATCGTAGCCCGTGATTTTAACGGAGACGGGGCAAACGATGTGGCGACGGCAAACGGCGGTTCAGACGATTTCACTGTTCTTTTCAACGACGGACAGGGCGGATTTTTCAACAGGCTGTCCTATAACTGTGATTCTTCTCCCAACGGCATTTGCGCCGGGGATTTCGACGGAGACGGGGATGAGGATATAGCTGTTGTAAATTATTCTTTTGACAATTTAAGCATCTTCTCAAACAGCGGATACGGGACATTTTCCTCTTCGCAGACCCTCACTTTCGGCCCGGGTCATCTAAATCCTTTCTCTGTTGAATGCGGGGATCTCGACGGGGACGGATATTTGGACATCGTCGTCTCACTCCATGGAAGTTCTGAGATATCTCTCCTTATAAACGACGGAACCGGCAATTTTACAGTGGACACATTTTATGAGACAGGACAAAATCCCTGTGCTCTTGCCCTAAAAGATATAGACGGCGACAATTTTATTGACATTCTCGTCGCAGAGGAGTTTTCAAATACAGTCAGCATATTCACAAACGACGGGCAGGGGGTTTTTACGTTATCGGATTCATTGACCGGTCTCTGCAACCCCACCGGGCTCGCAGTGTATGATTTTGACGGGGATTCTCTTAAGGATGTCGCTGTCGCCAGCGCGTATTCAAATTCCGTTCAGGTCTTCAAAAACCTCGGTTCCGGGGGATTTGCCGAAAATTTCAGTGTCAGGACGGGGTATGAACCATGGGGCATAGAATGCGCGGATGTTGACGGGGATGGTTTCAAGGATCTTTTGACCGTCAACTTCAAGACGAACAATTTGGCCGTTCATTACGGAAACGGCGACCTGACATTTTCAGAGGCTGAGTTCTACGGAGTTGACAGCGCACCCTCCTGTATGGTTTTAGGTGATTTCAACGGGAACGGCGGAGCGGATATTGTCACTGGTCACTATGCAAGTGATAAAATATCAGTTCTGTTGAGCGATGTGACGACGGGAGTGGGTGAGACACCGGGGACAGATCATGGAACCGGTAGTATTTCGTTTAGATTGCTGTCCCCGAATATCGCACCAGAGTGGTTTGACATTGAGCTCGTTCTTTCTAATGACGCAGAAGTAACAGTCGAGATATACAATATTCTGGGTCAAAAAATCAAAACTCTAGTCAGAGGAAATCTTTCATTTGGAACCCACGCATTCAGGTGGCTGGGAGAGGATGAGAAAAACGAGAGAGTGTCGAAAGGTATTTATTTTATCCTTATGAGATCAGGAAATACGACTCAGATAAAAAAGATAGGACTGATGTGAAATTCTTTTGTTTTTTCTACGAAAACAAAATTTTATTGCACAATATTGCGTTGCACAAAATTTTGTTGCATTTAACGATGTTTAAGAGTAATATAAGGTCTATGAAAACGGAAAATATCCGAGAAATTTTCTTTTTGGCTAAAAAAGGCAAAACCGATTGTTGTGCAATTTGCATAAAGGGAAGCCTTTTTTCGCAGGATGCAAACCGTTATCATAATTCTGAAATGTTTAAACCGCGTATATTCGGGGCTTCGAAATATTACCGATTATGGCATGGTCATTGCTTATGAATAAGGTGTTAAAAAGAATTCTACAGAAGGAGGTTTAAGATGAAGAAAGGTTTTTCACTGATCGAACTGATGGTCGTCGTGGTCATTATCGGCATTCTCGCCGCTATAGCCATTCCGAACTTCATCAGACTGCGTGACAGAGCGAAAGATGCTGAAGTAAAATCAAACGCTCACACAACCCAGTTGGCAGCTGAAGAGTATTCGACAAACTATGATGGTAACTATTCTGATGATTTTGCTCAGTTAGTAATCCCAGCTAACATCAAGAATCCATTTACAGGCTTGACAACTCCTGCAAACTCAATAGTAAATGATAACATGACACCTGCCCAGGGATTTGTTGGTTATTGTAAAGCCGGATATGATGCACAGCCCTATACTATCGTAGGTATGGGAAAAGATGACATAGTCATCACTCTTTCTCCCGGCCAGTAATCGATCAGTTATGAATAAAAGGGGAGATTTCATCTCCCCTTTTTTTTTCTCCAAATTTTACATTTTATTTAATAATTGGTAAAAACGTAGTTTATGTAAAAAAAACTTGACAAGAGCTAAGCCCTTTATATAATCACGTTATGTTTGTTTTATTAAACTCTCTCTCTCTCTCTCTCTCTCTCTCTCTCTGCCGTTGCGTAGTTTACGAAGGATTGCTCCTCTGTTAAAGATCACTATAAAAAAGTATCCCGTGAAGCCGAGAGCTCAGAATTAGTATTAATATATTTTCTGAATAGTAATGAATTTATTTTTATAATGAAAAAAAATAAAATAGGAGGATAAAATGGTATGGTTTATGTTGATATTAAATCTTCTCAATATTGCTTCAAAAGATGCTTGTGTGGGGATAGATTATTCATATTCAGTTGCGGGTCAATATAATTATTATGGAGGTTATTACTGGTATAATAGTTGTGTAGAACCTTATGATGATTATTCTTATGATGTAGATAGATACGGAAGTAATTATCTGATTACTGGATATACACACAGATTTAGACCCTTTATACCTAATTTTACTAGGGACGGTTTATATCTAATAGTGAATGCAAGACCTGGTTTTCAATCTGTTTCTCCAACTTTTTATCCTTATATCGGATTTGATAATGAACGGTATTATTCATCTATTGTTTTAGAAATCGGGCATATTTTATCAGCTGGAACAAAAGGTGTCTATCCAAATTATGGTTTAATTTGCGAAGTGAACGAGAACGATGAACCTACAAGTTTTCATAAGCATCTTATTGAAGAAATTAATGGAATAAAAAAAATTGAATATGGCCATGACAGTTTCTATGTTATTGTTGGTCGATGTGGAATTTCTCCTTATTATGGTAAGATATGCCTTCTGAAAGAAGATTTTGAAGTTAAATACCAGCAACAACTTAGTTATTCTACAAATTTTTGCACAGAAGCATTGGATGTTGCCGTTTTACAAGACAGTGGATATATTGTTGTTGGCTCTGGTCATAGGGCTATAATAAAGCTGAATTCAATTTTAGATACAATCTGGACAAGGTCAGGAGGCGGAACAGCAATATGTCTAGCGAATAATGGCGGTTTTACAGTTGTATCTAATTCTGTAACTCCTATTTTAAGAGGCCACATAACAAGATATGATTCATTAGGTACGGTTATTTGGTCTAAAATAGACACTGGAAAGCAATATTATGATGTGGCTTATGATAGTGTTACGGCTAAATTCGTTGCGGTCGGTTGTGCTGGTTCATCAGACAGCGTTTTTATTGTGGCTTATGATTTAACTGGACAAAAAATAACATCTCATACTTTTACTGGTACAGGGGGAATTTCTGGAACTAACACCGCTAGATCTGTCTTTTACAATGGAGGCGGTTTTACTATTGTAGGGCAGTTGTATCAAATTTGTCCCATTAAACCCTCTTATCAAGATTCGTTAAGTCCAGACGCATTTATAATGTCATGGAGTTCAAAAGATGATGATATCTCAGAAAATTTAATGGGTGGTAAAAATACTATTATCGAATTAGACCAATGTTATGATTTTGATTTTGGTATTTTTAATTTTCATGATAATGAAATATCTATATCCTTTACTCTCGAAAAGAGTTCATATGTGAATATTGATATTTACAATGTAGTTGGTCAAAAAATTGTCAACGTATACTCAGGAGATATAATCGCAGGCCAACACAATTTTCGGTATTATCAAAGTACAAATTATTCGAAATTAACCCAAGGTGTTTATTTTGTTAGAGTTAATGTAAATGGTCTTCCATTCACAAAATCTTTTACTTTGTTTAACTAGAATTAACATCTTAAAAAAAGGGGAGATTTCATCTCCCCTTTTTTTGTTTTCGTAGTATAATTTTTCAGTGAAAAAAAATATCGTATTTGTCCTCATTCTAATAATTGTTCCGACAATCCTTTATTTTCAAACTCTAAGGTTCGGGTATGTAAACCGGAGTGACTCCAATCTTCTTGTGGACAATGCGTCTTTCTTTGAAAAACCTTCCAGCATTATAACTTCTTTTTCAAAAGATTTATCACTCTCTTCTGATCCTCAGAATAAAATGTTCTACAGGCCGTTGATGCTTGTATCTTATGTCATCGAATACCAATGGGCGGGAGGAAATCCGCTGTCCTATCACATTACAAATGTTTTTCTTCATGTTTTTTCTACTTTGCTCATTTACATTTTTTTGATCCAGCAAAAATTATCAGAAAAAACATCTTTCATTTTTTCGCTGTTATTTTCTGTCCATCCTCTGACGGTCCAGTCCGTGGCTTGGATTCAGGGCAGGAACGATTCTCTTCTTTTGATTTTTCTCCTTTTGTCGCTTATATCCCTTGAAAAATTGAGAAAAAAATTCTCTTGGCCCGTCCTGGCTTCACATTTTTTGGCATTTTCAGCGGCACTCCTGACAAAGGAGTCAGCCCTGTTGTTCCCTGTCATCTATGCGGCATATTTGATTTTTTTTCAAAAAGAACAAATTTTCACGAAAAGAAACGCCCTTTTATCTGCGGGTTGGATAGCAATTACAACCATATGGTTTTTCCTCAGAAGTATGACAATACATTTCGGATTCAGGGGATTTTATTCGGTCAAAGATATGGTTCTTGGAGTTCTGAGTTATTGTGGAAAACTTGTCTTTCCCTTTGACCTTTCTCCTTATCCTGTTCCTGAAAATGTCACTCTGATTTTCGGAGCGCTTGTTTTGTCATTTGTAGTGCTTTTAGTAACTTTTAAGAAAATTAGGGATAAAAGAAAATTCTTTTTTGGCGTCGTATGGTTTTTGTCTTTGATTGGTATTACTTTCATAAAAGGTTTTACATCAGCAAGTTTTATTGAGACAAGAGTTTACGCCGCCTTACCTGGAATTCTGCTGATGACAGCTCAAATTGATACCGGTAAAAAATTTAGAAAATATTTATATGTATTTTTACTCTTCTTTCTAATTCTTTTTTCTTCGTTGACGCATATATATTCAAAAGTTTACAGAGACCCTCTTTCGCATCAGATTTTTGCCGTAAAATCCTCGCCTGACTCGTGGGTGACGAGACACAATCTCGCGCTTGAATATATGAGAATCGGCAGAACTGATTTTGCATATAACCAAATGAAAAAAGCGTATTCGCTGAATCCCGAGAATTCAACTCTGTCTTCGAACTACGCTGTAATATTTGAAAAAATGAATATGTGGGACAGCGCATTTTTCTACTATAATAAAGCCCTTTCTCTAAACGAGCGCAATCTGACGGCTTTGAATAATTTAGGCCTTATCTTTTTCAGCACAAACCAATACGACAGCGCTTTGAAATACTTTTCACTCTATCTAAAAATAGATGATAAAGACCCGCTGGTCTATCTAAATATCGCTAACACTTATTTTATAATGAAAGACTGGGAAAAGTCAAAAATAGAGTATTTTAGGGTTTTGGATTTAAACCCCGGAGATGAAAAAGCTCTCAGGTATCTCTCTTATGTCTATACAAAAACAGGAGATGAGGATTCGGCTAAAATCTATGAAAGCATGCTTTCAGAATAGTTTGCATTTTGCGACAGAAACAGACCTTTTTGCGGTTTGCAAATAAAATAAATTCTCAAGAAATACATATATCATGATATGAAGCGACAAAAAACTAATGTTTTTCATGGTATAAAATTTGCCTATTAATTGTAATAATATGAATTGGGGTGAAATATGAAAAATAAAGGTTTTTCTCTAATAGAGCTCATGGTTGTCGTCGTCATTATCGGCATTCTCGCCGCTGTAGCGATACCGAATTTTGTCAGGCTCCGCGACAGGGCGAAAGAGGCGGAAGTAAAGGCAAACGCTCACACTCTCCATCTCTCTGCTGAAGAATATTCCACTGCTACAGACGGGTTTTACATAGACGAAGCCAATATGGGCTCTCTTGCAATGCTCGGAAGCCTTAAAAATCCGTTCAATCCCTCTGGAGCAGCTTGGTCCCCCGACGCTCCCGCCGAAGCAGGGTGCGTAAGCTACGATCACGACGGTTTCAATCCTCATACATACACTATCGTGGGAGCGGGTAAAAACGGACCTTCTGATACTGTTATTGTCATAAATCCCGGCTATGCCGAATAGTTTGATTTTTTAAGTTTTATCTGATAATTTCCTCTGAAGATGTCCCTCTTAAAAATCATTATTGTATTCTGCGTCATTTTCGTCGCGTCGAAATTCGCAAAAAAATGGATAGCCATGGCTATTTTCACAGGCGCCGTCCTCAGCGGGCTCCTTTTCGGATTCGGCTTCAAAGAAACTTTCAGGGCTTTTTTAGAAGGCACCGTCTCGCAAAATGCGGTATTCCTCGCCGTCCTCGTCACTCTTATCAGCGTGTTCAGCGGCGTGATGGACGAGACCGGCATTCTCGAAAAGTGCAAAAAAGCCTCAGTTACAATGTTCTCTTCGGGGAGAGGGGCAGGTGTGTTCATGGCCTCACTAATCGGATTTCTTCCGATGCCCGGAGGGGCTCTTTTCAGCGCGCCTCTCGTGAAGTCGAGCATAGAAGGCGAAAACCCCCCGGGTCTTTTGACTGCTCTGAACTACTGGTTCAGGCACGTCTGGGAATTCTGGTGGCCTCTTTATCCCGCGGTTATAACCCTTCTCGCGGTGACGAGAGTCGGAATGTTCACCTGGATAGCCAATACTATAGTTTTTTCATTTTTCGCGATTTTCTTCGGATGGATTTTTCTCTACAGAAAAGTCCATGCTTCAAAAATGGAAAAAAAACCATTCAGACTTCCGAAAGAAGCTTTGAGCGCTTTCACTCCGCTTTTTTCTGTTATTCTATTCGCGGTAATATACAAAATTCTGCTCTTTTTGATGAAAACTGAGATTCAGACCGAACTTGTCATTATACCTTCCGTCTTGTTCGGGATACTTCTTTGTATTGGACACTGGAAAAAGACCATGAACCTGAGAAGGGCAGTCCCTTTGAACAGGATTGTTCCTCTCGCGATTATGATACTGACGATAATAGGATACAAGCAAGTCATTGAAAAAGCGGCTATAGCCCAGTCGATAGCAACCGACATTCAGAACCTTAATCTGCCGGTTCTGGCTGTCTTTGCTTTCCTGCCGTTTATAGCCGGGCTGATAACAGGCATAGCCATAGGATTCATAGGGGCGAGCTTCCCTCTCATAATTGATATGCTCAATGATTTCCCTCAGTATTCGAAAACGGCAGTCCTCGTTTTGTCTTTCGGTTTCGGATACGCCGGGATGATGCTCTCCCCTTTCCACGCCTGTCTCCTTCTTTCAAAAGAGTATTTCTGCTCTTCATGGAAAGACACATACAAGTATCTCCTTCTTCCGACGGCAGCGCTGACAGGAGTGTTCGTCGTGTATTATATTTTAGCCGTCCTTTTCTTCAACTGAAAACAATTTTCCGCCGAGAAGCCTCTTTCATTGAAGTTTGTTTTTTCCCGGAAAGACAATATAATTCTATTAAATGGTTTTTAATACCATGGGTTGAAGTCTGATTTATAAGGAGAAAAAAGATGAAAATTTTATTCATTTTATCGGCTCTTGCGATCGCCCAGATATCGGACGAGGTTTTTCTCGTCACAATGAGGCAAAAAATGGCGGAAATAGAGCAGACGACGGTGTCTATGAGCGATCAGGCAAAAGACCTCGTTTTCAAACTTGAACTGCTCGTCGAACACAGACAGCTTGCCAGGGCGGTGAGGGATTCTCTCTTGTCGAGGAGGGAGATAATTCTCAGGGACTCAGCGAGGCTTTCCCAGACTTTCGACAGGATATCGGCTAAAACTTCGGTTTACGACGAAATGCTCGCAGTCAAGATAAGAGAACTATACAAGCGGGGAAATCCTTCCGCCATAGAAGTCTTTCTCTCCGAAGAAAGTTTTTCTGATTTCGTCAACAGAATGGAATATCTCTCCAGGACAGCCGAAGAGATGGCGCGGATAGTCAAATCTATGAGATCCGCGAAATCACAGCTTCAGGCAAAAGTAGATTCGATGAACGCTATGATGGAAAGGCTGAATTATTTTCAGCACCAATTGGAGATTATTGGCGAACAGATAGAAATTGACTCTCTCGACATGACAGCTCTCGCATCAAGACTCGACTCCTCGATGGAAACCCAAATGCTCCTCAAAGAAGAACTCGCTCAGGCGGCAAGCGATTTATCGAGACAGGTGCAGGCTCAGGAGAGATCAAGAAATATGACGGCATCCATTGGCGGATCGTCTTTCAATCCCGTAACCGTCACACAGACTCCGAACTACACAACGGTCAGGCCTCAACAGGACCAGGGGCTTCAGATCAATCCCGACAATTTTTTTGAAAAGAGCAAAGGCTCGATTTTCTGGCCGGTCGAAGGCGGAGGATCTCTGTCGCATTCTGACGGAACATCCGGCAGTCTCGAAATCTACGCGCCTGTCGGGACAGAGGTCAGGTGCGTGGCTGACGGAACCGTTTTTTACGCCCAGAGGTTCGGGCTGAAAAACAGCGTCGTCATCGTCCACCACGGAGACGGCTACAGCACATATTACGGTTCGCTCTCATCCCCTCTCAACGTCGTCGTCGGACAGGTTGTAAGGTCCGGCCACGCACTCGGCAGTGTGGCTGAAAACGTCGGAGGAGACCCAAAGATGCAGTTCCAGATTAGAATCGGCGGAAAACTCGTAAATCCCCTTGATTATCTCTCCGGAGGAAACTGATTTCGTATTCTCTCAGAGGCCAGAAAGATGCCCTCGAATACCTCGAAAAAACGAGGAATGAAAACAAAATCCCTTCCCTTTTTATTTTTTACGGACCTCGCGGAGTGGGAAAAACTACTTGCGCTTTCGAATTCGCGTCGGCGGTGTCCCAATTACACTTGAAATCATGGGTCCATCCGGACCTTATTGTTATCGCGCCGACCTCTTCATCCGACGCCGACGAAGCGGAGGAAGAACTCAACGGTTATCTCAGAGAGAGAAAATGGCGAATTTCGGAATCTCCGAACTACACGATAAGGATATCCCAGATAAGAAGGGTTCAGCAGAAACTCACTTTCATGCCATATTCTGCAAAAAAAAGGTTCGTAATTGCAGTTGACGGCCACAGGATGAGAACCGAGGCGGCGAACGCTTTTTTAAAAACTCTCGAAGAACCGCCCGTTGACACTTCGGTTATAATGACCGTGTCTCATCTTTCCAGCCTTCTTCCCACAGTCGTATCAAGAGGCGTTCTTCTGAGATTCAAACCTCTTGAGAGTGGAATAGTCGCTGAAATTCTGCGTAATAAACACGGTCTCGATGCAAAAAAAGCTGAAAAAACAGCCGCTCTGTGCGAGGGAAGCCTGAGCAAGGCGATTGAGCTTGCTTTCGACGATGAAAAGAACGAGACGAGAAAAGCTTTTATCACGGCTTTTCTCTCCAAAGATTTAAGTTCAATAGTGTCTAATTGGCCGGCGAGAATCACGGAAAGAGAGCTTGTCTTCACGGTGATCGAATCGCTTCACAGCCTTTGCGCGGATTTCATATCCGCCTCCAGCGGCATTTCAAAAGGTTTGAGAAATCCCGATTTTGCTGATAGAATTCACGAATTCATAAAAGGCAAAGACTGCAGGTTTTTTTTCAGGTGCGAAAAGGCTTGCCTTGAAGCCGAGAGGGCTCTCAACCTTAATATTGATAGCGGTTTGATAAGGGATTATTTAATTGAAAAGACTTTGAAATGAACATTAAAGTAGATTTTGAGGGGCACGGCAGGGCTGTCTGCGAATGCGATCTTCTTGTCCCGCCGGAAGAGGGCGACTTTGTCGTCGCCATCCGCCGTATTGGAGAGGAAGTAGGAAGAATAACCGATGTGGGAAAACACCTGGGCAGGCTCGAACCCAAGGGTAGAATTGTCAGGTATGCCACAACTCAGGACAAAATAAGATGGCAGGAAATAAGGGAGAGGGAGATAACCTCTCTTCAGTTGGCGAAGAACAGGGTTGTTCATTACGGGCTCCCCATGAAAATTGTCGATGTCGAATACGACAGTGAAGAGTCAAAGATAAGGCTGTTTTTTGTTTCGGACGAGCGTATAGATTTCAGAGAACTCGTCAGAGACCTTGCAAAACACCTGCACTGCAGGGTCGATCTAAGACAGATAGGAGTGAGGGATTACGCGACAAGACTCGGCGGCATAGGAGCCTGCGGAAGGGAAACCTGCTGTGCTACATTCTTAAAAGAATTCAAACCGATAACTCTTCAGATAGCCAGAGAGCAGAACTTAAATCTCAATACTCAGAAGCTCTCGGGGCTGTGCGGAAGGCTTATGTGCTGTCTTATGTATGAGTGGGAAGTATACAAGGAAGCCTCGCAGTATTATCCGGAAATTGGCGCTAAAGCCAAGACTCTCGAGGGAGAGGAAGTGGAGATAGTCAGCACGCATATATACCAGAATTGCGTAACTGTCAAAACCGCAACCGGCGTGATGAAGACCATGAAACTATGCGAACTGGGGATGAAGAATCCCCCGTTTAACGAATAATTCTACCGGAGAAACAACATGAAAGAAAAGAAAACTTTAGTTACAAGCGCCCTGCCATACGCTAACGGGCCTCTTCATATTGGCCATCTGGCAGGATGTTATCTGCCGGCAGATATTTACGTGAGATATCTACGCTCGAAAGGCGAAGATGTCATCCATATATGCGGAACAGACGAGCACGGAGTTCAGATAACCTTGAAAGCCGAACAGGAAAAAATGACCCCGAAACAGCTCGTGGATAAATATCACGAGAAGATAAAAAAAGCACTCAAAGACATCGGTATCGAATACGACAATTTTTCGAGGACGACGAGGGAAGTCCACAAGAAGGAGACTCAGAAATTTTTTCTTAAGCTCCTGGAAAACGGATTTCTTGAGGAGATGGAGATAACACAGCTTTTCTGCGAAAAATGTTCAAGGTTCCTCCCCGACAGGTTTGTCGAAGGCGAATGCCCTTTTTGTTCTTCCGTCAGCGCCCGTGGAGACCAGTGCGAATCCTGCGGCAGATGGCTTGAACCTTCGATGCTGAAAAACCCCAGGTGCAAGATATGTTCATCGTCTCCGGTTTTGAGAAATACAAAACACTGGTTTTTGAAACTCGACGCACTGACTGAAAAACTGAGGGATTGGCATTCGACTCATCCCGAGTGGAAAGACAACGTCACAAAATTCTGCAGGACGTGGTTCGACGAAGGCTTGAATCCCAGAGCGATAACGAGGGATATAGACTGGGGAGTCCCGGTCCCGCTCGAAAATTCAAAGGGTAAAGTTCTATACGTCTGGTTTGACGCTCCTATCGGATACATCTCCTCCACGATGGAGTGGGCACGGGATGTCAAAAAACAGCCCGACCTCTGGAAAGAATACTGGCTCGGTGATGATACCCGTCTCGTCCATTTCATCGGAAAAGACAACATAGTTTTTCACGCCATGGTATGGCCCGGAATGCTTATGGCACACGGAGATTATATTTTGCCGGATCAGATTCCTGCGAACGAATTTCTCAATATCGAGGGGGAAAAAATTTCCACAAGCAGAAACTGGGCTGTATGGGTGGATCAAGCGCTTGAGGTGTTTCCGCCCGACACCCTCAGATATGTCCTCGCGGCGACAGCTCCGGAAAATTCGGACGTAGATTTCACATGGCCTGAATTTCAAAGGAGAGTTAACGACGAACTATCTGATGTTCTGGGGAATTTCGTCAACAGAACACTTGTCTTCATAGTTAAATACTACGGCGGAAAAATACCTGAATTCGACCCGTCATATCTCGACTCCGAGACCTTAAAGGAGATAGAGAACGCGCCGGAGAGGATAGGAGCCATGTATGAAGGTTTTCAGGTCAAAAAAGCCGTCTCTGAATTCATGAAACTAGCCCGGACCGGAAACAAACTTTTTCAGTCCAGCGAACCATGGGTTCTTGTGAAAAAATCCCCTGAAAAATGCAGGTCGGCAATATCGGCATGCGCGGCTATAATGGACACACTCGCCTCTGTCATAGAGCCTGTCCTGCCGTTCACTTCCGCTAAAATACTAAAAATGCTCAATCTGGAAAAAAGAGGATGGGTCGAAGGTGGAAAATTCAGGATACCAAAGGATCACGCTATAAAAAATCCCGAAATTCTTTTCTCTAAGTTAGAAGACGGCGTGATTCAGAAACAGAGAGACCTTCTCGGCAAGGAGAGAAAAATGGAACAGCCGGAAAAAGAAAGAGCGAGTATTTCAGACATGGAAAAAATAGGGCTGAAAATAGGTTTGATCAAATCAGTCGAAAGAGTTGAAAAATCAGACAAGCTTTATAAACTGACTGTGGATATCGGAGACGAAGAAAGGCAGATCGTCGCAGGACTTGTCCCTTATTATGAGAGAGAGGATATTCTGGGCAGAAAAGTCGTCGTCGCAACGAATCTTGAAAAGGCGAAGATAAGAGGAGTCGAATCAGACGGAATGATATTAGCCGCCGACGACGGGGAGACTGTTTCTCTTCTCGCGCTCGACAGAAATATCCCGCAGGGTTCGAAAGTTAAATAGCTAAAACCCGTAATGATTGACGGAGGATTCACGGAGAAATGAGACTAAAAAGAATTGACATATTCGGCTTCAAATCTTTTGCAGACAGAGTTTCGATAGATTTCGACGACGGCATAACCGGTATTGTCGGACCAAACGGATGCGGTAAATCCAATCTAATCGAAGCCGTGAGATGGGCGCTCGGGGAGCAAAACAGCAGGCTGATAAGGGCTGTCAAGATGGAAGAAGTCATTTTCAACGGCACAACGGAAAGGGCTCCCCTCGCTTTTTCGGAGATAGACTTGACATTCGAAGCTAAAGGAGAGACCCCGTCGCCGCTCGGTTTTCACGAGATCACTTTCAAGAGGAGAGTTAAGAGGGACGGTTTCTGCGAATACTTCATAAACCAGACGCCTTGTCTTTTGAGGGATATCATAGAAACTCTGAGGAACATCGGCATAACTAGCCGCAGTTATTCGCTTTTTTCAATAGACGCCATAAAACGCATTCTCGACGACGATTCTCAGGTCAGAAGGGATATGTTCGCCGAGGTCGCGGGAATAGCCAAATATCAGGCTCAAAAGAGCGTGACTCTGTCGAGACTCAAAGACACTCAAGCCGATATCCAGCGTCTCGGCGATAAAATTGAGGAGGTCAACACAAACCTCGCAATGCTCAAAAAGGATCTGAGGAAGGCGAATCATTACAAAAATTTGAAAAAACAATACGAAGAAAAAATTCTATTGTTTTCGAGAAGAAAAAGAGACCAAATCCGAAAAGCCGAGGAGGCGATATCAGAAGAGATAGAGAAAAGCGCCGCTGAACGCCAAAAACTTGAAGAAGAGGCGAAAAAGGTCAGTTCAGAGGCAGATAGGCTTTGGACAGAAGAGGCTGAATTCATGGAAAAGCTTTCCTCTCTCAAGGAAAAACTGGAAAAAGATGCAGCGGTTCATTCGCAGATGAACGCTGATTTAGCACAGAAAAAACAGGAACTAAAGTATCTGAGAGAAAAAATAGAAGGGCAGGAAAGAGAATTAACAGAATCTCAAAACGCAATTCCATCCCTGAACGAAACGCTCGCAGGGCTGAAATCTAAATTTGAGGAATGCCTGACTGAGGAAAAAGAGAAAATAGAAAAGAAGAATCAGCTTCTTTCAGCCCTTGTGAACGAAAAAGCCCAAATCATGAAACTGAAAGAGGAGCTTGCTCGCAGAATTAATGAAAAAGAAAATGCTTTCGCCGAAGACAACCTTCTGCAGAGGGAAATATCCGTTTTAGCTGAAAAAAAGTCTGTTAAATCAGAATATCTCAGAAAATTATCTGAATCCTATGAAAACAGAAAAATTGAAAAAGAGACAGCCCAGGAAAAACTAAGATCGTGCAGAGAGGCGATTTCAAGACTCGACGGCGAGGAGAAAAACCTACAGATTTTTATAGCAGGCCTTCAGGAAAAAAATTCCAAGCTCGCTTCCGAAAGAGAAAGCCTGACGTCTCTTGTTTCGTCTTTTCAGAGCGAGCTGGCGTCATGCGAGTCGGAACTCGCAATTCTAAGTGAACAACAGGAAGATTTGGAGGGATACGACGAGGCGACGAAATATTTTCTGAAGAAATACGGACTCGAAACCTTAAACGAAATCATTAAAGTGGACAAAGGGTATGAGCTTCCGGTTGAAATAGCTCTTGCGTCTGCGCTCGGAGCAGTCATACTCGACGGAGCCAGTCTTGAATCGAGAATCGCAGAACTCGAAAAGGAAAACAAAGGCAAGGGATGGTTCCTTCTTAAAGACGTTGAAATTGCCTATCCATTGAAAGACTTGCCCCAAGGGCTCGATCCGCTGATTTCTCACGTCCGCTCCGACGACGATTACGCCTCTGATTTTCTTAGAACACTTCTTGAGGGCTGGATAGTGGTAAACAAAAGAACTGACATCACGGAGATGTCGAAAAAATATCCCTACCTCGATATAGTCAGCCTTGACGGAAATTCGGTCAGAAAAAGAATTCTCTATTCCACCGCCGGTCAGAAAGCGAGAATACTCGGAAGAAAAGAAAGAATCGAAGATCTGCTTAAACTGAAAGATATCCTTAAAGAAAAAATTGGACAGACAGAAGAGAGCAGGGAAAAAAACAGAATTTCTCTCGAAGACGTGAACAAGACCCTCGGCGACAAAGCGGACATATTGAAGATGACGGTTGACAGAAAGTCAACCCTTCTGACAGAAGAGAAGAACTCCAAATACAGACTCGAAGTTTTTGAAAAAACTGATGCCGAGGAAGCGCTTGAAGAAAAGCTTCTGAAGGAAGAATTAAACGAAGCAGAGGAAAATCTGAGAGAAAAAAATAAAAGACAGGCTAAGCTTATTGTCGAGCTGGAAAACCTCGGATCAGTTATTGAATCCGTGAAAAACACTCTTGCCGATGCCGAAAGAAAGATAGAGCCTTCTCTGGCTCGTATTTCCGACATAGAAACCGAAACGGCGAGAATAAGCGAAAGGAAAAGCTCGCTTGAAGAAAAAATAGGGGATAAAACAAGGGATATAAACATAGCTGAAAAAAGGCGGCAAGAACTCATCGAATCGCTCAGTAGAGGAAAGGAAAAGGCAAAAGAAGAGGAGTTAAAAATAAACTCTCACGAGGAGAAAAATCAGGAAGCCGAAAATAGGATAAATGAACTTAAAAAAGAAGCTGAATCTCTTCAGAACGGCATAGAGGCTATAAGAAAAAATCTGAGAACAGCCGAAGAGAAGAGCAGAGGACTCGAGACCAAGAAGACGGAATTGATGGATGCCGCCGGTTCTTACAGCGTTAAAATGGCGGACCTGAGGGGTGAGATGAACAGCATAGCAGGGGAGCTGGAAACGGCATTCGGGATTGGAGCCGAAAAACTCGACGAAGTAAACCCCGAAGGCGAGGAAGTCTCCAAAGAAGACATTTTCAGGATAAAATCGAGACTCATGACTATGGGATCTGTAAACGAAAACGCTGAAGAGGAATACGCAGAAATCCTTGAGAGATTCAACTTTCTAAATACCCAGAGAGACGACCTTGAAAACACAAAAAAAGGACTTAGAGAGACTATAACCTCAATAGACAAAGTTGCGAGAGAAAAGTTTTTAGAAACATTTGAAGCCGTCAGGGAGAATTTCAAAAATATTTTCTCGGTTCTTTTCAAATCAAACAACGAGACTGGATCAGACTTTCAGGCGGATCTTCAGCTTGAACAGGAAAAAGACCCTCTCGAATCAGATATAAAAGTCCTCGCCGTCCCGCCGGGGAAAAAACTAAGCACCACAAGATGGCTGTCCACGGGAGAACAGTCATTCACAGCCCTGAGCCTGCTCTACGCGCTCCATCAGATAAGGTTTTCACCGCTCGTGGTCCTCGATGAAGTTGACGCGCCTTTGGATGATTCAAACGTCGAAATTTTCATAAGGTTCTTAAAAACCATAGCGCTTGAATCGCAGGTCGTCCTCGTCACCCACAACAGGAGAACAATGGAGTTCTGCCAGGGATTATACGGAAT
Source organism: uncultured Desulfuromonadaceae bacterium (assembly GCA_964397545.1). Taxonomy (GTDB): domain Bacteria; phylum SDB-A; class SDB-A; order SDB-A; family SDB-A; genus JAFGIG01. The sequence goes on along the minus strand of CAYNIW010000005.1, from coordinate 5,090 downwards.
AACAATGGAAGAAAAAGGCGTAAGTTCGGTTGTATCAGTCAACCTCGAAAAAATAGATGAATTTTTGGGAGAAGATAACTAAATCCGCTTCAGAAAAAAGCGCGTCTCTGACCAGAAGCTTGAAAAAAATAGCTGGATCAAAGGGAAAGCTCAGCGAAGAGGAAATTTCTTCACTCGAAGAAGCTTTGATTTCTTCGGATATGGGGCCTGATCTCGCTTTGGAGCTTATCCAAATAGCAAAATCGAAAGACCCTGATAATATATACGACGACATCAGAAATGAGCTCGTGAAAAGGCTCCAAGTCCCCGCAAGAAAAGCGCCGGCGGTTCAACCCTATGTTATAATGACGGTGGGAGTTAACGGAACGGGAAAGACGACGAGTTCGGCAAAACTCGGTAAACTCCTGAAAGACAGGGGTAAGAAGGTAATTTTTGCCGGAGCCGACACATACAGGGCGGCAGGAGTCCTGCAGCTTCAGATTTGGGCTGAAAAACTCGGGATTGAAATTGTCAGCGGGCAGGAAGGAGGAGATTCCGCCTCCGTAGTCCATGACGCTCTCGAAGCTGCCGTATCGAGAGAGAAAGACTTTCTGATTATCGACACTGCCGGAAGACTGCACACAAAAATAAATCTGATGAACGAGCTTTCAAAGATAGAAAAGGTTCTGAAGAAAAAAAATCCCCTTTACCCGAGCGAGACTCTTATTGTAATGGACGCAACAACAGGACAGAATGCTGTGACTCAGGCAAAGATATTTTCCGAATTTTCCTCTTTAACGGGTATAATCCTCACAAAATACGACGGAACGGCAAAAGGAGGATGCATTTTCCCAATCGTTGAAAAAATGAAGATTCCTGTCCTCTATCTCGGGATCGGAGAGTCCGAAGAAGATTTTGAGGAATTCGATCCGGTTAAATTCGCCGGAGCTCTGCTTAAATGAGCCCATATCTAAAATTCCTCAAGACTTCTCTGCGATACTGGCCCAAGATAACAGCCGGACTATTTTTCATGTCGCTTTTCGTTTTACTGTCGGGCATATCCATAGGCATGCTTTATCCTATCGCCCAAAAAATACTCGTGGCTCAGCCCGATGTCTCCTACGAGGAAAATCCCATTTTGCCTCAGATAGGAGATTATTTAAGCCACTCTTTCGGACAACTCCGGGAAAAAGGATATGAGGCTTTTTTCTCGGCGTTAAAATCCGGTTTAGACGAATTTCTTCAGAGAAATTCTCCTATGAGAATTTTAAGAGCGATTATAGCGGCGGCGTTTTTGGTCTTTCTCTTGAAATCCATTGTGGATTATCTTCACAGGCTGATTTTCGCCGATGTGGAGCAGAGCGTCATAAAGCATTACCAGGAGATGATTTTCGACCATTATTCTGGAATGTCGATGGAATTTTTCCAAAAATACAGAATTGGGGAACTGACTTCGAGGATCACTTCCGATGTCAGCCTCGTCGGTTTCACCGCACTCGGAGCTTTGATAGAGATAATCAGAAATATTCTTTTGGTTGTTTTTTATCTTGTCATCGCTGTCGCCATAAATTTTCAACTGACTCTGATAGCCTGCGTTTTTATTCCGATAATGTCTTTTGTTTCAAGATGGATGACCAAGAGGATTAGAAAATATATAAGCAGGACGCAGGACACATGGGCTCTCGTAAACTCCAAAGTCCAGGAAATAGGCACAAACATAAAAGTTGTTTTGTCTTTCGGAACTTTTGAAAGAGAAAAAAAATCTTTCAGAATTCTGACCGGAGCACTTAAAAAAAACAATTTCAAGAGGATCGGAATAGATTCACTCACGAGACCGCTCAGTGATTTTCTCAACATGGCAGTGGTTCTTTTTTTAATCTGGATAGGCGGCAAAATGATTATCGAAAAGGCTTCAGGGTTTTCACCCGCGGCTTTTTTTGTGTATTTGGGGGCTGTCCTTTCCCTCATGCACCCGGTTAAAGTAGTTGTTCAAAAATGGAACGAACTGCAGGGAGCTCTCGTCGGGCTTGACAGGATATATTCAATTCTCGACATAGAGCCGAAGATTAAAGATTCACCGGACGCTGTGGAAAAAGAAGATTTTAGAGATGAGATTTTCTTCGATTCAGTGTGCTTTTCATACGTGGAAGGCAAGGATGTCCTGAAAGATCTGACATTCAGGATTAAAAAAGGCGAGACGGCGGCTCTGGTCGGTAAAAGCGGAGTCGGAAAGACGACTGTTCTCGAGCTGATGATGAGATTTTACGACCCTTCGTCGGGAGCAATATATATTGACGGAGTTGACATAAAGAAAATTAAGATAGCTTCTCTAAGAAAATTGATAGGCTCGGTCAGTCAGGATGTTTTGCTTTTTTACGATACCATCCAAAACAACATCGCCTACGCGAAAGAAGACGCTTCATGGGAACAAATCCAAAAAGCTTCAAAAATTGCCAACGCGGACGGATTTATTAGGGATCTTCCTCAGGGATACGGGACTATCGTCGGGGAAAGAGGGACTCACATCTCGGGCGGGCAGAGACAGAGGATAGCCATTGCGAGGGCGGTTATTCAGAATCCAAAAATTTTACTCTTTGATGAGGCCACCAGCTCTCTTGACAACGAGTCAGAGAGAAAAGTTCAGGAGTCGATAGACAACCTTTTAAAAGACAGAACGGCGATAGTCGTCGCTCACAGACTTTCGACAGTAAAGAATGTCAAAAGGATATTCGTAATGCAGGAAGGCGCGGTAGCCGAAAGCGGATCGCACTATGAACTCTACGAGAAAAAGGGAATTTACAGGCAGTTGTATGACAGCCATGAACTCCTCGATGCCTGATATTCTATTTTGTTTGATTTTGGTGTAATTTAACTTAGAGAGGAAAAAATGACTCAAACAGATAAGGCGAGAACGGGCGAAAACAGTCCCGAATTATTAAAAGCTTGTGCCGATGAAGGTCTTGACGCAGAGCTTTTGAGGAAAAATGTAGCACAGGGCTTTTCTGTTCTGCCGAAAAACAGACTCCACAGCCTCAGTTTTCCGAAATTAATAGGCAAGGACTGCCCTGTAAAAGTGAATGTCAACATTGGGACTTCAAAAGGTTATTCGTCTCAAAAGGAAGAAATGGCAAAGGCGATGATATCTTTTGAATACGGGACTGACGCGATAATGATACTTTCCACGTGGGGAGACCTAAGAGGAATGAGAAGGGAACTTGTGGGAATAAGCCCTGTCCCGGTCGGTTCTGTTCCGATATACGATGCGGCGGTAAAGGCTTTCAGCGAGAACAGGAAAGTGATTGATTTTTCCGAAAAAGACTTCTTGGAAATGGTTCTAATGCACGCTGAAGACGGCATAGACTTCATGACCATACATGTCGGAATTACAAAAGACGTGCTTAAGAAGGTTAAGAATTCAGAAAGAATTCTCAAGGTCGTCAGCAGAGGAGGAGCGATAGTCTCCGGTTGGATGATTTCAAACGGACTGGAGAACCCGTTTTACAGAAACTTCGACGAGATCCTTTCCATAGCAAAGGATTATGACGTCACTCTCAGCCTCGGCGATGGGATGCGTCCCGGTGCTGTAGCCGACGGAACCGACCCACAGCAGATAGAGGAGTTGTTCGTGCTCGGCGAACTCGTCGAGAAAGCCAGAAAAGCCGGGGTTCAAGTCATGGTAGAAGGACCCGGCCATCTTTATCTTGACCAGATAGAGATGAACGTCAAGCTCGCGAAAAGGCTGACTTTTGACGCGCCGTTTTTTGTCCTCGGACCTCTTGTCACGGACTGTGCGCCCGGTTATGACCACATTGTCGGAGCAATAGGTGGAGCTCTTGCCGCCTATTACGGAGCGGATTTTCTTTGTTACTTGACTCCTTCAGAACATGTCAGCCTTCCCGATGCCGAAGATGTCAAAGAAGGCCTCATAGTATCAAAGATAGCGGCTCAATCGGCTAATTCAGCGAGAGGTTTTAACGCGTCCGTTGAAAAGGAAATCCTCATGGCAAAAGCGAGAAAAGCTTTTGATTGGGAAAAAGAATACGCTCTATCAGTTGACAAAGGCGAGAAAGCCAGATCCCTGAGGGATAGAAGACCATACGAAGGGGAGGGATGTTCGATGTGCGGGCCTTTTTGCGCGTTAAAGATACTCGAAGATTCTTTTGGAAATGATAATAAAGACAGTGCGAAATCGGATCAATGAGCTCGGAGGAGGATATGGCGGAAAACAAAACTTGGACGAGTAAAATCGGAAAATTTCCGACCGACGCCGACGAATTTTTGTCTGTTTACACTGCATTAGGCGAAAATCCCTCGGGAGCGGCGGTCTGTCTGATAATTGCTTTGATCGAATATACGAAAAACGAAGAGGCCGGCAAGAAAATGCTGTCTATGCTCATGGACCCTTCGCGGCTTGTCAAAAGAGGGGACGGCATAAAAGAACTTTTTCAATCCGATCTGAGGTTTATTTCTCTTCAGTCAAAAGGAAAAGAATACATGTTCAGGTCTTACGTTTTAGGGACTTCGCCTGAAAATTCGTATGAAATTGAAAAGATGCCGGCGGTTTTCGAGTTTTCGAGCAACAAATACAGCGACGCGCAGGGAGACAACAAATTTAAACTTTTCGTGAAATCTTCCGGCGCGGCATCACCCAGACCTGTGACTCTTTCAAGGCAGGCAGACGGATACTGGAAAGCTTTTGAATTCAGCAGTCTCCTCCTTGACATAAAAAAACCCTTGAGATAAAACAATTCTGCAAATATTTTTCTTGATCATTTGCGAATAATCGCGTTTATTTTCTTTTTATTCACCTTCATGGTTTATGTATTTTATTTAAATTATCTTAATTTAAGAAAAAGACAATTTTACCACGAAGGCTTGCTTATTTTTCGAGCTCGATGCTAATTTGCGAAGCAATTTAGCCATTCGCGTAACGACTTTTTCATATCTATGAAAAATCGGATTCGCGGTTAAATCTTCTTCTCTTTTCGTGTTCATTAGCGTCAATTCGTGGTTAGATCTTCTTTTTTTTATATCTGTGTAGCGATTTTTCATATCTATGAAAAATCGGATTCGTGTTTGATGCTAATTTGCGAAGCAATTTAGCTATTCGC
>CAYNIW010000004.1:114793-123812 GCA_964397545.1 uncultured Desulfuromonadaceae bacterium | reverse complement strand
TGTATTTCTTTGACGAAAACATCGGCTGGGTGGTCGGAGACGGCGGCACGATACTTTTCACCGAAAACGGAGGGATGAACTGGATAAGTCAGAGCTCCGGAACGAACCGAGATCTGACAACGATATTTTTTCTTGATTCACTTAGAGGATGGGTAGGGGGAGACAGCGGGACGGTTCTTTGCACCGAAAATGGCGGGACAGCCGTCGAGGAGGAGCACGTCGAGCTGACAGGTTCTGGATTCATGATTTCTCTGATATCGTCAAACAGATATTTGAATGTCTCTTTTCATCTGAACGTGGACACTCGAGCCGAGATAACAGTTTATAACATACTCGGTCAGGAAATCTTCTCTGTGGCGCAAAAAAAGTATTCAAAAGGGGAGAATTCAGTCGAAATAGATATTGCGGATTTCCCTTCGGGTGTATATTTTACGAATTTCAGAACTGAATACTGGAAAATCACGAAGCCGTTTTTTGTGATTGAGTAGCAAATATTTTTACAGAACATTCATTTAAACCTCTCCGATGGGCAGAGAGTGAATGTCTTCGAATATACCTTCGCTTCCGACAGAAGCACTCAGGGTGAATGTGCTGTCTATACCGGTCATTTCTCCCTCAATAACCTCCTGCAGTTCGCACCTATAAAGAGTTCCTCAGCCGATGGGGAGAGAATGTGTAATCAATGCTTCCAGTGAGAGAGTTTCAGGCTTTTCTGTTGGTGTAATTTTTTGGGTGAAAAGAAAAATAAAAACAGCAAATAGTAATCTGATTTTCATCTTTTCTCCTTAAAAGCAAGCTTAAATATTATAGTCCCATATATGGAGAAATTTAAAAAAAACCGACAAATCCCTAATAGGGATTATTATAATTGAGAATCAACTTTCGTGCAGAAATTTTCTCTTTACAATATCCGTGTCAATTCAAGTGCATGCGCGGTTTAAATTGCTTTTTTTATTCGTGAAAAAAAGTGAAATAAACAATCTTAAAACACCTGTATTGTTTTTGAAAAATATTGATCCATTGATTCGAAATTGATGAAGTAAGTCCCTGAACGGACAATTCTGCCGTTTTCGCAGTCGAGATTCCATATGAAACTGTGATTGCCTTCTTCTAAGATATTATCAGCTACAGTCCGTATGTTTCTTCCAAGGACGTCGAATATTGTAATTTTGATGACCATTTCATAGGGTGTTGAAAGATCAATTCGAAATCCGACGGCTTCCCGGATGATTGAAATATCTGAAGAGATAAAATCATTGGATGGTGTTTCTTCGACCGGATTATAGTGATTCCACCTGTCAAACCAAATGTTGTTGGAATTGTTTTGCCTGTAAAGGGCTATAGGTCCGTCTATTCCCAAGCCGTTTATATATAGCACTTGTGATGGAATTGTCGTTGTAAGTGAATAATTGTTGACAACCGTCCTTTGACTCCAGCCGTTAAAATTACCGACACAAACCGAAGTGACGAGAGAATCGAACGACCCTCCTTCGACAAAACAGGATGCTATTGGAAAGTCTTCTGTGTAATTCCATCCAATTCTGAGGCTCGGTTTTGAACAGCACTTGTTTTCTCCGGTTACAGACCAGTAGTCGGGGCCGTTCCAGATCTGCCCTCCATCACTGCTGTAGCAGTATAAAATCCTCGAAGCACTGCCGGAGCCAATAGTTTCAAAAGCACAGATATAGTTTGCCGGGTAGGTGTGGTGTTTCTGAGTAGCTATAACAGGACAGCTTCTTATAGTGTCATAATCCTGTGAAATATACATACCCGACCATGTGCCGTTATATCTTGCCAGGCGCATTCTGTATTTGTTTTGGGTGTATATTGTTGCGACATAAAATGCTTCCCGGGAATTACAGGCCACGGACAAACCCATCGGAGCGTAAGGAGTTATATGATTTGCGATATTCCATGTTATTCCGGCATCGGCGGAATAAAAAGTAGCCCATTCCGTTTCACCGGGATATGGCGAGTAGCACAATGTGGAAATCGCGACCAAAGGATTTGAATCGGGAGAGACGTCCATGGCGACACAAAAAAAACTGTCCTGAGATGTAAATGCAGAATCCAGACGATACCATCTTTCGGAAACGCCGGGTTTGACGGCTCCAAAGAACATTCTGTATCCGGAAGTGAATTGAGAATCAGCCCAGGCAATGTATATCTCCGGATTGACCAAAGTGTATGGTTCCAGCCTCATATCGAAATCAATTATCTTGCCGCCGTTCGCAACGAAATTCCAGTAGCAGACATTCCAAGTCAATCCTCTGTCGGTCGAACGGTAAATGAATAAAGTGTCGTTTCCACCATTGTGGGAAGACTGAACCCCAGCGTAAATATTTCCGGCGGCGTCATAATCAAAAGCCATGTCGTCTCTGTATAGGGTGTTGCATTGATCGGTGACCAGGATATTCGGTCCCCAGAAAGGATTGTAATTCAAAGGTTCGGTTAAATCATAGGAGTTTGAAATTTTGCTTGGCGTAAAAAGTGACGTTTGGATATCCAACTCTTCTTCAGCATCGTATATTTCCTCATAAGAGGAGATGACAGGAATAATATAAGTTATTCCTGATGGGCCGGTGTTTTCTGCGAAGAGCGGAAAAAAGGAGAAAAGAACAATTAGAAAAACAAATTTCTTCATTTTTCCTCCCGTAAAAAGATTATGCTTATTATATCACAAAAAAGAGGTGATTTAAAAATATTAGAAAATTCCAATGAAAATTGTTAACCGGAGAGTTAGATACTTCACGGTATTTTCAAGAGTCGGTAAATTGATGAGTTAAATGTTCAGTCCATTCCGCTTTTTGAAGGATAAATCTGTCAATTCAAGGGGTTATTTTAATATTTTTTTAAGATTGTTTTATTAAGATAAAACAAAAAGGAGAGGGCATGTCAAAAAATTTCAGAAGCGGTTACCTCGACAGAGATGGAAATATCAGGATCGAGCCGGAATTCTACGTTGTCGGAAAGTTTGGGAAGGAAATCGCGGCGGTCAAGAAATGGGGAAAGAGAAAATACAGCGTTATAGACAGGCAAGGCAAGTTTCTTTTTGAAGATGTATTTGAAAGTTTCGGGAAATGGTCTGACGGAGTTATGTGGCTGAACGAAGGAGGAGTTTACAACAGCAATAATTTATTAAGCGGCGGGTCCTGGCGCTTTGTGGACGAATTTGGAAAAACTCTTGTCGAAATGAATTGTTCCAATTTTTACGATTTTTCAGAAGGGCTGGGCGGAGTTGTCATTGAAGGCAAATGGGGAGCTATAGACAGGAGCGGCAAAATAGCTATAGATCCGATTTTTAATTTTTTAGGTAAATTTTCTTGCGGGCTTGCTATAGCAAATGAAGGCGGTCTGGACGGATACGTTGATAAGAAAGGAAAATGGGTCATAAAGCCGAATTTTGAAATGGCATACGATTTTTCAGAAGATGTCGGTTCTGTGAAAATGAACGGACTGATATATTTAATTGACAGACAGGGAGGAGTAATCTCGGAAGGATTCGACAGTATTTCAGTATTTCAAAATGGAATAGCGTGGGTTAAGAAAAACGGACTCTATTCGTTTATAGATAAAAATGGAAAACTGATAAAAGATGTATGGGTTGAAAATTTCAAAGGCACCGGCGGCGGATTGTGCGGTCTTTTAATGAAAGAAGGCTGGTTTTTCATGAATAAAGAATCTTCTCTCACCGGACCTTATGAAGACATAATGCTTCCGAACGAAGGACTCGCCAGGGTTATGAAAAATGGACTCTGGGGATTCATAGATCTTGAAGGGAAAGAAATTATTCAGCCGCAGTTCTTTTCTGCATACGGATTTACTGAAGGTTTAGCAGGCGTCTGTGAAAGGGATAAGTGGCATTTCATTGATAAAAAAGGCGCAAGAATAAACAGCGACGATTATGATTATGTAGGTTTGTTCAGTGAAAACAGGGCTCCTGTGATGAAAAATGGACTTTGGGGCATAATAGATGAAAATGGTAAAACAGTATGTGATTGTAAATTCGGCAGGATAGACGGTTTTTCAAATGGCTTGGCCCCATTTGTTTCTGTCCAGTGGGAACTCAAGGAGCCTTCTTATGAAAAGAATTGGACGGTTATGCCTGAAAACGGATTTTCAAATAAAATTTTCAGCGGAGCAAATAAGTATGACGTATTCAGAGTTATAGTCGGATTTTCCGGAATCGTCGATGGAGATCAATATGAAAAATTATCGCAGATAATCAACAATTGGGAGTATTTACTGAAAGCTTCGTCTTTTAAAGACTGTGTATTCGAAGAAAACGACATATTCATTTCAAATTGGAATCTGTCGTTTCTCGCTTCAAATATTTTTGACCCGAAAAGAGCTCTGGCGGCTCTTTTTGAGGAATTCAAGGAAGAAGGTTTTCCGATAAACGAAGTTATATTTATAAAATTATGCGAGCCCGGCGAAGAATTCAAATTAAACATATATAAAAAGAGAGCGGCGGTGAAGCATCCCGACCACGACTTCGGAACATGGTGGTTTGAAGATCTGCCGACTTACCTGAAAAGCGTATTTGACAAAAATTCGCAATGTCCTGCGAGCGAAACAGCAACGGATTTGATAGGCGTCAAAACAGATCTCAGCATGCCCGAAGGGATGAGGTATGAGGAGAGGACAATGCCTCTCTATGTTCCAGGAATCAGGATTTGCTATGGTGTCGTTCAAAATCGCATAATTTCAACAGACGAGAGGACCAACGACATAGAAGACAGCGTTGTTAAAAGCTTCGAAGAAAACTTTTCACATAAAAGAATTTGGGTGTATCCTCCACCTGCAGACGGTGATGATTGGTATGTTCCGAAACCTTTGAGAAACGACAATACTGTCGGCTTGGAGAAAATCGAACACGAAGGAAGGAAAGGGTATCTTTTCGCCGTTGAACCATACAGACTGGAACAGAACTTTTCAACAAAATATTTCAGATTCAGGGAACAGGAGATGATGGAAGCTCTTTCACAGGTCATAAGGGAAAAGAATCTTGAAGAAGTTATCACATGGCAGAGATTCGGCGATGTCCCTCAGAATGCGGTTGGGTTTGCCGGGATGGCATGGCCCAAAATCCCTTACATCTACGAATTGAATCTCTGGGAAAAAAATAATTAACTCAGACAAAAGAAAAAAGACGTTTATCAGGTTGAATTAACCGCCAACTGTCAAACTGAATTAAAGCAGGGTTTTAGATTTTTTTAGCCTAAAATCGGCAAAAAAGAGGTAATTTTAATTTTCAAAACAAATGAATTTGTTAAAAAAGCTCTGTAATTTTCAAAAATTATTACTATAATTGTATTAAAGAATCACGGCTTTTACCTAAAAAGGAATGTAAAGAATTGGGTGTTGTGATATTACCTTTCCCTAATATTTATATGAACGATATATGACCGTGAAAAGGAGGATTTATGAAGATTTTTGTGATGGTGCTCCTCGCTGTATTTTTCAGCACAGTTCTTTTTTCCGCATGGGAAGACGGGGATCCGGAATCACCGGTTCTGCAGATTAGCAACAGAGCCCCTGAAAATAACTTCTCGGCATTGAACGCTGATTCTCTTTATTGGCAGGTTCTGACGAACATACCGGAAGGAAGAGGCGGAGTATTCACGGGATACTACAGATCAGATGACGGAGAGACTTTGCAAATTCATGTCTTTGGCGGAAATCCGACTCCCAGCACGCCTCATCATATATACGATGTCGTCGCGAATTCATGGGTAACAGGAACTCCAATGCCTATTGAAATGAGGTATGGAGCATCTACGACATACGATAATAAAGTTTACATGTATGGAAGTTTTCCTGCCGGCAGCATGTGCGTAATATACGATTTAAAAGCCAATTCTTATACGAACGGAGCTTCGATGCCGATAGGGCTGAACGATGCAAATATCGCTCTCGCAGAAGACAGAGGTCTGATTTACCTTATAGGCGGAGGAAATGTGTGGACCGCTTCATCTGTTGTTCAGGTCTATGACGTGGCAGGAGATTCGTATTTTTCCGCTACTTCAATACCAGAAGGGGTTATGTGCGGAGCATCGGGTTATATTGGAAACGACACTCTAATTTTAGCCACAGGTTATACTTCTTCGGCTCAGTGGTCCGCGTCAGTTTATAAAGGCTACATTGATCCGGCAAATCCGGCGAACATAACATGGACTGCCGCCGGAAATATTCCTGGAGTAGGAAGAAGAAGGTGCGGATACGCTTCCTACGGCGACAAACTCTACGTCATAGCAGGCCAGGATGGTTCTTACGGCTATCTGAATTCATGTTATATGTATCAGTCGGATTCAGGCTGGGTCCAAATCCCGGACAAACCGACATACAGTATGAATCACACCTGCCTCACGATGCCTGTTACGCTTGTAGATGCAGACGAAATAATGCTGTTTTCAATGGCGGGTTATCTCAACAGTGTTTATATGCCGTATTGCGAAGTCTTTCACACAGATGTCATTCTTTCAGTTGAAGAACCCATCGTTCCAATTACAGAAGAATTCTTCTGCTCTCTTGTATCGGGGTATCTCGGAAACGGACCGGTGATTATCAACTTTGTGCTCGCTGAAAACTCTGACGTCCGATTCAGCGTCTATGATATAACCGGCAGGGAAGTGAAAACATCTTTATTTTCGGGAGTTCTTCAAGGTTCCCATAATCTTACATGGGAAAAGACGGACAATAATTTTGAAAAACTGCCAGCGGGAACGTATTTCTTTGTTCTCTCGACTGGCAGTGAATCATACAAGGGCAAGCTGGTTTTAGCAGAATAGGTCAGTTATTCAGAGCCGGAGCAGAGAGATTTGTTTAATAGATTGTCGAGCGCTTTTCGTTCGAAGAATTTTGAAAGTTTAATGTCTTTGATGACATTAAACGCTTGTTCAGTCTTTATGTCTTTCTCTCCGGTCTTTTTCAAAAAAACGCCGTGATGGTATAATGTTTCGGCTAGGTCCAGAGATGCACCGATTTTTCTGAATATTCTTTCAGATCTCGTAAAGCTCTTTTTCGCGTTCTCGCAGTCTTTCATATCTCCGTAAATTCTGCCTTTCAGCTGAAGCACGAGAGCCTGACAGCTTCTTGTATTTATCCTGTTTTCATACTTTTGGGCTTTTTTAAGATATTTAAGAGCCGGTCCATGCCTTTTTTTCATCAGCTCGATTGAGGAAAGCCCATAAAAATACATGAACATAATATCCGGAAGGTCTAAATCGGCTGTCAATTCAATCGCTCTACTTTGATTTTTCAAGGCTTTGTTCAATTCTCCTTTTTCTATCTGCATTTTTGCCGTAAAAATAAGATTTCTCGCAGATTCAGCCCTGTCTCCGTTTATCTTGTTGACTTTTAGATTTTCTGAAAAATATTCCTGGGCTTTTTCATATTCGCCTATTTGGGCGAATAACTGCGCTAAAATGAGAATGCAGGCGGAATAACCCTGCATGTCGCCGATATTTTTTGACATCGGCGCATATTTTTTCAAAATTGAATGAGCTTCGTCAAGGCGTCCCCTTCTGTATTGAATACATGCAATGTAGTATTGGATGTTCGCTATGGATCTGTTTTCTTTGATTTCTTTGAGAATACTCAATGACTTTTCGAAATGCTCCAGTGCTTTGCCGTAATCATTCGTTATATAATAAAGAATTCCGAGATGCGCTATGTTGTGGGCGTAGCCCTGAAGGTGTCCCGTCTCTTTTTTTATCTTCATTGATTCTTTATAATATCTTTCGGCTTTTTTGTATCTGCAGAGCTTAAAGTGAACGAAAGCAAGGCTTGTCAAAATATAGGAACGGTCCACGCGAGAGCTGCATTTTTTGGATATTCGCAGAGCTCTGTTCTGGAATAACAGTGAATTTTTGTAGTCGGAAAGTTCAAAATAGTTTAATCCTATTGAATTCAGCGACTTGAGTATGCCGGTTTTGTTGCCGATCCTGTCAAATGTAAGGTATGATTCCTCAAGGTATCTCAAGCTTTTTTTGTAGTCGCCAGTGAAAAAATAGGCTTTTCCGACAGTAAAAAGACAATCTGCGTAACTTAAATATTTATTATTAATCTTAAAATATTCAAGAAGAGGAACTGAATGCCGCAGCATATTTTTATAATCGCTGAAAACGGCATAAAGCCCGGAAAGAAACAGACGTATTTCGGCTGTCAATGGATCGTCTTTTATCTCCTTGGACTGTTTTAATATTAACTTCGTTGTTTCGAGAGCTTCCGCAGTCCTTCCTATAAAACCGAGAATTTTTGATTTTCCGAGCATAGCTGAGATTTTTTTCTTTTTGTCATTTAACCTTTCGGCGGAAACCGCGGCGTTTTCGTAAAACTTCAAAGACAGTTCGTTCTGATAGTTTTCAGCCGCCTTTTTTGCTGAAATCATCGAATGTTCGTATGCCTTTTCCCAGACTTCACTTTTAAGATAGTGAAAGGACAAGTCTTCATGAAAGTTTTTAGGTTTTTCTCCCGTAATTTTTTCAAGGGCTTGCGCTGTTTTTACATGGAGGAGCTTTTTGTCTTTTTTTACAATTGTCTTATACGATGTTTCCAGGATTAGAGGATGTTTAAAAGAATATGACCCGTTCTGTTTGACGATGTATTGTTGTTCGGCGAGCGCGTCGAGTTGTTCGCTTATTCTACTGTTGTCCTGATAAACGATTTCCGACAAAAGAGATTCTGTAAATTTAGCGCCTATTACGGAAGACGCTTGAAGGATTTTTTTCTTTTGGGGATCCAGCCTGTCCAATCGCGAAAACAGAACCGAGAAAACGGAGTCAGGTAAAGAAAAGCCGTCTATGTAATGCAAAATCCCTTCATTTTCCGTTTCTCTCTCTTTTATGTCCTTGATTATCTCTTCGAGAAAAAACGGGTTGCCGCCGGATTTTTCGAGAATTTTAGCAGTGAGGTTTTCATCAGAAGAATATTTCGGCATAATATCGAGCAGGATTTCTCTGCATTGTGGAGTTTCAAGCGGCTCGAGTTGGAATTTGGCAAATTTAAAATCATTAAT
>CAYNIW010000004.1:0-114693 GCA_964397545.1 uncultured Desulfuromonadaceae bacterium | reverse complement strand
ATTGTGGAGTTTCAAGCGGCTCGAGTTGGAATTTGGCAAATTTAAAATCATTAATGTTTTTTACTTCCTCAAATATTTCAAACGCGAAATTCCTTTTTTCTATTCTGGACAGCAGTATAAAAAGAACCGGAGCCTGAAGGGGGTTTTTGAAAAAGAATTTAAGAAAATCTGCTGAAGGGCTGTCTATCCAGTGCGCGTCGTCAATAACCGAGATCAGTTTTCTTTTTAACCCGATGATATTAAAAATCTTAAAAAGAGCACTGTTCGTCTCCTGTTTAAGCGATTTCGGGTCAATGTTTTTGATAGATAAGGTTTCTTTTTCATCGAGAATTGAAAGCAGGCTGTGTAAATATTTAATTTCATCGCTGATTTCGATAAATGTTTTTTCGCCGAAGAAATTCCGGATTTTAAGTTTTTTTTCATGACAGGAGTTCTTTTTTTCGAAGTTAAAAATCTTTTCAAGGGTATCAATTATCGGGAAATCGGGAAAATTTACTGATGCGGGCGTGCACTGAGAGTATGTGAAAAAGAATTTATCAGCGGATAAATGATGATTTTTGAACTCTTTGATAAATCTTGTTTTTCCTATACCTGCCTCTCCAAGAATAAAAACGGCTCCTTTGTTATCAATAGGCATATCGTCAAACACCGAGCAAATATTTTTAATGGTTTCTTCTCTTCCTATGAAACGTGAAACATTTTCTTTTATTCCTCTTTTGCTTTCCGGGAATTCTTTAAGGGATTTGAGAGCATACAATTTTATCTTTTCGCTTATACCTTTGACAAAAAAACTTCCGAGGTCCTCGTAATCGGCAAAATGCGAGGTCTGTAAAAAGACGCTTTCTGAAACATAGATTTCGTTTTTGCCTGCGAGATTCATTATCCTCGATGCCACATTGACCTCGTTGCCTAATACCGTTCGTTCTTTTTTATCTCCTGAACCGAATTCTCCCCACGCGACAATTCCGCTATTTATGCCTATGTGAATGCCGATATCTGACCGGTAGTTTGTCTTTTCGAAAATTTCAGAATTTATTTCCGGAACCATGTTTATTATTTCTAAAGAAGCTTTTACAGCATTTTCGAAATCGTCTTCCCTCGCGGCAGGAATTCCGAAAAGGGCAATAACAGTATCCCCTTGATAGCTGTGTATCAAACCGTTGTTCTTTATTATCACAGGATTGATTATTTCAGAACAGATATTGATGACCTCGGAAACTTCTTCAGGTTCCATCGCGTGTGAGAGCTGGGTAAAACCCGAGATGTCGGCAAATAGAATTGTAGCGAGTTTCCTCTCTTCAGGAAATCTAAAAAACACCAAATTTGTTCCGCAATTGACGCAAAAGTTAGCCCCCTCGGGACTAATATGACCGCAGTTCCTGCACTTCATATCACTTAATAATACTCCAGCGGAAATAAAACGCAATAAATTGAAAACGCAGGTTATTTTTGGATTTACACTTTTTTTTGATGAGAGAAAACTAAGAGGCCGGCTGAAAAACAGATTTTAACGCGCGATAGCAAATGCACTTGTTTCAGCAGGTGTTTTACGCCTGATGAAACCCGGTGCGGCGAGTAAAGACCCGTTTAACTCAAATGGAGGCTGAGAGCAGGTCTTCGTTCTGTTTTTCAATCCGACCTCCGGATACTTACATAGGTTTCACAGGAACACAGATGTTGATTAAATGTTTTTTTTCCGGGTGAGAGTCCGGATCGTTCAGCGCCCATTCAAAACAGGGTCTGTCGTCACAGACATAACCGCTTTTAGGGAACCAATCGGCAAAAACATTATCCCACGCTTCCTGATATTGATTTTGATCTATTTCAAAATTTGCCAATACATACTTGCCTGAAGGTATTGTCATTTTTCCTATCTCTCCCTCCACTTCTGTTTCGGGAGAAACCGTCAGTCCTACGCTGACTCTAAGTTTATCGGATTCAGTTATTTCAGGGTCGTCGTGATAAACCGAAAGGAACTTGACTTCAGGATCTGAGAGAAAGCCTCTTGGACCAGCCCATCGAGTTATTTTTTCAAATAGCCCTCTGAAAAGAGCGTCGTCTCCTTTATAAGGGCCTATATGCCTGACATACGCCATACACATTTCGGGAAGCTCCTGAACCGTGACTTTGATGGGTTTGACTTTTGACATTCTTTTCCTCCTTGCTGTTTGAAGTTGAAGCGATACCTTTTCTCCGGAGTTTTGGATTATCGCTTTTCCATCATACAGCTTGGAGTCCCCGTTTTCTTTCCCGTTCTTGCTTTCATTTTTGCTATTCTTGCTTTTTGATTTACGAATCTTGTTATTGACAGCGTGGCCTCCGCCTCTGTAGTCGCTAGCGCTCATGCTGTATTTATCCTTAAATGATCTCGCGAAAGCCGAAGAACTTGAAAAACCGCAGTCGTATGCTATCTCGGTTATTGAGAGATTCTTTTTCGACAAAAGCATGTTAGCGGCTTTTTCTATTCTCAATCGGTTGATAAAACAATTGAGAGTTTCTCCGACGGCGGATCTGAAAACCCTGTGAAAATGATAAGGTGAAAAGTTTGAAACTTCGGCGATCTCTTTAAGAGAAAGAGAATTGCTCAGGTTGTTTTGAATATAATCCATCGCTCTGTTTATGCGTGATAAATATTCTTTTTTGTTGTCTGAGTATCTTTTCATATATTTCTGTATCATTATAGCACAAAATCAACATATTTTCATAAAAAATTTGGTAATTTGGGCAAAAAAAGCTAAAAAAACAATAATAAAATGTCATATTGACAGGAATCTTTGTCGGCGATGAAATACAAATCACGATATTATGAGATATATATTGATTTGTTGGTTTTTTATGACGCAGGCAGAACAATAATTGCAAATTCAACACTATTATGGTAAATTTTATCATTTTACGGGAGGTATTATGGCTGAGCTTGAAAAATACAGAGATAAATTCAGAAATTACACTGAATTACGCCTTCAGGAAAACATGAGCCAAATCATAGTCGTTTTGAACGGAGATTGCATAAGTAACGACGAAAAAAGAGAAGGGGGGGGCAGCGCGAGAGTTTTTAAGGATGGACTCTGGGGGTTTGCGTCGAGCCCTTCTAAAGATTCGGAAAACATTCAGAAAATTCTCAGAAAAGCCGAAGAAAATGCTGATTTCATGTCCTCACGTTTTAAAAACACGGACAGGATTTTCAGAAAATTTGAACATAAAAATTTTGAAATAGACCTTACGACAAAAAAACAAAAAATGACGAGAAAACAGAAAATGGATTTTATCAGAGGGGTAGATTCTTATATACTAAACAAATATCCCAAGTTAAAAAGCAGACAAATATTATACTATCATCTGTTGATGAGGAAAGAACTCATGACTTCGGAAGGCGCGCATGTGATTCAGTCTATACCGAGAAGTTTTCTCAGAGTTTCTTTGACAACAGACTCACAACCCATTAATTTAAGCGATTCATTCGGAGGGCTCGGCGATCTCGAAGATATATACGAGTCGCCTGAAGAACTTTTCGGAGGGACAGACGAGCTTTACGGAAAGCTTATGAAAAAACGGGACGGAACCTTTCCGAAGGCAGGATTCAAGGAAGTAATTCTTGGAGCCGATCTGGCGGGAATACTCGCTCATGAGGCAATGGGGCACACAACCGAAGCCGATTTTGTCTTCGGCGGCTCAGTCGCCGCAGACTTGTTGGATAAGAAAGTGGCTTCCGAAAACGTAAATCTTGTTGATTTCGCCAACAAGGCTTTCGGAAAGACCTGCCCTGTCCCCGTTTATTTTGACGATGAAGGAATTGAAGCTAAAGATGCGGTCGTCATCGAGGGGGGAATACTGAAAAGTTATCTACACAACCGCAGATCGGCGGAGTTTTTCAACACTGACCCCACAGGAAACGCAAGAGCCTACAATTTTGACGACGAACCGCTGATAAGAATGAGAAATACGTGCATTCTGCCGGGTAAAGACAAGATAGAAGACATGGTATCTTCAATTGAAGACGGTTACTATCTTGAAAATCCGGCTAACGGACAGGCGGACTCGACAAGTGAATTCATGTTTGGAGTGACTTTCGGTTATGAAATAAAAAAAGGAAAATTAACGAAAGCCCTCAAGGACACGACAATATCGGGAACGGCCATAGACCTGTTAAAGACAGTCACTATGATATCCGACGATTTGAGATGGGAAAGCAGCGGTATGTGCGGAAAAAAACAACCGATGCCGGTCGGAATGGGCGGCCCAGCGATAAAATGTAAAGTGAATATCGGAGGAAACTGAAATGGACAGGAAAAAAACAGGTGAAATATTGGACGAAATCATCAATAAAGGCGCTCAAAAGAGTTCTTTAGTCAGCTTTCAAAGAGAAATAACAGAACTTAACGTAGAAAAAGACAAAATAAATTTTCTCAGATCAACAGAAAACAATGAAATCAGGCTAGAGGCTTTTTGCAACAGAAGAAAAGCCGATTTAACTCTTAATAATTTCAATGACGAAGACATAAAAGCGGCGGCTGAACAGCTTAATGATATGTGCGCCTGCTCTCAACCGGATGACGCGAACGATTTATGCCCGGAAAAAAACGTAGGAGAGTTTTTGGGAAATGCCGCATATCCCGATATAGAAAAAATGACTGAATCTTTCTCTGAATTTCTCCGGGAGGCTAAAGACAGATACCCTGAGGTTATTTTTTCAGATACCATATTCACTCATTACAAAAATAAAATAACTTACGCTAACTCTAACGGCAGTTTTTTGGCCGAGGACAGGTCCTTTTACAACACATGTCTTTTTTTCACCTCCAAAAGAGAGAAAGATGTCTCTTCCTTTAATTATCTTGTTATAGATTTTAAGGACATAGGAGAAAAAATAATTGAAAAAAGCGGAATAGATCTGATGTTGAAAAATTCCGTCGAGCATATTCACAGCAGACCTGTCAAAGAAAAATTCAGAGGCGACCTTTTAATGACTCCAAAAGCCGCTCTGGGAATGTTCGATGATTTTTTCTTTCCGCTTTTCGACAACAGGCTTATCGCCCGAACCAGTATATATGGGGACAAACTAGGCAAAAAAATCGCTTCACCGCTGTTCAGCATAAAAATGACGCCCCTTTCCGAAAAGTCCGTTTTCAAGGATTATTTCACTTTTGACGGTTTTTTTACAGAGGACATGGACCTAGTTCAAGACGGGATACTGAAAAATTTTCTGCTTTCCTACTACGGTTCGAGAAAAACGGGATTACCGAGGGCAAAAAACCGCAGCGGCAACCACATAGAAATTCAACCCGGAAAAGAAGATTTAGGCTCTCTCATATCGGGAATCCAAAAGGGAATATTTCTCGACAGATTTTCCGGAGGCTCGCCGAGCGTCAACGGAGATTTATCGGGAGTCTGTAAAAACAGCTACTATATAGAGAATGGAAAAATTCAGTTCCCCGTAAAAGAAGTTATGTTGACTGCCAACACCTCGGAAATGCTGATGAATATCGCCGGAGTCTCAAAAGAGATAATAGACTACGGCAACTCAAGAGCTCCATACATTCTCGTCAAAGATGTCTCTTTCTCATGATACAGCCCGTCATAAAAAGAGCTTGATTTTTAACTTAAAATTGTTCTATTATTCCGAATCTCATTAAAGGAGGACAGGATGATAGACATTTTTAATGCTGAAGCCTACAGGCTTTTATGCACCGGTGTATGTGAAATAATACCCGGCGTTCGTTCATCCGAAAGAATCATGCCCTCTCACTACATGCGAATGCGCGTGTAGCTTTTTTATTTTCCAAAAAAACAAGTAAAAAAAAGCACAGAATCTGCCGCGGATCTTCCGCGCGTTAAGAGAGGGCAATATGAGAAAATCTTTTGAAGAGATCAGAGAAAAAATAAAAGGCGGGAAAGGAGTCGTCCTAACTGCCGATGAGTTCAAAGAACTGGCGCGCGAAAAAACGCCAAAAGAACTCGTCCAAAAAGTGGATGTCGTCACAACGGCAACTTTTTCTCCAATGTGTTCGAGCGGAGCTTTTTTGAATTTCGGGAACTGCTGTCCGCCGATAAGAATGGAGGAAATATTCTTAAACGGTGTGAGAGCCCATGCCGGCATTGCCGCGGCGGACGCTTATATCGGAGCCACAGAGATTTCAGCGGAAAACTTTGAATACGGAGGGGCGAATGTAATACACTCGCTTGTCAAAGGAGAAAAAATCCTTCTCGAAGCCAAAGCCAAGGGCACCGACTGCTATCCGAAAAAAAATCTGAAAATATTCGTAGATAAATCCGGCATAAATGAAGCTTTTCTGTTCAACCCGAGAAACGCTTATCAAAACTATGCCGCTGCCGTGAACACATCTGAAAAAGACCTTAAGACATACATGGGAGTTCTCGGGAGAAACTGCGGAAATATCAATTTCTGCACGGCAGGAGAAATCAGCCCGTTGATAAATGACCCTTTTCTGGAAGCAATAGGAATTGGAACAAAGATATTTCTCTGCGGCGCTCAGGGTTTTGTTTGCTGGAATGGAACCCAGCATGATACGAGACCCAAGAGAAACAAGCGCGGCATACCTCTTAAAAACGCCGCTTCAATTTCTGTCATAGGGGACTTGAAGAAAATGGATAGAAATTTTTTAGCGCCTGTGTATTTCAAGGGCTACGGCTTGAGCATGTATGTCGGAATAGGAATTCCTATTCCGATTATTGACAAAAATTCAGCGTATTACGCCGCGGTTAGAAACACGGAAATTGATGTTCCTGTCGTCGATTTTTCTTCAGAAGAAAAGAAAGTTCTAAAATATTTAACTTACGAAGAACTCTTGTCCGGCAAAGCTGAGGTTAAAGGCAATTACGTGAAGACAAACCTCATATCCGGGCTGAGAAAATCAAAAAAAATCTCTTGCATGCTAAAAAAAATCATTCTTGCCGGCGATTTTATTATAACAGAAAGATCCGCCCGTCTGCCGGAGGGGGGTAAGACTAAATCTCTTATTTTGGAATCAGACAGGAGGAAGGTTAAAAAGAGAGAAGTTTTGTTGTCGAATAAATTGGAGGAGTCATGTCCGGTGTAAGATCATACAGAAATAAAACGGAAGGTGACAAATTCTGGCAGTTCGAAGCGGGTTTTAAGGACACGGATCTTCAAATAGGCATCAATCCTAAATACTACGACTCTTCGATGCCTGAAAGAATTATCGGCAGAATAATCCAAATGAGAATGATTTTTGAAAAGCACATATCTTCTTGTCCTCAGTTTTTAAGTTCACTTACAGGAATGGACGTCCCTGACTTTGCTGTGGGAAGTGTAGAAAAACTATATCTTCTTTCCAGAATTACGGGAGTCGGCCCGATGGCGGGAATTGCCGGTTTTTTTGCACAAGAGATTGGCAATTTTATAGAGAGTGAATTTTCCGCTGAAGAATATGTTGTAGAAAACGGAGGAGATGTTTACCTGAAAACAAAATCGCGAGTAAGCGTGCTTATTGAGACCGGCAGTGAAAACTTCAAAACTGGTATAATTTTATCTATTGAACCGTTTCTTACCCCCTGCGGTATCTGCACATCTTCGGGGAAATTAGGGCATTCGCTTAATTTCGGAAGGTCTGATTCTTTCACAGTTGTCTGCCGGGATCCTGTCCTTGCAGATATGTTTGCAACATCGCTGAGCAATGTCGTAAAAACACCTGAAGCCCTTGAAAAAGCGGTAGAAATGGCCGAAAAAGAAAGAGAAATTTTATTCGCTCTCGGCGTATGCGGCGGAAAAATCTGCGTTAAAGCCTGCGAGGGGATAAAAATCTCTCTTTCATGAGGAGAAACAGATGAAGATTACCGATATAATCCAAAAAAGAGAAAAAACTCTTCTTTCCTTTGAGGTTGTCCCTCCCGAAAGAGGATCCTCTCCTGAGGGGATTTTCAAGACTATTGACAGAATAATCCGTCACGGGCCTAAGTTCATCAGCGTGACGAATAAATGCTGTTCAATTGATTATACCGTGAAAGAAGGCAAAGTTTATGCAATTTGCAATAACAGAAAACCGGGAACAGTAGGTTTGTCCGCTGCCATAAGAAAAGAGTTCGGCGTGGAAACGGTTCCGCATATTATATGCGCGGGTATGGACCGCTTTAAGACCGAAGATTTGCTCATAGATCTTCATTTCCTCGGATTCGAAAATCTTTTTGCTGTCAGAGGAGACCCCATGGATTTGCGAGCCGGCTTCAAACCCGAAAAAGAAGGTCACATGTTCGCCAGCGAACTGATAAGCCAAATCAGAGGTCTTAACGAAGGTAAATACACGGAAAAAACGTGTTCAGGAAAAATCTTGAGCACAAATTTCTGCGTCGGCGCGGCTGTATATCCTGAAAGGCACAATGAATCGCTCAACGAAGAGGAAGACTTGAAAAATTTTTCGAGGAAAATAGCATCTGGAGCTTCTTTTGCCATAACTCAGGCTTTTTACGGTTTCAATATCTATAAAAAATTTGTCCATAAAGTCAGCAAATTGGGAATAAGCATCCCCGTGATAGCTGGATTGAAACCGATAATTGAAGCATGCCGGCTCGGATCGGTTCCGAGAATTTTTTCAGCTACAATTCCCCCGGAATTCGTGAAAAAACTAATTGAGGCTAAAACCCCGGAAAAAGAGAAAGAAGCGGGAATAAAATACATGTCGGGGCTTCTGGAAAAACTGTTGGACTTTAATGTCCCTTGCGTTCATCTTTTTACAATGGGAAACGCGAAATCCGTCAACTTTATTCTCGAAAACTTTCGCGGATGTTTTTCCTGAACCTGGAGTAAATCATGATAGATATAATTGACGCTTTGAAAAATGATAAACCGGTGATTTTTGACGGAGGCATGGGAACCTCTATAGAGACTTCAGTAAATAATCAGGGCGCTGGACGCGTCAACGAAATGCTGAACCTGACTCATCCTGCAGTTATTGAGGAGATTCACAGGGGATTTTTAGAAGCGGGTTGTGACATTATTGAGACAAATACCTTCGGGGGCGATTTTCTGACGCTCAAAGAAAAAGGCGCCGGAGAATTGTGCCGTCAGATAAATGCGGAAGGAGCTTCAATAGCTAAAAAAGCCGCCGGAGAATATTCTAAACACGGAAAAAAAAGATTTGTTTGCGGGTCAGTGGGACCGGGAAGAAAGTATCCAACTCTGGGAGATGTATCTTTTGACGAGCTGGAAAAATCATATAGCAGGCAGATAGAAGGGCTTCTTTCGGGCGGCGTTGACATGCTGGGAATAGAAACTTGCCAGGATCCCCTTCAGATAAAAGCGGCTTTTTCCGCGGTTGAAAGAATATTCGAAGAAAAAATATTGAAAGTCCCTTTATTTGTTCTGATAAGCCCGGGCGAAAACTGCAGAACCGCGATCGGCATGTCTTGCGAGTCTTTTTTGGCGACATTTCAGTCCTATCCGTTTTCCGCCGTAGGACTCAACTGCGGGTTCGGGCCTAAGCAGTCGGAGAAATCACTTGAAGCAATACGCGGAAAATCTCATTTTGAATTGGTTTATATGCCTAACGCGGGATTGCCTCGAATAGAAGGTCAGTCAGTCATATATGACTGCGGACCGGAGGAATTTGCCGAAACCGTCTTTATGCAATCGGTTAGATTCGGTTTGAGAATCGTGGGAGGATGCTGCGGGACTACTTTCAGGCATATAGAGGAACTCAGAAAGAGATTTGAGGGAGTGAAAATCCCCGCTCAAAAAATAATTGAATTTCATTCCCTTTCTTCCCTTTATTCCGCTTATAGGAAAAAAGATCTTCCAAAACCTTTTAAGATAAGCGAAAAGACGAGCGTGTCCGGAAGTAAAAAATTCAAAAGAGCTGTTGAAGAGCGAGATTTTCAGGTGATAAGAGAAATTGCAGTTGGCGAGCAAATGAAAGGAGCTGACTGCATTGACCTCTGTCTTGCCTGTCCTGGCGGAAATAAAATTGAAGATTATGGGAGTATTACAACTTTTCTTTCCAGTATTCTGAAAATTCCTGTCTGCGCGGATACGTCCTGCGAAAAATCATTGGAATCTTTCCTGAAAAATTACCCGGGGAAACCGCTCGTCAATTCAGTCAGCATGGAAGACAGGGAAAAAGCAGACAAAATATTCAAACTCGTGAAAAAATTCGGAGCTTCGGTCGTGTGCATTCTCGCTGATGAGAATGGATACGCTGTTGATTTAGAGAGAAAAATCGAAACTGCGGAAAAAATATATGGGTCCGCCGTTGCAGTTCACGGCATACTTCCACAAGATATTTTTTTCGATCCTCTGACTTTTTCACTCGCTTCAGGCGACCCGGCTACCGCCGCGAGCTATAAAGCTACAATAGATTCGATAGGACTTATTAAGAAAGCGTTCCCGAAAGCCGGGATAATAATGGGTGTAAGCAACATATCATACGGTTTCGACAGAAAACACAGAAAAATTTTGAATTCAGTGTATCTTCATCTCGCAGTCAACGCGGGTTTAGAAGCCGCAATACTGGATTTAGACTCGATACTGCCCCTTTCACAGATACCGGCGAACATGGTCAAAAGAGCCGAGAAGCTGATATTTTCCGACCCAGAGGATTACGCTGAAAACCTGACGGAGTTTTTAGGCGGAAAAATCGGAAGTGATGCGATAGTTTCCGCTTCAAAGCGTTTTTTAACCGATGAAGAAAAGCTGTTCTCATCTGTGATTTACGGAGAGGACAAAAATCTGAAAGAAATCATAGACAGGCTTCTTCTGAGGATGCCGGCTCAAAAAATACTGAATGAAATACTCCTGCCTTCAATGAAGAAAGTCGGCGAAATGTTCGAAAAAGGAGAGACTTTGCTTCCGTATGTCCTGTTTTCGTCCGGGGTCATGAAAAAATCTCTTGAAATACTTTCGCCTCTGATAAAGCCGTTAGAAAGAAATAGAAAAAAGAAAATTCTTCTTGCGACCGTGAAAGGAGATATCCACGACATAGGAAAAAATATAGTGAAAATAATAATGGAAAACAGCGGTATCGAGGTCGTCGATCTGGGAGTTGACAAAACCGACGAAGAAATCGCCGCCGCTGTCAGAAAACACATGCCCGACTGCGTGGGCTTGAGCGGTCTTCTTGTTTATTCGGCTTTATACATAAAAAAAATCGCAGTTAAATTTGTTGAAGAAGGAATCTATGTTCCAATAATCTGCGGAGGAGCAGCTCTTTGCGAAGAATATACTGCGGAATTGAGGAGGTCTCTTAAAATAAACATATTCTTTGCGGGGGACGCTTTTGCCGCTATGAAGATCATGGAAAGGGAATCAAAAAAGCATAAAGAAAAAGGCGAGATCTTTGATGACTGTCCTTAAAGACATACCCCTGTCAGAAGTTCTCGTCTATCTTGACAGGAGAGCTCTTTTCAACGCCAGATGGAAACTGAAAAACGGCGTGCTGGAAAAAACCTTCAATTTCGATCCTGAAGAAAAACTCAGAGATATAGTGCAAAAAGTTGAAGAGAAAAAAGTGCCGGAGCTGGGTCTTTCTTTCAGTATTTTCAGGTTTGTTAAAAAAAACAACCGAGTTGAAGTCGAAAAAGACGGAGGCGGAAAAATTCTTTCCGTTTTTTGTTTTCCGGAAAAATCATCACCCGAAGACAGAGACGCCGGTCATTTTTTCAGGAAAAAAGAGAATGCTGAAAGAGGCGCTCTTTTTGCCGTTACCGCTGGAGGGGGTTTCAAAAAAGAGCTGAGGACTCTTATGGAAAGAAAAAAATACGGGGAATACTTTTTATTGAACGGTTTTGCCTGTGAACTTACCGAAGCGGCGGCGAAATTCGTAAACAAAAAGATTCAAATATCAGCTGATGTTCTAAACAGCAGGCGATACGGTTTCGGTTTTCCCGGATGCCCGGATATTTCTCAGCAACATAAAATACTCAAACTTTTGAACGCAAATACTTTGGGTATCAATTTGACCGATGGCTTCCAGCTTGTCCCGGAATTCAGCACATGCGGGTTTATAGTCTTCGACTGATTCTGCAGAGCCGGAATGTTACTGACTGCTCATAAACATTTTTTTCAAGATGACGCCTGCCCAGTGAGAAAAACCGTTACTCTATTGTCGCAAGAAACTCACGGGCTATTCTGCTGATATCTGAAGAAGAGCTTATCCCAACCCAGGAATCTGTCGGAGTGACTATGTTGGCGACGACGATATCGGCTCCGTTGAATATGGCGCTTCGGGCTTCCTTGAGGTCTATCCCTCCCGCGGCTGAAATAAATACATCGTATTTGCTTCGTATCTTGTTTATCTGCTTGTATTTTATGACTTTTCCTCTTGTGCTCTCTTCGTCCCTGCCTCGGTGAATGACTACTACGTCAGGAGGAGTTCTAAGTTTTCGGAGAACTTTTAGAGGGTCTTCAACGCCGAGCATGTCTATCATGGAATATATTCTCAATTTAGAGCATGTGTCCACGAAGAAGTTCAGGGTCTCAGTCGGGGCCCCTCCCAGGACCGTCACTGCGTTTGCCCCCGCTCCGAAGGCGAACCGAACTTCAGAAGCCCCACCGTCGAGAGTTTTAAGGTCGGCGACAATGATTCCTTTCCACATCTGCCTGATGAATCTTATGCCGTTTAGTCCTTCTCTTTTTATATATGGAGTCCCGGCTTCGATGAGTATTCTGCCGCTTTTCGGGATGCTCGGAAGTATTGCCGATACTTGCGCGGCGTCGTAGTTAAAAGCAATTTGAAGATATCTTTTCCTGCTGTCGAGCATTATTACGAATCCCTTCAGGGAGATATTCTCTTGACTAAGTCGGCTATGTCTGAAGGCAGATAGAGAATTATCTTTTCGGAAGGATCGGCTGCTATGTCCCTTATTGTCTGGAGCGTCCTCAGGTGAAGAGCGGCAGGATTTTTGGAAAGCGTCTCGGCTGCCTGTCTGAGGTTTTCCGATGCCTTCAGTTCTCCGTCGGAAGCTATTATGACAGCTCTTCTCTCTCTTTCAGCTTCTGCTTGCTTTGCCATAGCTCTTTTCATTTCAGCGGGTAGTTCTATCTCCTGAATTTTAATGGATTCTATATCTACGCCCCACTCGTCTGTTTCGGCATCAACTATGCTCTGAATGCTTTCGGCGACCTGGACTCTTTCCGTCAAGACAAAATCGAGTTCATTGTTTCCGACTATATCTCTGAGCGCCGCCTGAGTGAACTGCCTCACTGCGTAAACGTAGTCGTCGATTTTTATTATCGCATTCACGGGATTTTCAACCTTAAAATAGACTACTGTATTAGCGAGAATGGGTATGTTGTCTTTAGTAATGACTTCCTGTCTCGGAACATCAACTGTTTTGATTCTAATATCAACCCGCCGCATGTTTTGAAAAATCGGAAAAACCCATCTTATTCCGGGTTCTTTTAAGTGGCTGTATTTTCCGAGCGTGAAAACTACGCCTCTTTCGTATTGGTAGATTACCCTTAATCCTCTGAGGATGTAGAAAAAGAAAAAAACCACCCAAAAAGCAGCAAAAATCAAAAGACAGGGCATGAGACCTCCTTTCAGACTGTTATAAACCGTAAACATATAAATTATAGAAGGGAAGTATTAAAAAACAATTAAAATCAGTTTTTTTGAAATGATTTTTCAGAAAATTTTTCTCGAGCTGAGCTGGGCTTCAAATTTCAACCTGTCTTCAAGAGAGAGGTGGTCGAGTATAACTTTGCCGTTGAGGTGTTCGGTTTCATGGCAGAAGGCTCTTGCGAGAAGGTTCTTGCCTTCCATGACGAATTTATCGCCGTTTAAGTCGCAGGCCTGGATTTTTACGGATTTGGATCTTGGAATTTCTATGTAAATGCCCGGAAGGCTCAAACATCCTTCTTCCATGGATACCATTTCTTCGGAAAAGGAAAGAATCCTGGGATTGGCGAAAATTAATACTTCACTTTTCGGAATCTGAACTATGAATAAATTTTTCAAAAAGCCGATCTGGTTTGCGGCGAGCCCCACTCCGTCGAGTTCTTTCATTACGGGGATCATTTTCTCGACAAGGTCTTTCAACGAGGAATCGAAAACCTCAATGTCAGGCGCTTTGGTTTTTAAGATGGGATCTGGGTAATGGAGGACCTTCATTCGCCGGCGCCTTCGGTTTTAAGGTGAAGCTCTTCCAAAAGTTCATTTTCTATCTGTCTCGGGCAGTCTTCCATGATTCCTGCGGCTTGAAGGGATTTAGGGAAGGCTATGACGTCAGAAATGCTTTTTGAATCTGTCATCATCATGACGAGTCTGTCTATACCCGGAGCTATTCCACCGTGCGGAGGAGGTGCGTATTCAAAGGCTTTTATTAAAAAACCGAATCTCTTCTCTATCTGTTCTTTTGTGAGGCCTATGATTGAAAGGCATTTCTCCTGCAGGCGAGGAATGTGGTTTCTTATGCTCCCGGAAGCGAGTTCAACTCCGTTCAGAACAAGATCGTATTGCATGCCCCTCACTTTCCCGGGGTCTTCATCGAGAAATTCGAGGTCTTGGGGGTTAGGCATAGTGAAAATATGATGACAGGGTTCCCAACTGCCGTCTTCGCTTTTTTCAAAAAGCGGAAAATCGGTCACCCAAAGGAAGCTGAACCCGGATTTGACGGTTCCTGATTGTTTGGCCGCCTCGAGGCGGACAGCGCCCATTGCTTTTACTGACGACATTCTCTCTCCCGCCGCCGCGAAAAAGCATCCCTTTTTCCCCTCAGGGTTCAGGGAAGATTTTAACTTATCGGTCATGAATTTTGAAAGAGGTCCGCTTACGGAGTTTTCTTCGAATTTAACCCACATAAGACCTTTAGCTGAGTTGTCTTTCGCTGTTTTTTCGAGTTCTTCTATCTGCTTTCGGGAGGGAAGAAAATTTTCAGCGAAAAAGGATATGACGCAAGGAGCTGAATCGAGAATTTTCATGCCTGTATTTCTTGTCTTTATGGTTACATCTGAAAGCTCCATTCCGAAGCGGATGTCCGGTTTGTCGGAACCGTATCTTGATAAGGCTTCTTCGTATTTAATCCTCGGGAAAGGGATCTGCAGATCCATACCGAGAACAGATTTGAAAACATGATAAATCATTTTTTCAGCTGTTACGAGAACGTCGTCCTGATTGACGAAACTCATTTCGATATCTATCTGTGTGTGCTCGGGCTGTCTGTCGGAGCGAAGATCTTCGTCGCGAAAACACCGTGCGAATTGGAAATATCTGTCAATTCCCGAGACCATTAGTAACTGTTTGTATAACTGTGGAGATTGGGCGAGAGCATAGAATTTGCCCAAATGAATTCTGCTCGGGACAAGATAGTCCCTGGCTCCTTCAGGAGTCGGCGCGGTCATATAGGGAGTCTCGACTTCGATAAAGCCGTTTGAGCTCAAAAATTCTCTTATCGCTTGAATTGTCATGTGGCGAATGAGGAGATTTTTATACATCTTACGCCTGCGCAAGTCTATGTATCTGTGCTTCAGTCTGAGTTCAAAAGAAGCCCGGACATCTTCCTCCGGCAGAAAAGGGAGGGGGATGGTGGCGGAAATGAGGGAACAGCTGTCTGCCTCAAGTTCAATTGATCCTGTGGATATCTCCCTGTTTATCATATTTTCCGGTCTTTTTCTGACTTCTCCTTCAACGGAAATCAGAGATTCGAGTCCGATAGATGAATACTTTACTTTATCGGGATGAAAAACAACCTGAAGTGTTCCGGATCTGTCTCTTAAGTCCACGAAAGTGATGCCGCCGTGTTCTCTCAGGCTGTTGACCCATCCGCAGAGCTTGACTCTGCGGCCTGCCATTGAAACATCAATGTCGCCGCACAGAAAATCCCTGTAAGAGGTGGAAAAACAGGACAGGTCAGACTGATTTTTCAAATTCAGTCTCCTCTTCTTTAATCAGCTCGATAATTTTCGAAGGCTCCCGAGACAAAAGAAGATCATCGCGAAGAGAGTTTTCATTGAAAAGCCGCAGGACAGAGACAAGATATTCGTGGTATTCGGTTTCTCTTTCTTTTGGAGCCGTTAAAAGACCGGCGATTTTTATGTCTTCGCCGTCGAACGGCTCTATATCAAGACCTGTATGAAAAATACCGAGAGAAAAAAAAGTATTTTCTATCGGAGCGGGCCAAGCCCGGAATATCAATACTCCTTTGCCCAGTTTTGAGGATAAAAGCTCTTCCCGTTTGATAAGAAAATCCTTTAATGATATTTTGGAATCCGGTCCCGTGTCTATTACGTCAATGAGAGCTTCAAGGACGTTGTCGAAATTAAGCCTTTCTTCGCTTATTATTACGCTTTCCGGCTTTAGAAGATCGCTTATCAATTTTTTCTTCCTTTCTGTATGTAATGTTCCTCAGAACTTTGTCAATGCTGTCAACGAATATCGGCTTGACCCCTTTTTTCTTTTCCGGAGGTATTTGTGAAAAATCCGCGGCATTGTCTTTCGGCAGAATCACGGTGTTTATTCCCGACCTTTTCGCTGCGAGGACTTTATTTTCAATGCCTCCGACCGGTAAAACTCTTCCGGAAAGAGTTATTTCTCCTGTCATGGCTACGTCATTTTTCAGTTTAACTCCGTTTATCCTGCTGTAAAGCGCTGAAACTATAGCCACTCCGGCAGAAGGTCCGTCTTTCGGAATGGCTCCGGCGGGGACATGTATATGGAAGTCTTTGTCTTTGAAAAAATCATTTGATCCGCTTTTTTCCTCCATAATGGACTTCAGATACGTCAGCGCCGCCATGGCGGATTCCTTCATGACGTCTCCGAGCTGACCTGTCAGAATCAGGTTCCCTTTTCCGGGCATGAAGATTGACTCTATGAAAAGAATCTCGCCTCCGTTGGGTGTCCAGGCTAGTCCCGTTGAAATTCCTGTCTGCGGTGAATCAAGTTTTTTCTCATGGACGTGTCTCGGAGGGCCGAGAAGCTTCGTTATGATTTTTCCGGTTACAGGGGATAATTTGCTGTTCTGAGATGAAGAAGATGCGATTTTTTTTGCAATCTTTCTGCATACACTCGCGATATTTCTCTCAAGGTTTCTCACT
This sequence comes from uncultured Desulfuromonadaceae bacterium, assembly GCA_964397545.1. GTDB lineage: Bacteria > SDB-A > SDB-A > SDB-A > SDB-A > JAFGIG01. The sequence goes on along the minus strand of CAYNIW010000004.1, from coordinate 97,691 downwards.
CCGGCTTCGAAAGTGTAGTCAGATATTATAGTCTGAAGAGCTTTATCTTCGAAAAAGACTTTTTTGTCTTCGAGTCCGTTTTCATTTATCTGGCGAGGCAAAAGATGCTGTTTAGCGATTTCGATTTTTTCTTCGTTGGTGTAACCCGGCAGTTCAATTATCTCCATCCTGTCGAGAAGAGCGGGAGGAATTGTCGCTGTAGCGTTGGAAGTCATTATAAAAAGAACTTTTGACAGGTCGAACGAAAGATCCAAATAATGGTCCCTGAAGCTGAAGTTCTGTTCCGGATCGAGAACTTCAAGAAGAGCCGAGGCAGGATCCCCCCTGAAGTCAACGCCTAATTTATCAATTTCATCCAGCATGAAAAGCGGATTTGATGATTCAGCCCTTCTTATTCCCTGGATTATTCTGCCGGGCATCGCTCCGACATAAGTTCTTCTATGGCCTCTTATTTCAGCCTCGTCTCTTATTCCGCCGAGGGAAAATCTCACGAATTTCCTTCCCAGAGTTTTCGCGATTGACTGGCCGAGAGAAGTTTTTCCTACGCCCGGAGGTCCGAGGAAGCATATAATCGGGCTTTTAACGTCGTTCTTGAGTTTTCTGACAGCTATGAATTCGAGTATTCTTTCTTTGACTTCCTTAAGGTCGTAATGATCGGCGTCAAGAATGCTTTTGGCGTTCCTGATATTAGCCTTGTCTTTTGTGAATATTCCCCATGGCAAATCGAGTATCCAGTCGATGTATGTCCTTGAAACTGAATATTCGGCAGAGGCAGGAGGCATCTGGTTGAGCCTTTCGACTTCCTTTTCGCAGGCTTTTCTGGCCTCTTCGGAAAGATCAGTATTTTGTATTTTTACACGCAGGTCGCTAATTTCCCTTACCGAATCGTCTTTTTCCCCGAGTTCTTTTTTTATCGCCTTCATCTGTTCTCTTAAGAAATACTCTTTTCTGCTGTCTTCCGCTTTTTCTTCGACGTCTTTCCTTATCTTGGAAGCGACCTTTGCGATTTCAAGCTCGTCAATGACTTTTTCAAGGACAAATCTTATTCTTTCGCGGACGTCCGGAGTATCGAGTATTTTCTGTCTGTCGGAGATATCCATGTTTATGTGCATGGAGACAAAATCAGCAAGACTGCCGGGTTTGTCGATTTCTTTTATGACGATCTTCAGTTCCTGAGGTATTGCAGGAGTCTCCTCTATCAGGTCGATGAAAGTGTTCTGCAAAGATCTGTGAAGCGCTTCAGTTTCTACTCCGGTTTCATTGGAGTCCTCTATAGAAAAAACTTCAGCCTTAGTGAATTTTTCTTCTTCGACTATTTTATTTATACGGACTCTCTTTCTTCCCTGAATGATTATCCTGTAATTGTCGTCGTAATTCATGAGCTTCGTCACAAGAGAAATCACGCCTGTGTCGTAAATGTAATTTTCAGGGGAAGATCCTTCCGGTAAGTTTTCTCTTTTGAGAGCAGCTACGAGTGTTTTATCCCTCAATTTGAGTATATCGTTTATCATGTCTATATCTTTCTGCCTTGAAACGATTACCACGAGAGGCAGATTTGGATAGATTATCTGCTTTTCGAGAACCAGAAGAGGTAAAACTACCGGCGGGACGGCAGGCAGAGGATTTTTTTCAGAGTAGCTGGATTGTCCTTGCAGAAAGAGCCTCCTTCACAACAGAAAGATGTATTGTGAGAATTCCGCCTGAAAGGTTAGTCTTAATGGAATCAGGGTCAATTTTCTGGGGGAGGGTTATGGTCCTGTTCAGAGGTCTATGGCACCGTTCCATCAAAATGTATTTTCCTTCAAGTGTAGCGGCGGGTGAAATTTTCGACGTAAAAGTCAGTTTATCTCCGAATATCCGTATGACTATGTCTTCACCTTTCAGTCCGGGAACCTCGGCTGTTATAACTATTGTTGTCTTTTTTACGACAATATCCACTAAAGGACATTCATCGTGTAATTTATACATTCAGCTTATTCTCCTCATAATATACAATCCCATTGTATTTTAAAACTGTTCAAAAATTTTACCTCATAAGAGAACCGAGGTAAAGACCGCAGAATATTTGTGTTTTATAAATGAAATATAACGGATTCTGTGTTTTTAACAAGTCATGGGTTAAAAACATCTTCGATTTTTATGTCTCTTAATCTTTGCAGACGGTTAAAATCGAAGTCTGAACAGCCTGAAAGCGTCGTCGCGTAATCTATCAAGTCGCCGATTTTTACCATTCCCCAATGCCTGAAAACAGCGGGAGAGGCAAAGCCCCATTGATTTTTAGCCTCGGATATTGTCTGCCGGAGAAAAGCAAGGGCGTTTTCGGGCTTCCTTTTGCCTATCAAGAAAAGAAAAAAAACCTCTCTTTTGTCGTTTTTAATCCTTTTCAAACCTGACCTCGCCGGTCCCTTTTTCGAAATATCCGATTCGGTGAATGGGTTCGCCTTTTGTTGAAAGATATTGTTCGAATTCTTCGGATTTTGTCTCATGGACTGAACACACCAAGCCCATTCCCATGTTGAAAACAAGAAACATTTCTTCTTCGGGGACATTTCCGATTCTCTCAAGAACTTTAAATAAGGAAGGTATCTGCCAGTTGACCTCAATGACCGCGTTGAGACCCTGAGGTATGGATCTTTTAAGGTTTTTCCCGATTCCACCGCCCGTAATGTGAGCCATCGACGAGATTGTATTCCCTTCCGAAATCAGATCCTTCAGAAGCGGAAAATAAGTGCGATGGACTTTCAGGAGAGCTTCTCCCCATGAACTTGAAAAGTCCTTTTGATAATCCGAAAATTTAATTCTGTTTTTATCGAGAATCATCCTCGCCAAAGAATAGCCGTTGGTGTGCAGACCGGATGATTCAAGACCGTAGATTAGATCGTTTGGGTATATTTTTTGAGAGCCGATTATTTTTTCTCTTTGGACTTCTCCTACTATGAACCCGGCTATATCGTATTCTCCGTCTTTGTAAAAGCCGGGCATTTCCGCCGTTTCTCCTCCTATCAGACAGCAGGAATTATTTCTGCATCCTTCGACGAGACCATGCATTACGCTTTCAAATGTCTTTTCTTCGAGCTTTCCCGAAGCAAAATAATCGAGAAAGAAAAGCGGTTTCGCTCCGAGCGTCAGAATATCGTTGACGCAGTGATTGACCAGATCCTGTCCGATGGTGGTATGAATATCCATATCGAAAGCCACCTTGAGTTTTGTCCCGACCCCGTCAGCCGATGACACGAGATACTTGCCGTTTCCCGCGGAAAACAAAGCGCCGAAATTGCCGATGTCCTGGACGACTCTGTCGTTAAAAGTCGTCTTGACGAGTTTTTTCACCCTCGAAAGGGCGGTTTCGGCTTTTTCAATATCTACACCTGAATCAGAGTATTTCATAATAATGATTTGAGGGGAAGCCATTGGAGGCTTCCCCTTATGAGAGGTCAGAACCAGAAAAGAAGAGGGAAGAGCCCCCCTGTTTCTTTTTCGAAATCCACTTCGAAATATGATTCGTCAACGAAAGCGGTAACATCCGTCTGAACCGCGACGTTTGTTATCGGAGGAATGAGAACGGCTTTCACGTAAAAATCCTCTCTCGATTTGAAGATCTTATCCGCCCAGTTCAGGTCGTCTTTGTTCAATTCGGCGTTTATCGTGAAGTCGGCTGAATCTCCGAGCGGGCTGAGAGGCGTAAAGTCTATTACTATTATCAGCCTGTGTTTATCTCTGTCGTAAACAGGATTGGTAGGAGGTATGGTGATGTTCGTGTCCATAGGAACATCCGTTGAGTCTGTTTTGCTCAAAAAGATATAGACCGTGCTGGGTCTCAAAGAGTCAACAGCTCCCGAATCCACGCTCAACGCGACATGCCCGTAAAAATGAGCTCTGACGAGTTTCATCGAAATGTCTTCGGGGATGTCGAGACCGGAAACTTTGCTCCAGTCGTAAGGTTTGTTTATTCTGCCCCCGACATTAGTGTTGAGAGATTTCGGATCTGATCTGCTCGTTATGTGGATTATCGTGTTGCAGCCAATCAATGTGACGGCGGCGAGCACAACAATCATAAAAAATAATTTTCTGTTCATTATTCCTCCATGAAGTCGAAGTTCCAGATAGCCTGAACTACCGGAACGATACCGGTGTTGACCTCGTCTATCTCGACTCCGGGACCGACAACTCCGAGTATTATTTCGCAGTTGGAAGCGGCGTTGATGCCGAAGCCGGCGCCCCATTTAAGTTTTTTTAGAGAAAAATCGTAACCGAGTTCAGTGTAGGTTTTTATAACTCCGAAGGAGAGGTCGTTGGCGAGAGTCACGGTCTGATGCCAAGAATCAACTTCGCCCCAAACCCTCGGGCTGATGAGGTATATATCGGTATTCTCGACGTATTCCCTCGGATCTATTGAGAAATCTCCAATGCCCCTGATATCAGTCAGGACTTTGTCTATTTCATATCCTATGTGAATCGAACCGAGTTTTTCGGATATCATATAGCTTCCTCCGAAGAAAAAGCCGTATCCCCACAGCTTTCCTGTCATAGTCCCTGTGAGCTCGTCGGTCAGAACTCTGTTCGTGCTCTGGGAGAGCAAAGGAGAGTATCCAAGAAAATCCCAGTAATACGCCCCGGCAGATACAGAAAACGGGAGTTCGCCTATAAAACCGCCGCCCTTGACCTTGACGTTGGGGACTAGAAAAAGATCGAGAAGTGAATTCGATCCGATCTGAAAATAATCATAAAGGCCTACCGCGACGTCACCTATTCCTATTCTCGAATCTCTGTGAGGAAGTATGTAACCCGTCTCGACGCTTAGAGTTCTCGTTGGAAGAACAGCCGACAGAGCCGAAGAGACGAGGAGAAACAAAAATGCGATCAGATATTTTTTCATCTTTCACCTCGCTTAATTTTCAATGACGTGAAATTCCACTCTTCTGTTCATCCTCTTGTCATCTCTCGATCTCTCCGGAGAAATCATGAGCCTCGATTCGCCGTATCCGATGGCTATAAGCTTTTCTGGGGAAATTCCCTGAGTGTTTAGGAGGTAATTGCGAACAGAATTGGCTCTCGCTTCGGATAGCTGCTGGTTGTGCGCGTTGCTTCCGTCGCTGTCCGTGTGCCCCTGAATTTCAATCTTGACTTCCGGGTTCTCTTTGAGCAGTCTGGCGACTTGATTGAGGATCGGATAGGATTCCGGCAGAATGTCGGCTTTGTTGACCTCAAAATTGATGTTGTGGAAGACGAGTTCGGCTTTCTCCTTAAGAAGGTTGAATTCAGTAACCAAAACCTGTTTGCTCGCCAGGTTGAAGTCCTTTTTGGACGGAATGTATCCGGCGACGTAAGCCTCGAAAGTATATGATCCCGGGAGAAGAGTTACCTCGAATCTGCCGTTTTCGTCGGTTGCTATCGTAAGAGTAGTGTCTCCAGAAATTCTCACCGAAGCGGTTATCGGCGCGGTCGAGGCGTCGGATTTTATCTCATAGACGATTCCTTCTATCTTTCCGAGTTCTTTCTCGAGTGTGAAGTCTATTCCTGTCAGAGAGTCCCCTGGATAGACAAAAACCGGCCTCGGATTGACTGCTGAATAACCGTTTGCGCTGACGTTAACTTCGAAAATTCTCGGAGCTGGAATGTCGGCTACAAACCACTCCCCGCTTTCGTCTGTGACGATAGAAGGGAATAAAAATTCATCTGCGGTAGTGTCTTCAAAAGTCACCATGGCTCCGCTGATTCCCGACATCGTCTTTATGTCGGAAATCGTTCCTGCTATCCAAGCGAGTCTCGGGCGGTCGGGTATGAAGTCGTATGACCATCCGAATCCGACGGAAGCGAGCCATTCGGGGCAGAAAGCGTAGCTCTCGACGTTTGTTTTGTCGTTAGATGTAAGCCTGAAATCGTATGCCATGTCGAGGTAGAGGCCCGGGAGAGACGTAAAACGCAGTCCGGGCGTCAGCCTGAGAGGACTGGCTACGCTGTCGGGAGACAAAACGAAAGTTCCGGTCGCTTCGACGAAAGGCTCGAAATACTTGCCCTTGAAAGAAGCCCCAAGACCTACGAGTATAGTCTGATATTTGCTGTATCCGAGGTATGTGTATCCCAATACGCCGGATAAAGAAAACGGTGATTCCGGAATGGGTTTGAAAGATCCGACGAGGCTGACGCTCGCGCCGAATCCCTGCCTGAACGTTCTGAACAGACCGCCGCTCCAGTTAATCTCGCTGTCGTCGTTCATAACGCTGTCCGGAGTGGTCCTTCGGACTAAAGAGTCGCTTTTTTCCGGACCCGTAGGAAAAATAAGCTGAGTGACTCCGCCGAGGGTGAATTTTTCATTAACCGGGATTGTCCTTTTGTAAAAAAGTGAAATATCTCCGATGGAAGTGCTTTTTATATTCGCTCTGCCGAAATACTGGAAAGTTCCAAGGGAATCGTTTTCAATGATCCCGGGATTGTCGGGTCTTATATGTATAGGCTGGGCGAGGAACTGGTCGAGATAAAAAACCGCGGTTATGCCGAGTTCGTCAAAATCCGTTAAAGCATAGGAAATTCCGAACGGGACGGTTATGCAAGTCAAGGCGTCGCCAGTTCTCACGACGGTGTCACGGGTAGTCGTGTCAACCGTGAAGACAGGTCCGACCCATGTAGTGTCATAATAAACAAGCGTAGTGGGAAACGAGTCTTCGAAGGCGTAATAATTGAGCATCATCCTCGTCCCTATTGTAAATGTCCCTTTTCCGAGGTTATACGCCGAAGGGATTCTGAACCATCCTCCGGAGCCGTCAAGGCTGACTCTTCCGCTCAGAGTCGAAAGCGGAATCAGTAAAGCTGTTGCGATCAACAGCAACAACACAGATTTGCTCTTCATGCACCCTCCCGTTTTATGAAGTTTAGGCAAACAAAAAAATATTCTAATCCTTTTTCAAGGATGCCGCAATACAAAATCGCTCTGAAAGAGAGATCAAAGCGGACTAATTATGTTTAGTCCTTATATCAGCTCCAGCTCCGTAAGGTAATAATCTCCTGTGGAATCGCTGAAAAAAACCATTCCCTTTGAAGGCGCCAGAATATAAGATTTGTTTTCTGAAGAAGTTTGATTTCCCAAAAGAATGGAAGATTCGCTTGTTTTACGATTGATATCTATCCTGTAGCAGTTTTCATAAGAACCTTCGGGACAAGTGAAGTTTTCAAGGAGCCTGACAGAAACAGTTGTTTTAATCTCAATGGAATAAGGATCCCCGGCTATGTTTATGTTGTTGGTATAGACGTCAGTCCATAAATCTCCGTCCAAAAGAGGAAGTTTCAAAAAATCAGCCCAGCGGTTTTCAACAACATAAGATGTTCCGGCAAAATCCCTGGTTAAATTATTATGCGTTTTGATGCTTCCGTCGTCTTTCCAGACATAAAAATAGGTTCCGTTGAAATCCCAAACAGAGCAGTATCTGCTTTGGTAGAGGAAATTAAACGATTCGACTGAGACAGAAGCGCTGTTTCCGAGCGTATCTTTGTAATTCCAATAACTGCTTGTGTCCGGAAGAGGAAAATACTCTTCTGACAGTCTTGAAAGAGGACTTTCGGAGGAACATCCGGCAAGAAAAGCGGATATTAGAATAAATAAAAAAAAGTTTCTCATGGGTCACCTCGAAAGTTGAAGTCCCAAACCGAGAAGTATCAGGGACGAGTTGGAGTTGTCGAGTGAATATCCGTAAGACATGTCCGAAAAGAGACCAAGTGATTCAGTGAGATCGAACTTCAATCTAATCGCGGGAATCAGCCAAGAAACGAAAGAACTTTCAGATCCGTTTTTTGTTTTTATTCGCAGCTGGGAAAGACCGTATGAAAAAGAAAAAGAAAGTCCGTTTCTCGGCGTTAAATTGAAAAGGTGCCTTGATAAGCCTGCTTTGAGAAGGAAAATATTCAGAGAAAGATCTTCTCTGTAAGCTCCATCGGCCTGAATCAATGAAAAACCCGCCTCCGGAGAAAAGCCGGCGTATTTTTTGGAAAGCGAAGTTCCAAGGGTTAAAACTCTGCCGTTGTCAAAATACTTTGACGAAAGTATGGACATGCCGGGTGAAATGGAAAAAGAATAAGCTTCAAGCCCCGCTGCTGAAAAAAAAGCAAAAGCAATAGAGAGAAATCTGAATTTTGTCATAGTTGTTCCTGTCCTGTCATGTCATTGAGCTATCTGTTTTCCGCAATGGGGACAGAACTTAGCGTCAGGCTGAATCGGTTTTTCGCAATGGGGGCAATTCACCGCCTTGGGGGTTGTTTCCTTGCCGCAATTAGGGCAGAATTTCGCGTCACCGGGAATCTGATTGCTGCAGTGAGGGCAGGTTTTTGTGACCTGAAGGGGTTTTCCGCAGTTTGAGCAAAAAACAGCTCCTATAGGCAAAGCCGCGTTGCAGTGAGGGCAGGGTTTTGTCCCCTGCGTCTGAGTGCTTCCCTGCATAGCCTGGTTTATCATTCCGGGCATCATCATACCCATGCCAAGTCCTGCTCCAATACCCATCCCCGCTCCTGCTCCGCCGCCTTCGTTCTTCGCCGCGTCTCTCAAAGCGCTTGCGGCCTGATACTGAGTGAACCCTCCGAGTCCGCCCATGGCTTCGACAGATGCCCTTTCGTCTATCATTTTCTGAACTGCTTCGGGCAGGCTGACGGCGTTTATCAGAAAGTCCGTCATCTCGAGGCCGTATTTTTCGAAATCATTCTGAATCCTCGATTTAGCGCCTATCGCGACTTCGTCGTAATTGCTGGCAAGGTCGAAAATCGAAACACCTTTGGAAGCGACTTCCCCGAGAAAGTCCGCGAATCTCGCTATAATTATATTTCTGAGGAAATCCTCTATCTGCTCTCTGGCATATCTTCCCTGCGAACCGACGACTTTGTTGACAAACAGCTGAGCTTCGATAATTCTCACGGAATACGCCCCGAATGCCCTTATTCTGACAAATTTCAATTCTTTGTCTCGGAAAGGGATTGGTTCGGGAGTTCCCCATTTTGAGTTGGTAAAAGTTTTTGTGTTCACGAAGACCACTTCGGTTCGGAAAGGACTTCTTCCGTCGAAAACAGCGCCAATGAGTTTCGACAATAAGGGGAGGTTCGCCGATGTTAAAACGTGTTTTCCGGGTCCGAAGACGTCGAGTGCCTGGCCGTCTCTGAAAAACACGGCTTTCTGGTCTTCTCTCACGATCAGCTGACTGCCGAGTTTGGTTTCCGCAGAGCCCTCTTCAGGAACCCTGTGAACCATAATATCGCCTGTCGGGTCGTGGTATTCGATTATGTCCATCAGTTTGAGATTAAATGCCATTATCTGTCTCCTCTGTTAATGCCGTTGATGAAAAGATTGTCTCTTTCTTTTAATTTTTCTTCAAGGGAGTCAATAGTTTCGCTGAGCTGAGATAATAGACCGGCAGTCTCTTCGGGTTTTGAAGATTCAAGTTTTTTGCATGATTCGGAAATTTCATCGACGAACCTTGCAAGGTTGACGTCAAATTCATAGAGCTGGGCGAGCTGATCCTGATCTATCTGGACAAGGTCGAACCAGCCTGTATATCCGTAATCAGCAAGCCTGATTCTGTCGGTGTTTGTTTCGAGTTTTGCGTCTATTCTTGAAACGGTCTTCAGGGAAGCAAAATCCTGAGAATCTGTCAGGGCAACAGTCGCCCTGGAAAGATGAGCGCGGCTCTGCGTCATTTTCGAAGCGAGATAATCCCTGTAAAGCTTATCCGCTCTTCTTCTTTCCTCTCTTTTTATGTAACCGGCAAATCCGGGGATATGTTTTGCCAGCCAGTCTCCGGCGTTCCTTATGGTGTTGCCGAGATCGCTCATAAATCCTCCTTAACAAAATTGACAAGTAGCATCTTGACACAATGTTATATCAAGAAATAATATAAGTAAAAAGAATATTAAGGAAGGGCTTTTTGAATTACATTGAAATTGCACTTAAAAGTTCGGCAAACCTGGCGGAGAGACCGTTCGAAATAAACGCAAACTTTGCCGAAATGCTCCTGTCTTCAGGAGCGGGAAAAATAGGAATCTATCTCAGAACATTAAACGGCGGCTTAAGCCTCTGCGAGTCAAACAACGAAGCTGTTCCAAAAAACCTTGTGCCCAATATTTCGCTGAAAGAACTGTCCAAGAAAGATTTTGAAGGGTTGTTTTATTTTGAAAACCCGCCGTATAAATTCTATCTTCTCGGGGACAAACCGCTCAATCCCTATGCCTTGATTCTTTCTGAAATCCCTGTAGATAATCGCGGCATGTGGCAGACTATGTCCTTTTTTTACAAAATGATTTTTCTCTACAGGCGTGAAGCCGTTAAATCCGAAAATTTTGACGTTATAGTGATGCATGAGGAAAAATTTTCAATCATCAAGGGAAAAGAACGCGATTTTTCTTTTTTTGAAAATCTGTCCGCCGAAGAATCTTCAAGGGTTCTCGAATCAATGACAAAAATCGAAAGCCGTTTCCTTTTGCCCTCAGAAAACGTCTGGGGCTGGAATAAAGTGAATAAAGCGGAGGAAGCCGGCGAGGAAGGAATCAGGGAAAAAGCGGCTTTCATAAGAAAGCACGCAGAATCAGTTCTCAGCGACATGGGCAGAAACTCTCCGTATTTTACCGAGCTGTCTTCGATATCAAAAACGGCTTCAAAAATTATTGATTCGTTCGAGAATGGTTACAAGCTAAAATAATCATTGACAAGGTGAAGATAATAGTAAAAAATATATTACTTAAACTTTGAAAATCCCGGCTTTGAATTTCTTTTATATAGTCTGATTTATTCTTTATTTTGAAATTTTCACAAAAAGGAGACGGCTCAAAATCATGAACACAGCGGATAATACACCGGAAACCGCCGAAGCCGGCGCTTCGGAAGAGATAAAGACTAAAAAAAGAAGAACGAGAACGGTTAAAAAAGCCGAAGACCAAAAAGAAGGAAAAAAACCGACAGAAAACATTGAAAATACACCGCCTTCCGGCGATGTTCAGGCCTTGGAGGAGGCTCCGCATGAAAGTCCGGCTGAAGACACCGGAGAAATCGCGAAAGAATCCTCTGGGGAAAAACAAATGGAACTAAAAAAACCGGAAGCTCCTGAATTTGTTGAAAACACTTCCTCTCAGATCCGGGAAGACGAACCTTCAGCGGATACTTTCAGGGAAAAACCGAGAATTATATTGAAAGACACTCTGAGAAAGGTCGAAGGCGTTCTTGACGTCATAAACGGTTACGGTTTTATAAGATTTTCGAGATACAACTACACTCTCAGCCCTTACGACGTCTACGTCACGAGGAACATCATTGACAAATACAATCTGAAAATCGGCGACACTATCCTCGGATACGCCCGCCCGCCTAAAACCAATGAAAAAAACGACGCGCTGGTCTCGGTCGAGCTTATAAATTTCAAAGAACCCTCTGTCTCGAGAGACAGGACTATGTTTGACGATTTGACGCCGCTGTATCCGACGGAAAGACTTGTTCTTGAGAGAAACGACGATTCAGAGGACAACATTTCCATGCGTATTATCGACCTTCTCGCGCCTATCGGCAAGGGCCAAAGAGGACTTATTGTGTCCCCGCCTAAAGCCGGAAAGACGATTTTTCTCCAGCAGATAGCTAACTCAATACTGGCTAATCAGCCGGAGTGTATACTCATAGTTCTTCTGATAGACGAAAGGCCTGAAGAAGTCACGGACATGAAAAGATCCGTAAACGCCGAGGTCATCAGCTCCACTTTTGACGAACCTTCCGAACATCACACTCAGGTTGCCAATATCGTCCTCGAGAAAGCAAGAAGGCTGGTAGAAATGAAATACGACGTAGTCATTCTCCTCGATTCGATAACACGACTCGCCAGAGCTCACAATGCGGTGATTCCGCATTCGGGTAAAACACTTTCTGGGGGAGTTGATTCTCTCGCGCTTCATAAACCAAAGAGGTTTTTCGGAGCGGCGAGAAATGTAGAGGAAGGAGGGAGTCTCACGATTCTCGCCACTGCCCTTATTGACACCGGAAGCAGAATGGACGAGGTGATTTTCGAGGAATTCAAGGGAACAGGCAATATGGAAATTGTCCTCGACAGGAAAATAGCCGACAAGAGAATATTCCCGGCCGTAGATCTCAACAAGTCCGGCACGAGGAAAGAAGAACTTCTTCTTTCTGAAAAAGAACTCAAGAGAGTTTGGGTGATAAGAAAGTTTCTCAATGAACTGACTCCCGTGGAAGTGATGGAAACACTTATAAAAGAAATAAGAAAGACAAAAACGAACGACGAATTTCTCAATTCCATGAACGGCTGATTTTTGCCGTTTGATTTATCAAAAAAAAAGGTATAATCTTAGAAGGCGGGTTTAATACCCCGGAAAGATACAGTAAAGGGAATAAATAATAACAATAGCAGGTAGTATAATCAGGAGGACAGATGAAAAAGGGAATTCATCCAAAATACGGGAGTTGCACAATAACATGCGCTTGCGGAAACGTAATTGAAACATACTCGACGAGATCATCTTTCGGCGTTGAAATATGCTCTGCTTGCCATCCTTATTTTACGGGCAAACAGAAGTTTGTAGATACCGCAGGCAGGGTTGAAAGGTTTATGAAAAAATACAGTTCAAAACAAAAAAAAGCATAACGTTTTCAAGGGGGAAGGCATGAAGAACTTCCGGGCAGTTTTTTTAGCAGTTTTTGTCGCCTTTTTTGCCATGGTGTTGACGGGATGCACGAAAAGCTCCGTTAAAACTCTAACTGGAGACAAAGGCGGAATATTAAAGATAGGATTGACGGGAAGCGACATTCCGAGATCCAATCAGCCCCTTCACCCAATGTTTACGGGGAAAAATCCTGTAGCCGAACAGCTTTTTCTCCCTTTGACAACCAGAAATCCCGACGGCAAGTTCCTTCCTGTTCTGGCTGAAAGATGGGAATTTTCAGAGGATTTAGGCGCGATAGTCTATTATATCAGGAAAGGCGTCAAATGGTCTGACGGAACAGAAGTCACTGCCCTTGATGTCAAGTTCACTTACGATTTCATAATACAGAACAAAGATGTCGAAACTCCTTACAGAATTTTCCTTGAAAATATCTCTCATGTTGAGATTCTGGGAAAATACGCAGTAAAAGTCAACTTCAAACAGCCTTACGCCAACGAACTTGTCGACAGTGATATTTACCCTCTGCCCTCGCATGCGTTGACAGGGGTTAAAACATGGAATGATTTCCTGAGGACCGGATTCGGCATGAATCCGGAAGCTACTATAACCAATGGCCCGTTTAGATTCATTGAAAGAAAACCCGGAGAGGGAGTGACGCTCGCTTATTCAGATCAATATTACAGGGGAAGGCCTGCATTCGACTCGATAAATTTCATTTTTTTCAGGACGTCAGGAGAAATGGTCAGAGCTTTTGAAAGAGGAGAAGTCAGCCTGGCTATGAATATTTTTCCCTCTTACGCCTCAAGGCTGGAAAATTATGAGGGAATTTCCCTTCAGTTAGACCAGGCAGGAAAGAGGTATTATGCCATTGGCTGGTCGACGAAAGTTGAACCTTTCAGCACGCCCCGTTTCAGATATGCTCTGACTGCCGCGATTGACAGAGAGAGCATAATTGAGGAATTTCTCGGAGGACAGGGAAGAATTCCCGCTTCTCCACTTTCTTCGAAGTTCTGGGCTCAAAATGCCGATCTCGAACCCGTCAGATATGACGTTTCGCTCGCTAATATGATACTTGATTCACTCGGTTTGAAAGAGAGACAGTGGGTTCACACGTCTTTTAAGCCCGAATCAGTCGAGGTCAGACCCGGAAGAAGAGAAATGAGAATTGTTCCGTCTGATTCAGTTTTTGCAAGAAAATACAACGGAGAAATATTAGTCGTGAAACTAATGGCTTTCGACCAGTCCGGAAAGGCTATTCTTGACAGGGTATCTGAAGATTTAAGCGAAGTTGGCCTCGTGTGCTCTGTTTATGTCACAACCGGTATTAACCTCTCATACACACAGAAATACGTCAAATCTCAGCTCTATTTCGGAGGATACAGCGGGTATATCCTTGACTTTGCTTTTGTTGATGAGGGTGTTATTCACCCTAAAGAGGCTTTCGGAAGTGAAGGATCAATTAATTTTTCATCTTTTTCCTCTACGAAAGTGGACTCTCTCCTGACAGAAGCGACCGCCATGCTCGACAGAAGACAGGCTAAAAAAGCTTGGGATGCTTTTCAGAAGACGGTTCTCGAGGAACAACCCTATACTTTTCTTTTCGCTCCTTATGAACTGATAGCCTTAGAAAACAATTTACAGGGAATAGAGAGCGGAGAAAAAATTGCCGCATTATCACTCCAGGAAATGTATTTTTCCGGAGGCACGGCTTCAACAGGAGCTCTTGCCCTTGTTGACACAAGTTCTGCGTCTTCGGATGCGGGAATCATCGAACTCGAAGCGGCAGGAGAAGCTCTTGAAGCTGCCGTTGCCGCGGGTGAAGAAGCTGTCATAGATACAGCTTTGACTACACCGGAACCTGAAGTTGACACTGCGGAAACTCAGCCTGAAGTTGACACTGTGACTACAGTGACGACAGTAACAGGAGCTCTCATAGAGACAACAGTGGAAGACACAACAATCGAAGTATCAGTCCCCGTCGACACTCAGCCGACGAGAGAAGTGGTCAGAACAAATCCCACTCCGGTCAGGCTTCCGGTCGCAAGGCTTCCCGAAGCGGTTCAGGGCATGGGAATAACGAGAGCTTTCATCAGAGTTAATATAGGATCGGACGGATCTGTCCTTTCAGCGGAAGTTGTGGGTTCGTCGGGCAATCCGGTCGCAGACGCCGAGGCGAGAAATGCCGCAATGGGAGCTAAATTCCAACCGGCGACAGAAGACGGAAACCCCGTAGAATCACAGACGGTGATTCCGATTAATTTCACTGAATAACCTAAATCATCGATTGAGCGGCTCTCATACTGCCGCTCAATCGGAAATTAATGTTTTATGGATTTTATATTGGAAAAGAGATATACTTATCGGGATAAGAAAAGCTCGATAAAGTTCGATTTCATCGATTATGTCTGTGAAACGGAGGGAAAATGGGAAAAGCTTACAGACTTCTTCTTGATTTAGCCATAGTTATTCTGGGACTTCTGCTTGTTCTGGTTCTCGTATTTCCACAGCAAAAAGCTCTCAGAGCCGAGATGAAATTCAGACAATCGAGATCAAATCTCTACACTGTCAGAAAAGCCGTAGAACGTTTCATGTATGAAAAATCAGTTTCTTACTGGGACGAGAGCAAAAAAAGCTGGATTTACACTTCTGAACTCCCATCATCCATTGAGGATTTCAGGCAGTATGTTTCGCCGGAAATTCAGAACCCTTTTATGCAGGGGACTTCTCAAATACTCGTATTCAAAGCTGAATCTTCTTCAATTGAAACGACTCTGCCTCTTCCTGTTGTCTGGGATACTGCCGGCGGGGGTATGTGGGTGATGGAGACTCCCGGTGAAGTTTATCTAATGTGGGAAAAAGCCGGTTTGGAGAATAACATACCCCGGGTCCTTGACGACTCAACATTGATTTATATCGATCCTTCGACAGGAAGAGTCAGATACGACGCATGGGAAAGCGGAGATAAAACTCCTTCGCTCTCTCTTTCGCTAACACTTGAAAAGAAAATCTTTCACCTCGACACAGTTCCTCCGGAGGATGAAGAAAAATTTTCGGGCTGGCTTTATAACTACACCGTTGCAAATTACATTTTATCAAATCATCCCGAACTCCCTACAGAAGACGAAAGAACAGGAGCAATACACATCAGATTTATCTGGCCCGACCCGCCCGAGCTGCAGATCAGCAGAGGGCAGAGAAAACCGACTCCGAGGGACAGCCTTGAGGTGGAAAAACCTTACATCTCGTTTTCTTATTACGAATATGCCGAAAACAGCTTTAAACCTTCGTTTATAAGCAAGGACGATGACAGCGACACTTCATGGATCGCAGGGAGAACTTCTAATCCCGGCGATGTCGCTCTTTATATTCTTCCGCCGAAGTATTGTCTGGTGTCTTTTGGAGCCGATGGCAAACCCGTGTTTTGGGAAGACCCGGGAAAGAAAAAACATGTTTTGATGGTCTGGCAGACAGACTAAAAAATATAAATATTCTGAGCCGCCTTTTGGCGGCTCATTCGCTTTTCAGCAGATTAGAAAGGGATTCTTCAAGAGTTTTTTCCGGGACATGAAGTGTTTCTCTTCCGTCAGCATCACAAGTCAGAATTATTCCGCTGTATTTCCAAGGATGCCATCTCTTGAAAGATGTCGGTCCCGATTTCGGGAAAACGGAGAAAAGTCTTTTTCCGAGAGCGTTTGCAAGGTGAAGAGTCCCGGTGCTCGGAGCAATGACGATTTTTGATTTCGAAAGCACAAAAGCGAGTTCACGCAGATTTGTTTTACCGGATAGGTCGGAAGATCTGTCTTTTAACCTGTTCTTAATATCTCGCGCTGCCGGGCAGGCTTGCATCCCCGTCAAAACAACATGAAGTTTGAAGTCCGCGAGAATTTGAGCCGATTTTACATAAATCGAATCATCGAGATTCTTTGCGCTTCCTTTCATCTGCGGACTTAATACTGCATAATCGCAAGATGGAACACAAATCTCTTCCATATCAAAGAAAACTTTCGGTTTTGGTTCTTCCTGAATATCGGATCCGGAAGCGTGACGAACGAGGTCTATGTTGTATTGAACTTCGTTTTTTTCCGATTTCGACCTTTTCTGCCTCAGCCCTCTATTGAGAAGGATAAAAGACAAAGGCACTGAAAGCCTTCCGTGCCTTCTTTTACAGACACGGACGGTTTTGAAGGCTGTTTTTGATTCGAATCGAAAAAAAATAGCCATGTCGTATTTTTCTTTATAGAAAGCGCCTTTTTTTAACAAGGAAAAGGGTATTGTCTTTGAGACGAAAGGAAAATTCTCGGTCACGACTGTCATATCGTCCCGGACGAGAACGTCAGTATCCGAATCCGGGAAAACGGAAGAGATAATCTCGAGAGCCGGTAGAGTGAGGATCAGGTCTCCGAGACCGTCTGCCCTGACCGCAAGAATCTTCATTTAGACCTCGTCTTTGTTTTAATAAAGAGAATAATGATGTAAAATGTTTTATATTATTTAAGATACAAACGCAAGGAGGTCTGAATGTTTCTGGTTTTAACCCTTGTATTGTCTTTTTCCGAAGGAGTGGTCAAGACTATACCGTCTCCGAGTTATCCATACGGTTTGGCGTTTGACGGCGAACATCTATGGCTCAGCACTTCTTCGACCAATTCCGACTGGATATGGAAGTTAGACACTTCAGACGGATCTGTATTAGACAGCATTCCAGTGCCTTTCATCCCCGGCGGGAGCTATTATGTCAAAGGTCTCGCGTTTGACGGTAATTATCTCTGGGTTTTCATGGACCTCCCGACGGCAAACCATCCTGACAAGTTTTATAAAGTAGACACTTCAGACGGAAGCGTCATCTCGACGTTCAACAGCCCTGTGAACAACTACATAGGCGGAATAGCCTTTGCAGAAGGAAACATCTGGCTTTCACAGTATTATGATTTGAACTTACTCATAGGAATAGATACCGTCGCCGGTATTCCTTTCGACACTATTTTGGCTCAGGGCGAGCAACCCATGGGACTTGCTTACGACGGTCAATATCTTTGGTGCGCGGAAGACACAGGTTTCGGAGCGACAAAACAGGAAATATACAAATTCGACATCGTCGCCGGAACATATACCGGCGATTTCATAAGAAACCCGGACAACTCTCCGAGAGACATGGCTTGGGACGGTGAATGCCTCTGGCTAATAGGATATAATACGAGGCTTATATACAGAATTGATCCCATAGGCGGGACTCCGAACATAGCACTGAGCGACAGCTCTCTTGTTTTTCCGCAGACATCCGTGGGAGACACTTCCTTCCATATCATCACTGTATCAAACACAGGAACGTCAGACTTAATAGTGGATTCCGCATATACGGCAAGTCCGCTGTTTTTTCTGGTAAGTCAGCTTCCAGATACGATAAAACCCGACAGCGGCGCCAGTCTCGAGTTTGCCTTCGCACCTGAAGCATACGGACATTTTGCATCTACCGGGTATATTAAATCCAACGACCCGGTTGATACAGTGCTGATGGTGTCTTTGGAAGGAACGGGTTTATACCCCCAACAGCACGCTGAACTTTCCTCTTATTTTCACGATTTCGGCGAAGTTTGGGTTCAGCCAGAAGGTTTAACTGGTTGGGATTTCCAGATTTACAACAGAGGGATATACGGACTGACGGTCGATTCGTTTTCTGTTTCTCCTCCTTTTTCCTTTCAGTGCGTTCAAATGCCGTCTGTTGTGCTGCCGGACGATTCTCTTCTGGTGAGAATATGGTTTGGCCCCCCAGGTGCCGGCATTTGGGCGGATTCAATGAGAATCTTCTGTGATGATCCCCTCAATCCCATTTTGTCAGTTGCCCTTCAAGGAGAAGGGAATGCCGGTAATTATTCTTTGGGCTATATGTTTTGGCAGTATCTTGTTCCCGACAATCCATACACAAGCTATAACGATAAAAAAGTAGAGGGCTTGAAAAGGATAGGAGACGTCAACGGCGACGGGATACAGGATCTGATAGTCTGCACGGAAAACTATCTGACACTTTGCTTAAACGGAGCGAGTTCAGGGACAGCCGACACTTTCTGGTCTTTCAACACAGGAGTTGACAACAACAACACCGGATCTATCAGCCTGAACGGCATGTTTTCCGCTCAAAAAGCTGTCCAGTCAGCCGGGGATCTGAACGGAGACGGAATTTGCGATGTAGTGATAGGCACTGACGGCGGAAATGAACATGTTTATGCTCTGTCGGGAGCCGATGGAAACGTGATTTGGTCTTATGGAAACGACAACAACCCTTACATGGGGGGGTTCGGCGCACTTGACGCTGAAAGAGATTTCAACGGAGACGGAACAAACGATGTCGCAGCTGTCGCGAGTTCTCATCAGGACGGAAGCGGCTACAAATCCGTTTTCCTCTTCAACGGGGCGACAGGCGACAGTCTATGGC
The DNA here is from genome assembly GCA_964397545.1 of uncultured Desulfuromonadaceae bacterium. Classification (GTDB taxonomy): domain Bacteria; phylum SDB-A; class SDB-A; order SDB-A; family SDB-A; genus JAFGIG01. The sequence goes on along the minus strand of CAYNIW010000004.1, from coordinate 78,628 downwards.
GTCACTACGTGAACATTGCCGGTCAATCCTCCGGTTATTCCGTAATATCGATAGACGACGTCAACGGAGACTCAATAGCAGATGTCGTCGCAGGATTCGGAGGAGACGGCAACACCAAATTCGCGAGAGCTTTAAGCGGCGCCGACGGTTCAACGCTATGGCAGTTCAATCAAACGACTTCAGGAGCCAAAGAATTGTCAGAACTGCAGATAAATGACAGCACGCCGGACGTAATAGTCGCCAATTACTGGAGCGACATATACAGAGTTGACGGAGAGACGGGCTCACCTGTCTGGCACGCATCGATTGGAGGCGGAACGGCCGGTGTGATACAAATAGATGTAATTGATGACGTGAACGGAAACGGATACGACGACATACTCGTGGCTAATTTCTCTTCTGCTTCCGGAATATTCTGTCTTGACGGGGAAGACGGATCAGTTATCTGGTTTATGCCGACTCAGGACTACAGAAGCTACGGAGTTGTATCTGTATCGGACATAGACGGAGACGGAATACCGGAAGCTCTTTCCGGCGATCAGTCAGGGACAATTTACCTTTTTTCGGGTTCGGGAGACTCTCTAATTTTTTCACTGACTCTCCCGAGCAGGGTTTATACGGTGGAGAACCTCGGCTCCATAGACGGTGAAAACGGCGACGAAATTCTCGTCGGTCTCGATAACGGACAGGTCTTTTGTTTTTCAACGGGAGAAGCTGTGACAGGAATAGAAAATCCGGTGGCTGAAATACCCGTCGAATTTACTCTTTTCGGCAATTATCCCGATCCTTTCCGGTATTTCACAAGAATTTCTTTAATTTTACCCCAGGAGTCTTCTTTGAGCATTGAAGTCTTTAACGCCGCGGGTCAGAAGATAGACGAAGTGATTTCCCGCGAGTCCATGATGCCCGGCAGGCATGTTATCTTATACGACGGTAAAAAACTCGCTCAGGGAATGTATTTTTATATAGTAAGAGCCGGAACTTTCAGGGCTGTTTCCAAAATGATAAAAATAGATTAGAGAAAGGCTGGCATTATAATGTCTGTGGAAGTCCATCTCAACGAAAAGGAAATCTTTTTTGAAGGAGAGGAACTGTCTCTTCTGATCCAGATCATCAAAGAACTCGATTCGGACAAAGCTTCAGCGCAAGAGAAATTCAGAGCGACGAAGCCTTTCATTAAATCAGTTCTGAAAGCCGTGGATACTGTTCATTTCAACATCAAAAGAGGGGATTCGCTCATAATTTCCGGAGACGATATTTTCGCCGGGCTTTTCCGTTCTCTGAGCGTCCTCTATATGAGAAAAGAAGCATTTGAAAAATTCAACATAAGAATCCAGAAAATCAGCGAAAAAATTTGTTCACACATCTGCCTTTACGGGAATTCCGAATATGAAATGGAGGAGGCTAGAAAACTTCACGAAAGGCATTGGGGAAAACTAGATTGCAAAAAATTTATTAAAGACCAGATCTGAATTAAGACCCAAAAAAGGAGTCGCGATGTTTTTAACACTGCTTTTTGTTGCAGTCTCTCTTTTCGGGGAGAATTACTTTCTGCCTTATACCGCTATACCCGACGGACCGGATGCCGGCCTGATAAACCCGGCGGGTCTTGCCGCCCAAAGAGGATTCACTTTCAGATTCGACATAATGAACACGGATTCAGCCGTCAAAAGTTATGGCGATTTTTTTCTGAGAACGGGAAGCCTTTCTGGAGGAGGAAGCTGGGGAGATAAAGGCAGAGAATACCATTTTTCATACGGAGACAGAGTCCTCGGCGCTTACAGACTGATGGCGGGGGCAACATACAGAAACAGCGAAGGAGAAAACCATATCGATCTGGGTTTTCTTTCAAGACCCTTCAAGTGGATTTCACTCGGTGCCGCAGTAAACGACGTCTTTTCAACCGCGAATCAATACGACCCCAGTTACAGATTCGGCGCGGCAATCAGGCCTTTCGCGGGGAGTGAAAGATTCACTCTTTGCGCCGGCGCGATGTATGAGAAGGAAATGGAAAGAGACAGCGTGCCGTTTTCAGCAGGAGCCATTTTAGAACCGGTGAAAGGGCTTAGATTGTCTGCGTTCTACGACAGCGACGAAAAAATTTCTTTTGGAATAGAGACTTCTTTCGGAAATACATCCATCGGGACATCTCAGTATCTTGACGAGGACGAAAGATTATCAGGAGGGTATTCATACGTCAGGTTCGACTCGAGAAATCAGTTTTCCGTCGTTCCCGCACCTGCTCTTAACCTCGAACTGAATCTCGGAATAGAGTATCCCGAGGATCCGGTTTCTTTTCTTTTTATAATTCCGAAAAAAGAAAGGTTTTGGAATCTTGTCGAATCTCTGAGAAAAGGTCTTGAAGGCAAAGCGCCTAACTGCCTGGTCTTAAAACTGGACAATTACACTCTCAATATCGCGCAAACCGAAGAGATTATCTCTCTCATTTCATTATACAAGCTGAAAGGGACAAAAATAATAGCTTACGCGAGCAACTTTGACGATTTAAGCTACTACATGGCAAGCGTCTCCGACTTGATTTACACATACCCCCAAGGTTTTCTGCAGATCGACGGATTCGGGGCGACTTTTCCTTTTCTCGCAAGAGGGCTCCAAAAATACAATATCAGGGCTGACGTCGAGTATTTTGGCGAATACAAATCTGCCGGGGAAATTCTGGTCAACGAAAGAATGTCTGATTACTACAGAGAGCAATACACTGAAATACTCGGCGATGCGGCTTTCAGATATCAAAACGCAGTTGCGTCTTCAAGAAATCTCGAGTTGGATTCAGCTGAAAACCTTATAGACAAGGGTTTTTTCAACGCGAGAAACGCTCTTGAGGCAGGTCTGATAGACGGTCTTTTATACGAAGACGAATTTCAGCGCATGTTAAAAGAAAACTTCGGCGGGAGATTCACAGATGCCGCCCTAATCGGTAATACTGAATACCGGGATGACAGCTGGGAATATAAACCGAGAATAGCTCTGATAATTGCCGACGGAGTTATTCAGACCGGAGAGAGCGGTTTGAATCCGATACCTTTAATAGGAGGAAAAGTGCTCGGTTCCGAAACCCTCGTCAGGACTATAAGAGCCGCAAGGCTGGATAAAGAGATAAAAGCTGTGGTCATGAGAGTTAATTCTCCCGGAGGCGACGGGCAGGCATCGGATCTTATATGGAGGGAAGTGCACCTTTGCGCTCTTGAAAAACCTTTCATTATATCCATGGGAAATGTCGCAGGAAGCGGCGGCTACTATATTTCCTGCGGAGCTACAAGGATATTCTGCGACGCTGGAACTCTTACAGGATCGATAGGAGTCGTGAGCATGAAATTCGCCTTCGGCGAAATGCTCGAAAACATCGGAATAACCTTTGACACACTGACCGTGTCCGAAAACGCCTTGATGTGGTCAGGAATCGTCCCGATGACCGAGGATCAAAAAGAGATTCACAGAGACCAGATAAGGGAATTTTACGAAGATTTTGTCCTCAAAGTTGCCACAGAAAGAGGCTTGTCCTACGATTCTCTAAATTTCATTGCCAGAGGAAGGGTTTGGTCGGGACAAGATGCCGTGGATATAGGACTCGCGGACGAGATAGGGGGGATTGACGACGCGATGGTTTACGCGGCTAAAGCGGCGGGTAAGGAAGACTGGCTTCAGACCGAGGTAGTGATAAATCCCGGATGCGGATCATTCGGAATAATGGATCTTGGAGGGGCATTGTCTCTTTTCCGATTTGACTTAAAAACAATGGCCGGATCCAACGGCTCTGTTTTGTATTACGACGAAAGCCTCGACGGAATAGATATACGATGACGGATTTCGATAAACCGCTTTGCAGGCGGAATTCCGGTTCATTTAAGTGGGATTTCGCCGAAAAAACCTTCGGAGCTCCGGATCTTTTACCGCTTTGGGTCGCGGATATGGATTTACCTTGTCCTGAGGAGCTTGTCGAGGCTTTAGTCCGGCGAGCGCAACACCCTGTTTACGGTTATACCTTAAGACCCAAAGATCATTTCAACTCTCTTTGCCGCTGGCTCCAGAGAATGCATTCCTGGAAGGCTGAACCCCAATGGTGTGTTCACAGCCCCTCGCTGATAACAGCGCTCAGCGTCTGCGTGGAGGAATTTTCAAAAGAGGGAGAAGGAATAATAATTCAGCCTCCGGTTTACCGTCCTTTTTACGAGGTCGTTGAGCTCAATAAAAGAAAACTCCTTAAAAACAATCTCGTAAGAGGCGATGACGGGGTTTATCGGCCGGATCTGGATAATTTTGAAAACCTCTGCAGAGACGGAGCAAAAATATTCATTTTGTGCAGTCCTCACAATCCTGTCGGCAGAGTATGGACGGAAGAAGAACTCTCAGATATGTCGAGAATTTGTTTTGAAAACGAAGTTTTGATCCTTTCCGATGAAATTCACTGTGATCTGACTTATGATGGATTCAAACACATACCCCTTGCCTCTCTTTCAGAAGAACATTCCATGAATTCGGTGACGCTCGCATCTCCGGCGAAGACTTTCAATGTGGCCGGGCTTCAGGAATCCGCTGTAATAGCTGAAAACACAGTGTTGAGAGAAAAAGTATCCCGGCGCCTTTACTCTCTCGGTCTTCATGTGTCGAACGTATTCGGATCGCTTGTTTTTGAAAAAGTCTATTCTTCGTCTGAACTATGGTATAGAAAAATGATGAGTTATCTTTCGGAAAACAGAAAGATTGCGGCAGATTTTTTCAAAGCCGAATTGTCCGGAACTTTTGTCATGCCGCCGGAGGCGACTTATCTCGCATGGATAGATTTTTCACAAACAGGTCTTTCTACCGAAAGGTTGAATGACCTGCTGATAAAAAAAGCGAAAGTTGCTCTCGACCCGGGCGAGAAATTCGGTGAAAACTGCGATAAATTCAAACGACTGAATTTTGCCTGCGCGAAAAAAGAGCTTGAGAATGCTCTGGAAAGAATAGCAAAAGCGCTGTCAAACCTGTAAAAGGAGGAAAAATGAAAAAAGCATTTCTTGCTGCAATTTTATTGCTGGCGGTCGTATCTCTGTCGGCTCAGGAATCCGATTATCAGAGGACCATCACAGTCACAGGAAACGCCCAAATAGACGTAGAACCCGATAAAGTAATAATAACTTTCGGAGTGGAGACCCAGGGAGAGAACCTCAGAACGGCGAAAAGCGAGAACGACGCTATAGTAAAAAATCTTCTCAGCGCCCTGAAAGGATCAGGGATAAACGAAAGAGATATTCAGACAAATTATCTTAACATTGAACCAAGATACGATTATTACGATACGCAGGAATTTTACGGGTATTTTGCCAGAAAGACAATTGTGGCGACGCTCGAGGACCTATCGAAGCTCGACGCGGTTTTATCCCTGGCTCTCGAAGCCGGCGTCAATTACATACACGGTATAGATTTTCAGACATCAAGACTTTTAGAGCTCCGAAACAGGGCAAGGACTGAAGCTATCAGGGCGGCAAGAGACAAAGCAGAAATGATAGCGACAGAACTGGGATGCCAGGTCGGAAAACCCATATACGTCTATGAGAACCAGTCCAGCTACTGGACTTGGGGAGGAGCCGCGTGGGGGATGAACTGGGCGGCGAATTCTCAGAATTACGCTTATTACGGAAACGACGTCATCGGAGGAGAGAGCCCGATATCGCCGGGACAGATCAGTGTCTATGCGAGTATATCGGTTTCATTTGAACTTAAATAGAAAGTTTTTTATTGAGGATTTTTGAGAAAAAAAGGATTGGCCGGACACTGCCGTGGTTGTTTTTTCTGGCAGGGTCTGTTATATCGGTATTTCCAAGAACATTCAGGGCGGACACCGATCCTCCGCCTTTTCTGGCTCCCGGCATACCTCATGAAAGCATGGCTGTCTACACAGACGGGCAGGCTTATACTCTGGATTCGCGTAATTTGTCTCAGTTCGGGCGGCTGTATCCCTATATTGACACCCCCCCTTTTTCTGGATTCCTTTTCTCGCCAATCATGGGATGTGTATCATTCTTCTTTTATAAGCTTAACGGTATAAATCATTATTCGGCTGCTTTACCAGGATTGTTTTTTAGCCTTGTATCAGCATTTGCGCTTTTTATCTTTTTCGGAAAGAATTTGAGGGGTGCCGCCGCATCCATTTTCGTCTTGTCTTCATTTCCTCTGTCAGTTTTCAGCAGAACGCCATTGGCTGAAAATGCTTCTATATGCATGTTAGTTTTAGCCCTGTTGTTTTTAATAAAGAAAAAAACTTTTTTAGCGGGAATTTTCACTGCCTCTGCTGTTTTATTCGGTAAAATACATGCAGTAAGTTTTTTACCTGCGGCGATTGTTTTTCTAACTGTTAAAAACAAAAAAGCGTTGATAAGTTATTTCGCGGGGACAGCAGTTGTTGCAGCTTTTTGGTTTACATTTCTGTATTTGCCTTTCAAAGACTTATTCAATTCATATTTCCTTTCAGGAGTGCAATCGGTCACTGAAAATCAAAAAATGGACTTATATTTGTTTTTTTTCAGGATTTTTGGGGCGGGAATGCCCGACTTGACTTTTTCTACTCCATTCATCTTGTTTTCCGGTTTTTTGACAGCTGTTTTCATTTCCCGGCAAAAAAAAATAGGCGACATTCAACATCTGGCGTTGTGCTGGCTAATATCTCTCATCTTTTTTTATGCTGTATTCAGTTCCTACAGGCCGGCGAGGTTTCTTCTTTATTTTGTTTATGCCGCGGCTGTTCTATTTTCTTCTTTCGGAGAATATCAAGAAGAAGGGGTTTTAAAAAAAAGAAGATGCATTATACCTCTTGTAATATTGTCTCTTTTTTTTTCATATCAGTTCTCGGCTTTTTCTTTAAGGATTGTAAAATTGCCTCTTCTGATAGTATCTTTTGCACTGTCAGCGGCAATTATCATTTTAACTGGTTATTCGAACAGAAAAACCGTTAGGTTTACTCCGTGTATAATAGCAACAATATGCCTTCTTCACTTTACCTACGACAACTACAGACTCATTTCTTGGCTGATATTTCCAACGCGTTCTGCGGTAGGCGCATCATTGGAAATCGAAACCATAACAGGAGAAAAAGCCTTGATTGCCGGTTCTGCGGCACCCGCTCTCACGCTTGGAACCGGTATTAAATCGCTTGCCGCTTTTGATTGGATGATTGACAGTAGTTTGATTGAAAAATTCGGAGTAACACACCTGATTGTGGGTATTTTTGATTCACCTTCTCTTTCGGATTATCTTTCGCGGAACGCGATAGAACTGAGACCTTTTTTAGTTGGCGGGGACTGCTACATGTTCTATTTAATTGGGAATGACAACTATTTATTAACTGATTATGAAAAAGCATGTTTGTTTTTTCAGGAAAAAGCGCTGGATTCCGCGAACTTTTATCTAAGAAAACACCACACAGAAAATTTTAGATCTTCGAGCGCCTGGTTGCTTGGAGCAATGTTGGCTCAGACGACCGGGAACGAAAATCTTGTTCAGCAAATGGTTTCTGAAGGAGCCAAACAAAATCCAAGCGATGCTTTTTTGACTAATCAGTTAAATTATCAGACTCGCTGAACACTTGGGCGCTGAATTTGAAAATCTCGACTCCGGTTTCTTTCCATGAATCCGGAGCCAGACCTGCTTTCATGCATGCGTGACGGAGAAATGTCTCCCTGTCCCATCCCCATTCTGCGGCGACCTGAGGGAGCAGAAGTCCCTGAAAGAAGCCCTTTTTAATAATGAGGCCGTCTTTCCCGACGACAATCTCAGAAGGATTTTTAACTTTCTCCGGAACACTCAAAACGGAAATTTCTATTTCAATATCATTTATTTCTTCTTTTCCGACGCTGGGAAACCTCGGATCTTCCTGCGAAGCGGCTAAAGCCATTTCTATTACCGCTAGGTTGAGGGGCTTAATTCCGACGACGTATCCTATACATCCCCTGAGTCCGCCTTTTTTATGAAGGGTGACGAAAATACCGCGTTTTTCGGAAAGCCTTCCTTCCGCCGGCGGCGGTTGAGGCAAATCCAGACCGCATGCCGCTGAAGTTAAAACCTCTCTCGCGGCTCGGAGAAGAAGCGACTGTTCTTTGTTGTCGAGATTCATAAGACGACAAAAGACGCGTAACCTACTATGTATCCACCGGCCGAGTAAGGTGATTCAAATGAATTTGTTTTTTTTGCGAGGAATATCTCTTTTTTTATGTCCTTGAGGGTATTCAAGAGTGCTATTATAGGTCCTATCCCGCAGCCCGCGTGATCGGAAGCTTTTGTGCCTTTGTCTGCTATATCGGAAAGCTTTTTCAGATCGTATGATGAGACTGCAGCGACTACTTCTTCGTCGTTTCTCTCGCATTCAGAAAGAGAATATCCGTGATAAAGATCACTGCTGGCTACGAAAATTATGTCATTTCCAGCCAACGGTTTCAGTAATTCGCCCAAAGAAAGACAGAATTCAGATGACTGATTGCCGACTGCAATGGGGACGATTTTAAGGGGTCTGGACTTAAAAACATACTGAAAGAAAGGTATCTGGACTTCGATGCTGTGTTCAGAGGAGTGCGGTATTTCGCTGTCGTCAAAAACAGAGGATTCTTTCAGCAGTAACTCGGAAAATTCTTCGTCAACGGGGACGCTTCCAAAAGGAGTTTTCCATGCTCCGGATTTGAAAACCGAAGCGCCTTTGGATGGGAATCTGTGGCAGGGCGCGAGAAAAACCACTGTAGGTTTTTCGTATTTTTGGGGATCTATCGAAGCGACGGCTTTTCCTGTTGTTTTTCCCGAAAATGCGTATCCCGCGTGCGGAAGGATGAGGCCGGAAACTTTTCCTCTGAAGGAAAGTTCGGAGGGGTCAGGGAACAAACCAGAGAGTTCTTTTTCGAGAGAAGACTTGTCTTTAGGGTAAAACTGTCCGGAAAAGACCGGTTCTCTGACTTTTTCAGGCATAGAGGTTTTCCGAGAGTTTAACCTGAGAAACAAGAGAAATAAAATACTCGGTTATCTTCGGATCGTAATATTTGCCGGAGCCATCCCTTATGGCTGAAATCGATTTTTCCATAGTGTATCTTTTCATGTATAAGACAAAATCGGATATGACTCTCAGAATTCTGCCTGCCTCCGGAATAGAAGAGCCTTTCATGCCGTTCTTTCCGGTCCCGTCGAAATTCTCTTGACAGAGAAGTATGTATGAAAGCGGCTCTGATAAAAACTCGAGATTTGAAATCAGTCCGACGAGTTTGTCTATAGCTTGATTGAGAGTCGAAAGACCCGGAATCGAAATACCGAACAGCATGAACAAGGTGGCGTATCGGAGCTGTCGCATGTATTTTTCTTCGACAGCGAGCTCTTTAGCTATTTCAACCGCTATGTTTGCGGATTTTTGCTGAAAGTTTTTACTGACCCCGAAAGTCTCGGTCAGCGAAAGAACAAAAGACATAATTTCAAGATCTTTTTTCTTTATCGTTTCGAAAAACTGTGAATTTTTAATTGAAAGCGAAACTATGCTCGAGGCAGTTGAAATTAAAGAGACAAATTTTTTGTCCGTCTCTATGCGCCGTTCTCTGTAAATAAAACCTACCAACCCGAATGGCCTGTCGGCGCCGAGAAGCTGGCATACTGCGAGGACTGGGATTCTTTTTCCATCGCCGCAAGGATAGTCGAAAACAACCACCGGCGGCTGTTTTTCCTTGAGGATAATATCGAAAGGAGGAGAAGAAAGATCGAGATTCATGCCTTTCGGAAAGACTTCTTCAGTCTGAAAAGTATTTCTTACAGTGAGAGAGCTGTCGAATTCGCTGAACCATGAAAGAAAAGAGCCGTCAGCGTCGAGCGTCATGGCGAGTATTTTCGGGATGACTTTAATCAAAGACGCTATGCCGAAGCTTTCACTCAGGAGGTTTGAAAGCTTCTGAAGTTTGTTGAGTTCTTCGATTCTTATCTCAAGGTTTTTTTCGAGCATATTTTTCTGCTCTTGGAGTATTTCGTTTCTCTCCTTGAGTTCTCTTAAGAGCCATTCCTTTTCTGTTTTCAGTTTCCGCTGATCCAAGGCGTTTCTGACTATGACTTTCATTTCGTTGGCGTCGAAAGGCTTATTTATATAATCGTAAGCGCCTTCACGGAGGGAAGCTATAGCCGAATCTACAGATGTAAAACCTGTCATCATCACGAAATAGATCTGAGGATCGAGAGATTTGGCTCTCGACAGAACCTCAATACCGTTCATGTTGGGGAGTTTTATGTCGCAAAGCACAAGGTCGGGTTTGAACGACATTATTTTTTCAATAGCTTCTTCGCCGGTAAATGCAGTCTTGACCTGACAGTCGAGGAGAGGGTCGTTCTCTATGATTTTGGAAAGAAATGAAGCAAGAGTTTCTTCGTCGTCCACAACAAGGACTTTGTTGTTTTTTGCCACGTCAGATCCTCGAAAAGTTTTTCAGGTCTTCGTCTTTTCCCAGAAGAGTTACTATATCGTTTTTTTCAAAGAGGGTTTCAGGGTCGGGGGAAATATTCATAATACTGCCGGGTTTTTTTACCGCCAGCACATTGACATTGTAGTGCGTCCTGAGTCCCAGTTCCTTTATTGTTTTTCCAATGAAGGATTTAGGGGTGTTGACGTCAACTATCGAATATCCAGGGGTGAATTCTATGATTTCCTGAAAACCAGGCGAGGTAAGCTGATTTGCCAGTCTTCTTCCGGAATCAATTTCAGGGAGGACGGCTTCGTCCGCGCCGATTTTTTTCAATATCTTTTCGTGCGTGAAATTTCTCGCCTTGGCGATTATTCTCTTTACGCCGATTTCCTTCAAAAGCATTGTAGTGAGAATGCTCGTTGCCAGTTCCTGAGCAAAACTGACTATGACGATATCGGTGTATTGAAATCCTGATTCCGTGAGAGTTTTCTGGTCGGTTGCGTCTCCTATGACCACTGATTCGACCAGGTTCTGAAGAGGGACAAGGGATTCTTCGTTTTTATCGAAAGCCAGAACCCTGGCTCCGTTGGATACAAGACTCTCGGCGATTGAAAATCCGAATCTTCCGATTCCTATTATGCCGAAATACTTATAAGCGCTTGAATTATCCATAGGTCTATTCTAACGGCAAGGTTTTCCTTTTTCAATATAAAAAATGAGATTATCCAATGGGCATAAACCCTTTGACGTAGTTTATTTTTTTTGATTTAGCTCTTTTAACGAGAGCGGCTCCGAAAGTCAACGGTCCGAGCCTGCCCATTATCATAGTCGAAACGAGCAGAAGTTTACCGATAGATGGCAGGTCTGATGAGAAAGAACAGGAGGGATTTATTTTTGATCCCAAAGACAGTCCCACCGTCCCGAAAGCCGACACTATCTCAAAGATCAGCTTGTATATCATCCTTTCGATTGTATAGCCCTGACCGAAAATCTGAATCAAGATGAAGATTATTATTATCCAGAGTATAGAAAGAGTTATCAGGGAAAAAGCCCTGAATATCTGTGCCGGAGGTATGCTCCTTTTCAAGATAGAAATTTTTTCTCCTCCCTGCAATGTGGCGACTAAAGTCGAAAGCGCAAGAGCAACCGTGGAAATCTTTACTCCTCCGCCTGTGCTTCCTGAGCCTGTTCCGATGAACATAAGGACGATCACGACGATGAGAGAAGCGTTGGAGAAAATATTAAAATCAACTGTGTTGAAACCCGCGGTCCTGGGAGTAACCGCCTGGAAAAAAGAAGAAAATATTTTTTCCGTAAATGAAACATCCGCTCTCCACGCGTATTCATTGGACATGAAAAAAAAGAATGGAAAAACAATTAGAAAAAGATACGCAATGAGAATCATCTTAGAGTAAGGAATGAGAAATGGCCTTGGATAATTGGGATTTTTTGAAAATATTTTTTTTATTTTCATACTAAAATATTTCTTCAGGTCCAAAAGAACGACAAAACCGATCCCGCCTAAAATAACTAAAGTTGAAACAGTTGTAACAACAACGGGATCAGTTCTGAATGAGACAAGGCTATCCGAGAAGGTTGAAAATCCTGCATTGCAGAACGCGCTGATGCTGTTGAATATCGCGTGGCCGAATCCTCTCACAAAACCGAATTTAGGGACGAAAGCGAAAGAAAGAAAAAAAGCGCCTATTAGTTCAAAAAAAAAGGTTATAGCTATGACGCGCTTTGCAAATCTGCCAAGTCCGTATATATTCTGGCTGGCAAAGGATTCTTTCATGATAAGCCTCGGGTAAACAGTCACTTTTCCTCCGAGAGAAATGATAAGAAAACTCGCGAAAGTCATGTAACCGAGGGCGCCGGTCTGTATTAGTAAAAGTATTATCGTCTTACCGAAAAGTGTCCATTTGACGGCAGTGTCTTCCACTATTAAACCTGTAACACAGAGGGCGGATGTCGACGTGAATATGCAGTTGACAGGGGAGGGAGAATCTCCGGTATATGAGAAAGGAAGGCTCAGAAGAACAGAACCCAGAAAAATGAAAAAAATAAAACCGGTCAAGAGAGCTCTGTTGGGGGTAAGATGCTTTTTTACGAAAATTCTGAAACTGACCGGCAAAGGGAGTTTTCCTGCTTTTTCGAAGAGCTTCTCTTTCATCTGCTTAGGGCTTTATAACTTTTTTCACTGCGACGAAGCCTTTCTCGTAAAATTGTAAACAGGAGCGGCTTTTTTTGTTATAACATCTTTCGTTATTAGGCACTTTTTTAAATTTTTGCTTTTCTTAAGATTGGGAATTTCAAACATAATATCGAGCATTGTCGCTTCTATTATGGATCTAAGCCCCCTTGCCCCTATTTTTTTCTTTACCGCCATTTCGCAAACTTCGTCTATAGCCTCGTCTGTGAAAGCAAGTTCGACATTTTCGATTTTAGCGAGTTCTTTGTATTGTTTGATGACCGCGTTTTTGGGTTCGAGGAGGATTTTTTTCATAGTTTCCATGTCGAGGTCCTGAAGAGGGGCAATTATGGGGAAACGTCCGACGAACTCGGGAATCATTCCGAACTTAACAAGGTCATCCTGTTCCACGAAAGCTCTTGCTCCGAGTGAGCTTGAAGAGTCGGGATAAATCTGAAAAGAGTCGTCCCCGCGGGATTTTCGCCCGTGGAAACCGAGAACATTTTTTCCCATGTGCTTTTCTATTATCGTCTCTATGCCGTCGAAAGTTCCTCCGCAGATAAAAAGTATTTTAGATGTATCTACCGGGAGAAATTGCTGTTCCGGGTGTTTTCTGCCTCCGTATGGAGGAATATTGGCAATGGTTCCTTCGACAAGTCTGAGGAGCGCCTGCTGAACTCCTTCTCCGGAGACATCTCTTGTTATAGACCTGTTTTCGCTGAGTCTGCTGATTTTATCTATTTCGTCTATATATACGATGCCCTTTTCAGCTTCTCCGATATTGTAGTCGCATGCCTGAAGAAGCCTTGTTATGACGTTTTCCACGTCTTCACCGACATAACCGGCTTCAGTCAGAGTCGTCGCGTCTGAAATCGCGAATGGAACATGGAGTATGTTCGCGAGAGTTTTTGCTATGAGCGTCTTGCCGCAGCCTGTCGGTCCGATTAAAATTATGTTGCTTTTTTCAATCTCCACATCACTCTCGCGCATGGAGCTGATAATCCTCTTGTAGTGATTATAAACGGCGACGGATATTACTTTCTTGGCGTAATTCTGACCTATAACATATTCGTCGAGCTGAGCTTTTATCTCGCTGGGCAGTGGAAGGTCGAAAGCTCCGGAGGAGAAAGGAAGGATTTTTTCCTGAGATTTGAATATGGATTCATACAGCAATTTCACGCAGTTAACGCATATATAGGAGTTCTTGCCGTGGACAAGATAATTGCCGATATTTTCCTTTGAACCGCAGAAAGAGCAGGTCTTGCCGAAATCGTCCTTAATTTTCTTTTTCATCATCGGATCCGTTTTTTTCCTGTGATTCTTTGGATCTTGAGAGTATGACTTCATCGACAATGCCGTATTCTTTTGCTTCGTCGGCGTTCATCCAGAAATTTCTGTCTGAATCTGCGGAGATTTTCTCTATAGTCTTTCCGGTATGGTAGGAAAGAATTTTCTCGAGTTCTTTTCTCATCTTAAGAATCTCCCTGGCTTCGATTTCTATGTCTATTGCCTGTCCCTGAACACCGCCCCAAGGCTGATGAATCATGATTCTCGAATGAGGGAGAGCGAATCTCTTTCCTCTCTTTCCTGTCGAAAGAAGAACAGCTGCCATGCTTGTCGCTTGCCCGAGGCAGGTTGTTGAAATATCCGGCTTAATGAACCTCATAGTATCGTAAATAGCCAGCCCCGAAGTGATGTTTCCGCCCGGTGAATTTATGTAAAGATTTATGTCCTTTTCCGGGTCGTCGGCTTCGAGAAATAAAAGCTGTGCTACTACCGCGTTTGCAACATTGTCGTCTATAGGCGACCCGATAAATATAATTCTGTCCTTAAGAAGACGAGAATATATGTCGTATGCCTGTTCCCCTCTTGATGTTCTTTCAATAACTAGAGGAACGACATAGGATTTAGGCTCATTCCGGTTCATTTCCCCGAACCTCCTTGACGGTTATGATTTGGATGATTTTTTCGAAAGTTTTTGTGCGTCTGATTTTTAAATACACCCTTCTTACGAACTCAGAGTCATTAAGCTTGTTTTTAATTGCGGGTCTGCTGAGTTTGTCGTATCCGACTTCGTTTGATATCTCCATTAAAAGATCCTCTCTCAGTTCTTCATCAGATATCTCGACGCCGAGTTTCTGGGATAGATGATCGAGAATCATGTTGCCCTTTGCTCTTTTTTTAGCCGTTTCAGAAATTTCTGATTTCAGGTTTTCCCTGTTTTTTTCTATTTTGAGTTTTTGAGTCAGCAAGTCGAGCATGTCTTCGGTTTCCTTATCTATGACGGCTGAAGGGACTTCAAAAACATATGAGTCTTCAAGAGACCGGAGGACATTGTTATAGAATTCCTCATCGCTTTTCACTTTTAGTTCTTCTTGGAGTTTTTTTTCTACTTCGGTTTTCATTTCTTTCACGTCGCCGTAGTTGAATTCTTTCGCGAGGTCATCGTCCAATTCGGGGACGGTCTTTTCTTTTATCTCTTTTATCACCACATCGAAAAGAATGTTTTTCCCCCCGAATTTAGGGTCATCTTCTGGTATTTTGAAAGAAAAAGAAAAAGCGTCGTTTTTATTCCTGCCAATCATGTTTTCAGGAAAACCTTTCCAGAAATAATCATCTTCAATGCTTATCATCCTGTCTTTGAAGGAAATTTCCGGAATTTCTCCGCCGTTTTCGTCGAGAGCAGAAATATCACATTGAATAAAATCTCCTCTCACTGAACTTCTTTCGACTGTCGTGAGAAAAGAACATCTTTCCCTGATAAGGCCGAGTCTCTCGTTTACGAGATTTTCTGTCACGGAATAGACGGGTTTTTCGACCTCGAGAGTTTCGAGAGGATAATCCTCTATTTCAGGCTGAACCTCGAATGTAATCGTAAAACTGAGCATTCCGTTTTCAATCTTGACGTTTTTTTCCTCGATCCCGCCTATGGGGACGAGTTTTTCCTGTTCCACCGCTTTTCTTGAAAGATTTTCTATTGCGCTGTTCAGGCTGGTTTCGGCTATGTCATCGCCGAATACCTTTCTGACAATGGAATAAGGGACTTTGCCTTTTCTGAATCCGGGGAATCTGTGAGTGGATGCAATTTCAGAGATTATCTTCTTCTCTTCTTTGTCTATAACTTCAGATGATTCTTCTATCAAAAGATTTCTTTTAACAGGCGATATCTTTTCGATTGTCACTTTCAACATTTCCTCCAAGTTCTAAATACGCTGTGTTTGATCGTATTGCGAGAGAGGGGAGTCGAACCCCTACCCTATTAGGACTGGATCCTAAGTCCAGCGCGTCTGCCGGTTCCGCCACTCTCGCAGAGAGAAAGATTATATCATTATTTGGTCTCTGGTAAAACGAAACAGTTAAAAATCTTCCCGGAGGTCGTGTCTTAGTTTATCAGCGCCGATTCGGAGGCTTTTTTCGGGCGAAACGACCCCTCTTAGGGCGTATTCGATTGATCTGGAGAGGTATATTCTACCTGCAAACCAGGCTCCGGTTTTCGGCTCTGTCAACGCATCGGACATTTTAGGATAAACTTCTTCGAGCCCGCGGATTCCGGACATGTAAGATTTCATAATTTGGGTGTCAAGAGAGCTTTTCCGAGTCGGAATGTAACCGGTGCTGGCAGACCAAGCCGCCTGGACTTCGGGAGAATTGAACCATTTGATGAACTCCCATGCGGCGACCTGCTCTTCAGGAGATGACCTTGAAAAAATAACAATGTTCGTTCCCGATATGACGCTGACGTCCTCTCCCCATGAAGGAGCGGGCAGGGTGGAGACTCCTATCCTGAACGGAGGGTTCTTTTTTGCCATGAATGAATAGGATACGACACTGCCCCATGAAATCAGAATATTTCCGGTGACGAATTCATCTTGTCCCTCGTAGCCGGTCCCCAAGCGGCAGATTCCCGATTCGAGAAGAAAAACAAGTTCTGTCAGAAGTTCCGCGGAGACGCTGTCGTCGAAATACACCTCTCCCGTGACATCGTCCAAGAGTCTGCCTTTTCTCTGAAAAAGGGCTGTTTCAAAAAACCATGTATTCGAAGGCAGTGCGAAAGCATAATAAAAATTTCCCCCCGGGGGGAAAAGCGAACACACTGAGACCATTTCTTCCCACGTGGAAGGAAAGTCAATGCCTGCAGAATCGAAAAAATCCGCGTTGTAGAAGAGAACGCCGAGGCTTTTATTGAACGGCATACTCCAAATAGTGTCTCCCCAGTAGTTGTTTTCCCAGACAGGCTTGAAAAAATCTTCGATTTCTTCTTGGGAATAACCCGCATCGGATTCGACGAAAGCGTTAAGCGGGACAATGGCTCCTGCCCTTCGGAATTGATCCGTCCATGATTCGTAACTCTGCGCCATAACCGGAGGTTTACCTGCCATGACTGAAGCCATGAGCTTCTGGGCAAGCGCGCCGTAATTTCCGACGGATGAAGAGACGATTCTTATCTCGGAATGTTTTCCGTTGAAATCCTCCACAAGACTGTCGAGAACAGTCCCGAGTCTTCCCCCCATGGCGTGCCAGAATGTGACTGTGACCTTCCCCCTGTGTCCGTTAGAACAAGACAAAGCGGCGAGAGAGTAAAGGAAGAAGAGTTTTTTTTTCAATCTTTCAGGCCTGATCTGGCGAAACTGTTTATTATCCTCTTCTGGGCGAAAAGAAAAAGAACTATGAGGGGAAGGGCGGTGAAAGTCGCCGCGGCGGAAAGAAGAGTGTAATCAGTGCTCTGTTCCTGGGTGAAATAGGCGAGCCCCACCTGAATCGGCCTTAAGTGCTTTGAGTTCGTGACAACGAGAGGCCATAGAAAACTGTTCCATGAACTGACTACTGAAAAAATGGAAACTGTCGCGAGAGCGGGTTTTATCAGAGGAACTACAATTCTCCAAAGGTATCCGAACTTGCCGCATCCGTCAATTCTTGCGGCATCCCAGAGTTCACGAGGAATGGTCTTCATGTGCTGTCGGACAAGAAAAACCGAAAAAACACTCACAGTCCAGGGAACTATAAGCGCCGCATATGTGTCTATCCAGTTCAAGTATGTGAGGATCAGATATCCCGGTATTATGTAAACCGGCATCGGAATCATCATCGTAGCAAGGAAGAGCAGAAATACTTTTTCTTTTCCCTTAAAATCAAAGTTGGAAAAAGCGAATCCCGCCAGAATTGACGTCAAAAGATTTCCGGCGAGTATGAAAACAGCGACCAAAGCTGTATTAAAAAAGTATCTCAGCCACGGAACTTTTGACCATGCCTCGGCGAAATTAGAAAAGGTCCATTCGGACGGAATCCACGTCGGAGGAACGGAAATCGCCTCCGAAGGAGTTTTGAAAGCGGTCGCGACCATCCAGTAAAAAGGCATGATCATCGCGATTGCCCCCGCGGACAAAACCGCGTAGATGAGTATCTTTTTACTTTTAACCGTAGAAGACCTTCCTTTCAGAGTATCTTTTCTGAATCGCAGTCAAAAAGAGGAGAACTGAAAAAAGAATGAACGCTGTGGCGCTCGCCGCTCCGAACTTGAAAAACTGAAAAGCTTTCTCGTATAGATAAAACACGACGACGTTGGTGCTGTCGAGAGGGCCTCCCGCCGGAGGACCGGTCATCAGCCATACCGGAGCGAAGACTTGAAAGGAGGCGATCGTGGACATAATGAAAACGTAAAAAGTCGTCGGAGACAATAAGGGCAAAGTAATGTGCCTGAAGGTCTTCCATGAACCCGCGCCGTCGAGTTTCGCCGCTTCATAATAAGTCTGCGGAATGCTCTGGAGACCGGCTAGAAAAATCAAAACGTCGTATCCCAAACTTTTCCAGACTGACATTGCGGCAAGGCTCAAAAGGGCAAGGGAAGGGCCTCTAAAAAGATAGGGCAGGTTTTTACCCGACAGAATTTCAAAAATACCTCTGTATTCTCCGAGCCATTCCGGCCCGGCAATGTTTATAAGCGAAAGAAAGGAATTTATCAAGCCGACTCTGGGGTGATAGATCCATTTCCAGATGACCGATACGGCGACTATGGAAGTTATTACGGGCAGGTAGTAAATAACCCTGAAAAAAGTCCTGCCTTTTGTTACAGAGTTGAGCATTACGGCGAAAAACATGGAAAGGCCTATTGAGAAAGGAAGGCTGAAAACGGTGTAGTATAAAGTGTTAAGAAAAGCATTCCAGAAGAGAGAATCAGTCAAAACATTCAGGTAGTTGCCGAATGAAATGAAAGTATTCGGACCTGCCATATTCCATTTGAAAAAACTGACAATCAGCGAGAGCAGGATGGGAAAAAGTTTGAAGACCACGAGAACCGACAGAGCCGGAAGCAGATACAGCCAATGCGAATGTTTTTCGAAAAGTCTTTTTGTCAGAAATCTTCCCCGATGGAAAAATATATCTTGGTCCTGTTGTTCAAGTCCCTTAAATCGGTCGGAACGGCGAAATCGAGCTTCAGGACAGCCGTCATGAAAAACATGCGAATCCCGCACCCGACGTCCATCTTCAAGTCTTCGAGCCCGAAACCCCTTTCAGGATCGTCGGAAAAAACATTAAATTCTTTAATCTCCTTCGCAGTCCCGCCGGCGTCCACGAACAGGCATCCCCTTATCCCGCCCAAAAAAACAGGCAGAGGAAATATCACGTTCAGATAATCAATGAAAGGAAACCTCGCTTCGAGAGAGAAAAACCCGGTGTTAAATCCGCTGAATTCATTTATTTCGTATCCTCTCAGATTGTTGTATCCGCCGAGATAAAGGTTCGGCGGGTCTGTGCCTCTTATGCCCGCGAGATACAGTCTGAAGGCTATGTTGCTTCGGGGCGTGACGCGCCAGTATTTTCTCAAGTCAAAACTTCCCCAGTGATACCTCGAATTCGTGGAAATCCTCTGAGCCAGTCCTCCCCCAAATCGCATTCTCGTTCCGAGGAAAGGGGAAGTGTATCCCCACAATGAGTTGTCGAAGACATAATAGAGAGAAGGCGCCAAAAAGACCTCGGAGGTCTCTCTGGCGAAAAATACCTCATCCCTGAAAGAGTCGTAGAAATAATTTTTGCGTTCTATCTGATAGACGTCCAGCATTATATCGAACCTCTGAAATCTGTTAAGAGGATACAAAAATAGCAACTCACCGCCGAGATATTTGTCCACGTTTATCGTGTCCCTTTTATACCAGTATGCGAAACTCTGCTGATAAATGCCGAAACCGGCGTCCCATCTCTTGGGAAGATAAAAATAGATTATGTTGAAATTCGACTTCAATATGTCCTGAGCGAGGTCTGTCTGTATAAGAAACCTGTGATCGCCCATAAAATCGCTGAGCGCGATCGTAAGAAGCCCGGCAAAGCCGTATAGGCTCGAATATGCCATTGATGCCTGCCCCCAGTCGGCGCTTATCTCTATGCCCGGTTTCATCCATGAAAGAGAATCTCCGGGTTTTTGGACCGTGGAATAGACCTCGATGTATTTCGAGCTGTCGAAGGTGAAATCGAAAGTGTCGAGAGATTCGAGAGGGTTTTGAACCGTGAAAATGTCCCATTTTCCTGATGTGTAAACGCTCAAAACCATTCTGCTCGATTTTGAATCCATGGAAAAACTCTGAATCTCTCCGGGCAGATTGGTGAGTTGGGTTATCTCACCCGTTTCGAGATCGCAGGAGAAAAGGTTGTTGCCGGGAGTGTATGAGGCGAGAAAAAGAAGGTGTTCTTTACCGTCTTCGTCTGAAGGCAGGATGTAAGGATTTGAAATGGATTGATTTCTCGGAGTGAGTTCCCGCACCGAACCGTCTTCGAGATTCATCTGGAAAACAGAATAACTGCCGTATTCCCAATGTTCGCCTTCATTCCTGTCACTGCACCAATAGAGATACTTTCCGTCCGAAGAGACGAATGGATCTCTGTCGTCGAATACGTCATCGGTTATCTTGCGGAGAAAAACTCCATCGGGGTCTGATGAATATATGTCTGTCCTGCCGTCAGCTGTTCCGACGAAATATATAATGTCCTCTTTTGACCAGTAAGGAGAGCGGACTATGTCAAGATCGAAGTCGAGCTTTTTCAGAGTTCTGCCGGAACCGGCATCGAGTATCCAGAAAAGGTCTCTGCCCTCGCTAAGTGAAGAAATTATTATTTTTTCGCCGTCAGGGGACCACGAAGCGTGGCTCGTCAGAAGGTGAAGCCCTTCGAACTGGGGCGTTCTCTGCCCTCCTACGAGTTTTTTTTCGATTTTTCCGGAAAGAGCGGACATCTTGAGGATGTCTATGTAAACGCCGGCATCGCTTATGAAAACGACTTCGAGGCCGTCGGGAGAAATTATCGGGGAAAGGTTTATGTGGTTGTAGAGGTTTTTCGTGTCTGTCAGCCTGACAGAATAGCCGTCAATATCGGCGTATTCGTTGTAATCAGGCCAGTATAGCGAATATAAAAACTTTGTCCATTCCTCGCTGAACTCTTCGTATTCTATGTTCAAGGTCTTCTGGACAGCTTTTCTCAGAGAGCCCGTGATTTTTATATTGTGGAATATCTCCCCGATTTTCTGCCTTCCGTATTTCTCGGCTATGAAATACATCACGGACTGGCCTTCTTTGTATATTATGTATCCGCCGTAGTAATCAAGCTCTTCGAGGCTGACGAGCTTGTTCGAGAAAACGAGGTCCCTGATATACATATACGCTTCTGAATTCCATCCGTTTGACTCGAATTCGGCTGAGCCTTCAAACCACCAAAGGGGAATATCCATGGAATAGATTTTAAGAAAAATATTCGACTGTCCGTAGAGGACGTCGCTTTGGAAGGCGTGAGTTATCTCGTGAGCGAGGACATGCCTGAAGTCGGAATAAGAACCGTTAAAAGGAACTACAACTCTGTTTTTAAGGAATTCGGTGAAACCGCCGACGGATTCGGAAATCAAATCGAGAATAACGTTGGTCTGAGAAAAGTCGTTCGGACTCCTGTATATGAGAACGGGAATTTTTTGATTAAAATCGTGGTTGAAATTCACAGATAATGAAGAATACGCGTCTTCGGCCACCTGACAGGCAAAAAAAGCGATTTCGTCCATTCCCTGGTAGTAATAAATCTTGAAGTGCTCGGTCTGGGTTACTTTCCAGTCGAAGCTCCTGTATTGCAGTTTGTTCTGACCGAAATACTGCGCGGACAAGTTCTGAAAGAAGAGAAGGGATAGAACCTGTAAAAAAAGATATTTTTTAGGATTCATTTTTGTTTCCCAGCCGCATGAGCTGAGCGGTCAGTATCTCGAAATCTGTGATTATGTCTTTTTGGCCCATGAGTCCGTTCCATACATCAAGCTGAGAGAACATGGAAAGGAATGTCTGCGAATCCAGAGGTTTTACTACCGCGAATGCGTCTTTCCCCATCGCGATCAGATATCTTAACTCTCCGAGGGGAAGAGAAGACAAATCTTTTATTATTACAGGAGAAATCGCAGCCAATATCTCTTCCTGGGATTCTGAATGGAAATAGCTGACAATAGAGAGGCCGTCTTTATCGGCTATCGTCATGCCTTCCACGAAGTTGTGATCACCGACAAATTTCTCGAGCATGGAGAGTATCTCATCGGCGTGAGATGAAATTGCATATTCTATCATTACTGCTCCTTTTTTATAAATTTATATCACTTATTCCAAGCTTTATCAAATCGGCAGATCAATTAAAGAAAAACACGAATACATCCATTATTAAGGCTATAAGCCAATGAATGAGAGCTCCGGGAAGGACTGAACCGGATAAATATGAGAGGATTCCGACGAGAACTCCCCCTATCATCGAAGAATATACTTCAATTTCCGGTTTCCCGAGATGGGCGAAAGCGAAAACAATGGATTGAATGAAAATTGCCCTCGCGGGGCCTGTTTTTTTGGCGAGAGAAAAAAGCATGAATCCTCTGAAAAAAAACTCCCATACATACAGATAGTAGAACCAGGAAATATCTATGGCCCAGAAGTCCCCTGTGTTTTTTATCATGTGGCGAAAGAGAGGATAGGTGGCAATAAAGTCCGGCTTTTTCGAAAAATACCAGAGCAGAGGAGTCATTATCAGAGTCAATACCGAAACGAGCGGGAGCCAGAATTTCCATTTTCCGGTCCCCAAACCTATTGAACGAAGGCTGAAACCGGAATACAGACAATAAGCGAATACTATCAAGGCGCACGGCGCCGTGAATGCTATACCGGCGGCAAGGCCGTTGAGAGGCCCTGTTGCAGGCGAGTAAGGCGGGAACAGGGAGTCTCTTGCTCCCGGAAAAAATTCTGCCGCGAGAAGCGGAGCAAGCGAGAAAAAAAGAGCCGCGAACCAGAAGATGAGTTTACCCGGTTTTTTTTCGTTTGGGAAAGAGACTACAGCAATGGGCAATAGCAGAAAAAGAAAAGTCGAATAGACGTAATTGAGGACGAGAGAGCTCCAGTAAGGGGCGGATCTATACATCAGGGTAAGTATGATGTAGGAAGAAGCCCAGAATATCCAGGCTTCACGAGTCAGAAAAGTCTGACCCAATATTTCTTTGACGGATTTTATCATGCTAAAATTAATCCAATTAAAAGACGCTTTTTCGCATTAAGAGATATAATATAATTTTTCAGCAATCAAGGGAAATGGTATTATGCAAAATACTATATTTAGTTTTTAAAAGGGGACAATGCATGACTGTGAAGGAGTTTCAGGAGAATATACGAATTCTATTCGGAGAAAGGGACAAAAGAAGAGGAATCTCAAAAAGTTTCAACCATTTTGTGGAGGAAGTCGGAGAACTTTCACAGGCGTTGAGAAAAAAAAAGCTCAGTGACTGCGAAAACGAATTCGCAGATGTCTTGGCATGGCTGATGACAATGGCAAATCTCGCTGATGTGGATGTTGAAAAAGCCGTTTTCAGGTATGTAGGCAAATGCCCGTCCTGCAACGATAATCCATGCAGATGCCCGGAGGGGGAAGGTTTTTTTGACAGATAAATCCCGGGAGACAAAAATTCTTCTTCAGAAAATCGCTTTGGATGTAAAAGAATCCGGAGGAAGACTTTTCGAGGTAGGAGGAACTGTCCGCGATGTCATAATCGGCAGGAAGAGAAAAAATGAAGATATAGACGCCGAAGTTTACGGTCTGTCGTCCGAAGACCTCGAAAAGAAGCTGAAAAAGTTCGGAAAAGTTGACTTGACGGGAAAATCTTTCGCCGTTTACAGAATCGGCGGCCTTGAAGTATCTCTGCCGAGAGAGGACAGGAGAATTGGCGCGGGGCACAGAGGTTTTGAGGTGAAAGCTGATCCCGGGCTTTCTTTTTACGAAGCCTGCAGAAGAAGAGACTTCACCGTGAACAGTGTCCTGAAAGACGCGCTGACCGGCGAAATAATAGATCCTCTCGGCGGAGTCAAGGACATGAAAACCGGAATAATCAGAGCTTGCGACGCCAAACATTTCGACGAAGACCCTCTGAGGGCATACAGGGCGATGAGGTTTACGGCGTCGCTCGGTTTTCCGTTAGAGAGAAATACAGTAGAGTTATGCAGAAGTATAGACACTTCGAGCCTGCCAAACGAGAGAATTTTTGCGGAAATAAAAAAAATGCTCGTCGAAGGAGATTTCCCTGGAAAAGGTTTTCTCGCCGCTCACACGCTTTTTCTGCTATCGTCAGAGCCCGAGATATCTTCAATGGTAGAATGCGCTCAGGACATAATATGGCATCCTGAGGGCAGTGTTTTTCTTCACACTGTCCTGTCTCTCGATGTCGCCGCCTCAATCAGAGAAAATATTTTTTCCGAAGAAGATAAACTCGTCTTCATGCTGTCAGTTCTCTTTCACGACATAGGCAAAACGGTTTCTACAAAACAGGCGGTAGAAGGCAGAAAAGCCGGCAGACTGGTTTCCCCGGGGCATCAGCCTGCGGGTGCTAAAATAGCAAAAAAAGTCCTCTCCAGATGGAAGGCTCCGAAATCCGTCACGGAAAGGGTGTCCTCTCTCGTCGCATCTCACCACCGTATATACGATTTATGGAAATCGCGAGATATAGTAACCAAAGGCGCGTTGAGGCGGCTTTTCGTCGGGACTGAACTTGAACTTCTGAAATCTCTTTTCATGGCGGACAAATTCGGCAGAGGTCAGGCCTTCGGCGAATCGGAAGAAATTTTTTGGCTCGATAAAACCCTTGATGACATGAAAATTGAGGAGGAACAACTCAAACCGCTTGTGATGGGCAGGCATCTTGTAAAACTCGGAATAGAACCTTCACCTTTCATGGGAGAGGTCCTTAAAGGCCTCTACGAAGCCCAGCTCGACGGCGATTTCGACAGCCTCGAAGAAGGAATTTTTTTGGCGAAAAGAATAATTGAGTCCAAAAAAAGGAAAACAGATTGAATTTCATCACGATTTTTTTTGCATTGACTCTGAGGATTTTTGTCCCCATGGACATGTCACAGACAAATCACCTCAAGGCATACGGAGTCGCATACAGGTCTCTTGAAGTGGGACTCGAAGTTGAATGGCTTATAAACTACAGAGGCGGAAGTTTTATTTTGGAAGACAACCCCGGGATAGAGGAAGACCTGAAAATATCAGGGGTATGTTATTCCTTGATATCTCCTGAAAAAGAAGCTCTCATAAAATCCGAGATAGAAAGCAGGAACGCCGACGTCATCCTGCTTCACAAAGCTCCGAAAGTAGCTGTCTATCAGACCCCGACGGCTCAGCCCTGGGACGATGCCGTGGTTTTGGTTCTCGAATACGCCGGCATAAGATACGACAGGATATGGGACGCTGAAGTTATGGAAGGCAAGCTCTCCGATTATGAATGGGTCCACCTCCACCACGAGGATTTCACCGGCCAATACGGCAAGTTCTGGGCTTCCTACTCCAACACTCAGTGGTATAAAGATCAGGTTCGCCTCAACGAGGAAACGGCAAGGCTTCTCGGATTTGACAAGGTCTGGAAACTCAAGCACGAAGTCGCAAGAAAGCTATACGAATACGTGGAAAACGGCGGGTATCTCTTTGCCATGTGCTCTGCCACTGACACATGGGAAATAGCTATCGCCGCTTACGGCAGGGACATAGCAGCCGTGCCTTTCGACGGGGATCCCGTCGGAACCGATGAGATAGATCTTTCCCTTTCACCCGCTTTCACGGATTTCGAAATAATCACAGATCCGAACATATACGAACACTCAACAATTGACATCTCGCAAGAGGCTCATCTCAGGGGCGAAAATGTCTTTTTCAGACTATACGAGTTCAGCGCCAAGGAAGACCCCGTCCCTTCAATGCTTGTCCAGAACCACACGGGGACAGTCAGGGAGTTTCTGGGTCAGTGCACGGGTTTCAGGCGCTTGTGCGTCAGGCCAGAGATAACAGTTCTCGGCGATGTCCCCGGCGCAGACGAGGTGAAATATCTCTGCGGCAATCTGGGCCAGGGCAGTTTCACCTATCTCGGAGGACACGACCCTGAGGATTTCGCCCATTACGTCGGCGATATGCCGACGGATCTTTCTCTTTTCCCGAATTCCCCCGGCTACAGGCTTATCCTAAACAACGTCCTCTTCCCCGCCGCGAAGAAGAAAGAACTGAAGACATAGTCTCAACAGCAAGCTTTTTAGTAAAATCATTATGTAAATTAAGAAAAACAACATCCTTGACATATCTTCAGCTATTGTATTTAATTTATTTTTATCCTTTAATTAAAAAGGAAAGGAGTGTTTTATGAAGAGAATGCTATTAGTGGTTGCGTTTTTCGCGGCCGCGGCGATGACGGCGATGCCCTGGACGGGAAGTTTCAGTTCTCCCCAGATGAACCTGTTCTCCCCCGATTCGGGAACACCCGACGCCTACGGATATGTCTATGTCAAATCCGGTGATCCGGGCGGTCCGACTTTCAACTGGATAGACATTTCGACAATTGGAACTCAGGTCACGGGTCTTATGGACGATAATGTCTTGGGTCCATTTCCAATCGGTTTTGACTTTCCCTACTACTGGTATACAGTGGATCAGGTCTATGTAGGCTCGAACGGCTACATATCTTTTTCGAGCAATCAGAATTTCGCGCATCCTTTCCAGAATATTCCCAGCACTCTGGCTCCGCCTGACCTTATAGCGATTTACACCGGAGACCTCGATTTTTCTCCAGGGGCGGCTTACGGAAGCTGTTATTACTACACCTCGCCTACTCTCGACACCTTCATAGTCACATACGACAGCGTCAAGGAATGGGATGTTGCCAACACATACCACACGTTTCAGGTCATTCTGACAAAAGCCGACAGTTGTATAACCATGCAATACGGTCCTCAGAACGGAACCTACAACCACAGCGGCGAGGCTGATGTGGTCGGAATTCAGAACATCACGAAGTCCATAGGTCTTCAGTATTTCAGAAACGGGGTCGCTGGCGCCGGAGCGGCAAGACCTGAAGATGGAATGGCTGTGGTCTATATTCCCCCGGAATCCACAACACTGGCAGTCCATGACGTCGGAGTTTCCTGGGTTGACAATCCTCTTTCCGGCGGAATTTTTATAGACAGAGGCGCTGATTTTACACCTGTCGCTGAAATAAAAAATTTCGGAAACCAGCCCGAGAGCACTTTCAATGTTATTTTAAGAATGTATTACAAGTCCGGAGCTCCTATTGTTTTTGCCGACACGATCACAATAAACAACACGCTCAACCCCGGAGATGTAGATACGTGTACTTTTGATATTTTTTCTGTTCCCGATGTGGATACTACATACAGAGTTCAGGTCAGGACATACTTGACGGGCGATATGACCCCCGCCAATGATTCGATAACATTTAGACTGCAGGCAAAAGCCGCACCTTCCTGGCTCGGCTATTTCACAGAACCCGCTACAGGTTCTTCCTGGAACGGCGATTCGTCCGGATACGGCAACATGTTTGTTCCTCCGAACTATCCATTCACTCTTGACTCGATAGGCTTCTACCCTGCGACAGTCACGACAGCAGGAAGCGTGGATTTTGTTGTTATGGACGACGACGGAACGGATGGCGGTCCCGGGACTGTTCTTTTCTCTTTTAGGACGACGGTCAACGCTGGAAATGCCGGATTTTGGTTCAACATACCCGTAAACCCTGCCATAACCATAACCGAAGGCGCGTTTTACGTCGGCGCCATTACGGTGACGAACGCCACTTTCTCGACAGGAACTAATGCAGTTCCACCGGGAGCCGTCAGCAGAAGAGCTTACGAATTCACAGGATCATGGGCTCCTTCAAGAGACGCGGGAATTCAGGAAGTGTGGGTCATCGCACACGGCACGTGGACTTCCGTGGGAGTTGACGAAATAGGCGTCAGCGTTCCTTCTCAGTTCAGACTCGCATGTCCGACTTTTGTGACGTCGGCATCCCTCTACAATCTTTCGCTTGTATCCCAATCCGACGTAACGATATCACTGTTCGACGTCTCGGGAAGAAACGTCAGGACTCTCTTCTCCGGAAAGCTTTCAGCCGGAAACCACAGTCTCGGATTCAACTCCGAAGATCTTTCTTCCGGACTCTATTTCCTCAGAGCGACTGTAAACGGAACAGAGAGGTCTTTGAAGGTAAATCTCGTCAGATAAAATTAAAAGAAAACTATTCCAATGGAATTGTTTGAAAAGGGGGCTTTTGCCCCCTTTTTTTCTTAAATTTTTAAGCTTGGGCTATCTACTAAATACCTTAAATCTAAATACAGCTTTCAAAATCGAAAAATCTGAATTAGAATATTGTCAGAAAATCGGAGGGAGTTTTATGGCCGATAAAACTGAAATTGTTTTCGCTCAGGCGGACGCCCTTTCGACTGATAGAGAAAAAGCCTCCTTTCTCATTAAAAAAGCAAAAGAATTTTTTGACGCCACGGAAACTGTCCCTTCATTCAACTGCGCTTTGACAGCGCTGGAGATATGCGAAAAAAGCAGAATAGAAGATCTTAAAAACAAAGCCCTCCTCCGCTTGGGGTTTTTGTGTTTTCACATGTCCGACTTCGAAAAGGCGATAGAATATTTTCAGAAAGTGGCGTCATCAGAGACAGACCCGGACAGGCTTACGAGTTCATACGAAGGCATGGGAGTTGTATTTGCCAAAATGAACCTAACCGAAAAAGCACTTTTCTATATGAAAAAATCTCTCGAAATACGGGAAAAGGAAGGCCTGCAGAAGTTTATACAGCAGAGCTGTAACAATATCGCGAACGTCTACAGGCGTTTAGGAGACTTCGCAAAAAGCCTCGAATATCTGGAAAGGGCAAAAAATGCCGCCGAAAGCGCCGGAAACAAAAGGTCATTGTCTTTTATACTGAACAACATCGGCGAGGTTTACAGGGAGACAGGAGCTCTGGAGGAAGCCCTTTCGTATTACGAAAAAGCCATTGCCTTGAAGCGTGAATTAGGAGACAGAAACGGCGAAGCCCCTCCTCTTTTCAACTTTGGACTTATAATGAAAGATAAAGGAGATACGGAGAAATCCCTTGAATATGTCCAGGAGGCTTTTGAAATATATTTCTCGACGGACAATAATTTAGGTCAGATGAACGCCGCAAGAACTTTATCAGAGCTATACGAAGAAAAAGAAGACTATCAG
The DNA here is from genome assembly GCA_964397545.1 of uncultured Desulfuromonadaceae bacterium. Taxonomy (GTDB): domain Bacteria; phylum SDB-A; class SDB-A; order SDB-A; family SDB-A; genus JAFGIG01. The sequence goes on along the minus strand of CAYNIW010000004.1, from coordinate 49,482 downwards.
AAAGCTCTTTATTTCAGCCGGATATACGCCGAGAAGATGGACGTTATTTTCAATGAAGAAAAAACATCGAGAATCGCAGAAATGGACGCCCGTTTCGAGGTCAAGCTAAGAGAAAGAGAAACTGAAATTTACAGGATGAAAAACGAAGAACTTGCCGGCGCGAATATGATGATAGAAAAACAGAACGTCGAACTTGCCGAAAAAAACGAAGAACTGACGGAGCTTAACAAGTCCAAAGACGCGATAATGAGAGTTGTTTCACACGACCTGAAGGGGACGATAGGTTCGATTATACCGTTGTCCCAGATGTTATCGCATCTGCAGAAGCTGAACCATGAAGCCGAGGAGACTCTTGAGGTCATAAAACATTATGTGCAAAGGGCTCTCGTCCTCGTCGAAGACATTCTCGAGATAAACAAAATCGAGAGTGAAGATTTCAGGCTCGAACTTGCTGAGATGAACATAGTCGATCTCATCTCTGGATTTGCCGGCGATTTCAGGAGGCTTTCAGAAAAAAAAGGCGTGGATTTCAAATGGAACAACGAAGGGGGGAACTGCTGTTGCATGGTTGATTTCAACAGATTCTGGCAGATAATGCAGAATCTTTTTTCGAACGCCCTTAAATTCACTCCAAAAGGCGGCAGAATTTCAATAACTCACAAAAGGGAATTGTCGGGCGATATCCTATACGCCGTCGTTTCCGTGGAAGACAGCGGAATTGGAATCCCGGAAGAAATGAAACTAAAAATTTTCGACAAATTCACTGAGGCAAAAAGAGAGGGAACGGAAGGTGAACAGACAACAGGACTGGGGCTTTCCATAGTCAAAAGACTAATAGAGCTTCACGGCGGAGAGATAGGCGTGTTTTCAAAAACAAACGAGGGGAGCATCTTCACTTTCAGGATTCCCGCCCTCTGCTGATGTAATCCTTGAGTTCGTTTTTTCTTATAACCCAGTAGATGTCCTTGAAATCGTTTATCGGTTCCTCAATGAGCTCCCTGTAAAGATTGAGGGAAATTTCGGCATTTTCAGCGGAACCGGATGTCTTCCAGATAACATAATGAGTGTATGCTTTCTGAGATTTCAGGGATATTTTTTCCGCCTCTTTTTCCATCTCAGCCAGTAATTTCTTATCCTCTGTTTGGAGAAAACTCACTCTAAGTTCGTTGAAGACGAAATCAGAAGGGTTTTTCCCTTCATTTATATCCCTGTGAAGTGAATTTATCTCATCTAAAGTATTTCTCGCCATCAGAGCGTCTTTCATATAGACGTAAGTCTCGAACCTGTCCTTTTTCACTGCCAGTAAATATTCTTTCAACGGCGTGTTTTCTATGATTTTTTCAGCTCTTTGTATGCAGTCAAGGGCGTTTATGAGTTTTTTTTGATTTCTGTAAAACACCGAAAGATTACAGTAGGCGTTTGCCGATGCCAATTTATAACCCATTTCGACGGCCATATCACGAGAAGTCTTCAAAAGCTCCTCGGCTGTTTTTTGGTCGCCTTTTGCCTGATAGATGGTCGCTAAATTATTCAGATTATTCATCAGGGCTGATTTATTCCCTGTCCTGCGGCAAATCTCGATGCCTTTCTGATAGTAAATGAATGAGTTCTCTATATCGAGGTATATTTCAGCGTAGCTCAAGCCGATGTTTGATAAAATTATCTCCAGAGTTCGAAGATCTTCTATTTCCTGAGCTAATTTCAGGGCATCGAAGAGGAATTCGAGAACTTTTTCCAAACCTATTTCTCGTCCGCAGAAAATAGAAATATCGGAAAGACATTTTGCCTCGGCTTTTTTGTCTTTTGTTATTCTTGTCAGATTCAGGGCTTTTTCGAAATATTGGACAGCTTTTTTTTCGTCTTCATTGCCGTGCCAGTAAAATCCGTAGAGCTTGAAAAGTTCAGTCCTAATTTTTTTGTCTTCAGTCTTTTCAGACAATGTATCGAGTTTTTTAAGGTATCTGAGATTTTTATCCATTTTGAAAAGTTTAAGCGAAATTTCGCAAAGGCTGATAAGACATTCGGCGGCGAGATTGCTTTCGCCTTCGTTTTCACATTTTGAGAGGACTTTTTCGGCTATCTCTTCGGCTTTTTCGAGCTTTCCTGTGACGGAGATCAGGCGCATTCTCTTTATTGAGTTTTCGAGTTTTTCTTTTCCCGGAGGGAGATATTTGTCGAGAGCTTCGCAGAACCTCAGCGAATCCACAGCTGAAAAGGATTTCTGAGCGTGAAGAAGAGCTTTTCTCAGAAAGACCGGAGCCTTCTCTTTGTCTCCCGATAAATCATAATGAAACGCTATTATGCCCGTGTTGCTTTCTATTGAATTATTGGTCAGGCTTTCATAGGTTTTTGCCGCTTCGCGGTGTAGATTTCTCAGCTCGTTCTTTAACTGCATTTCGTAAATTGAATCTCTTATAAGAGCGTGGCTGAATGAATACAAATCTCTTCCCTGCGTAGTCCAGACTCCGTTATTCTCGCCTTCGCGAAGAGACTTTTCAATGTTTGTGGCAGAAAGCATTTTCGCGAGGATTTCTGCGGAAAATTCTCTCCCGAGAACAGACGCGCGGATCATGGCATTTTTCAAATCTCTGCCGAACCGGTCGAACCTCGATATAATTACGGATCTGATGTCCGAAGGTATAAAAGAGGTATCTGAGCTCAGCCTTAAATCTGTATCTAAATATCCGTTTTCGAGAAGGAAACTTACGGTCTGATCGATGTAAAAGGGATTTCCCTCTGACCTTTCGAAGATAAATTCGAGTGTCGGATACGGGACGTCTTCAGTTTTAAGTTTTTTCTTCGCCAGTTCGAAAGAATCTTCGCGGTTGAAAGGCTCGAGTAATATCTTAAACACCTGGGTATCTTCAAATTCGTTTTCACCGGATTCAGCCCTTCGGGAAGCCATTAACAAGATTAAAGGATATTTTTCTGTGCCAAGGCAGAGAGATTTGGCTAAATCCAGCGTGTCATCGTCTATACAGTGGAAGTCGTCGAAAAAGACTGCGGCAGGTTTTTTTTTCGAAAGAGTTTTAACCAACAACTTTACATAATGCAGGATCATGTCTTTTCTGTTTTTCTGGTCCAAAGAAGTGAAATCCGGATTGTCGCATCTCAATCCCGCGGCTTCGCACAGGAAAAAGAGCATACTGTCAATTTCACTGGGATCAAAAGATTCTTCACAGGAAAAAATCTTTACGAGTTTTTCTTTTGCCGATGAAATTTTATCTTTTTCGAACGCCTCTTTTTCAAACGCAAAAAAAGAACTAAGAAAATGTTTAAGGGGATTGAAAGAGTATCTGTAGATCTGGTCGCAGGGCATGAAAATCCAATTGAAAGACTGATGTCTTTTGATAAGTTCCGTCACGAAAAAGCTTTTTCCGGATCCTGCTTCACCTTCCACTTTAAGGATTCCTCCGAAAGTCCCGCTTTCGATTGTTTTGTTGAAAATTTCAGCCGCCTTTTCAAACTGCCTTTCTCTGCCGACTGCTTCGCCCTGCAGGATATGTTTGTTTTTCTTTTCTCCTTTGAGACAGAAAACGGGAACCGGATCGTCAAAGCCTTTTAAGGCGGCATCGCAGACGAAGTCGAAACTGAATGAATTTGAAAGTTTTTCCTTGATCCTTTGATCCGTCAGTATTCTCGGCTCCGGAGGCAGATTGTCTTTTTTTAATGTCATAAGTCTCGCGGCGAGATTGACTCTTTCCCCCTGGCATGTATATTCGGCTCTTTCTTCACTGCCGGTGAACCCGGAAAAGCACATTCCGAAAGTTATTCCGGCGCTTATCATGAAATGGGGTATTGCGGCGACTGACAAAGCCATCTTCGAGGCTCTCTCGCAGAGAAGTTCTCTCCCCTCTGGAGCTCCGTAGAAGACAAGAATGAAACCTCCTTTGTCGCCGTAACTCACTCTGTTAAAATACCCGCCTGTCTCAGAGACCATGTCTATTACATTTGAGATGTTTTCGCGAAAACCGGGGGAATCGGCAAACGATATGAATACACTCGCAACTTCTCTGAACTCGCCTTTTACCGAGCCGTCGAGAAGAATTTTCGGGAAAAATTTTTTCTGAACTTCAATATCGTGCATCTTATCCATTCGAAGTTTTTCCAAGGATTGGGACTTAAAAGCGGGGGTGAAAGCGTCTTCTCCTATAGAAATAAATTTTTTCCGGTCGCGAAAAGAGAGCACAAAATCTCTGTCTGCTGCGACTGAATTTCTGGGGCAGAGTCTCTGAACTTTTGAGGCTGAGTCGAGGGGATATCCCTTGAAATAGTAAATGTTTTGATGAGGGTTTTGAACAATACCCCATTCGATTTCGCCCAAAGAAAGACCTGTTTTTACAGATAACTCGAAAATGCCGGCTCCGGTTTTTTTTATGCCGAACTCGGAGAAAAGGCGGGTAATCTCCTGAGCGGCATAAAGGGCGTTATGTCTGAAACCTCTTGATTCTGAGTTAAACAGAGCATAAAAAGCGTCTCCGCCGAAAACAGAGACGAATCCTCCTTGAGACCGAACAGCGGAAATAGCAGGTGTAAACACATCGTTTATTGTCAGAGTCAATATTTCTATGCCTTCCGTCCCTTTTTCCATCAGTTTTTTTGTCATCTGGGTAAAACCAGTTATGTCCACGAAAAGAACGGCGGCTCTGAACTTTCCGCCTTTTACATCTTTAGAGTAATTTTGGTTTATGAAAAAGGGAACCAAATCGTGCATAGGAGTATTTATAGTCCTCTTGCGTCTTTGTCAACCGCGAGCAATCTGTTGTTGAAAAAAAACATTCCTTGATATAGAATGCTTTTGCTATAAAAAGGCGGCGCATGGATAAAAACACTGTTTCTAAACTTTCGGCAAACCGTTTATTCAAGAATGTCGAAGCCGAAGAGGTAAAAAAAATACCGGAAGAGTATATCTTTTTAAAGGATTTCAAGCCGGACCAACTGATAATTGAGGAGAACTCGCCTGCGGGGAATCTTTTTCTTATTTTAAGAGGCAGTGTAAAAGTCACAAAAGAGATGCCCAGCGGCAAAAAAGTTCATATAGCGACAAGAAACGAGGGAGATATTTTCGGCGAACTTGGCGTTCTCGGCCACGACAAGACGACGACGGCGAGCGTTTACGCGGTATCAAGCGCTGAGATTGCCATTATAGAGCCGAATGAGCTTTCAAAGATATTCGAGGCTATACCTGCAACTTATTCGAATATTGTTGACGCGATTATTGAAAAGCTAAAAAGGTCAGACGGAACAAACCTGATACAGCTCGGGCACTTGAAAAAGATAAAAGACCTTTACAGAGAACTTGAAAGCGCGAAGCTTGAGCTCGAAAAGAGAAATGAGGAACTCAGAAAAATCAACATAAAAATAGAAATGCTCAATTCAGAGCTGAAAAAAAAGAACACGGAACTTTACAGGACGGCGATAACAGACAAACTTACGGGTATCCACAACAGAGCTTATGTAATGGATTCGCTTATAAAAGAATTCAGCAGGGCAAAAAGGCAAAAATCTCCGCTGTCCTGCGTAATGTTAGATATAGACGACTTTAAAAAGTGCAACGATGAGCACGGCCATCTCATAGGAGACGAAGTCCTCAAAAAGATAGCCGGAGTTATTTTCGACGGAGTGAGAAAAGAAGATACCGCCGGCAGATTTGGAGGGGAGGAATTTTTAATGATTCTTCCGAACACTGATGAAATCCAGGCAGGAAAAATAGCTGAGAAAATAAGGAAGAAAATATCTGCCCTTGAATTTAATTCAAAAAAATCAGTTTTCAGAAAAACGATAAGCCTTGGAATCGCTGAAATTTCAAAAACACCAGGCGTAAAAAATGAAGATGAATTGCTGTTTTTTGCTGATAAAGCAATGTATGAAGCCAAAAGACGCGGAAAAAATTGCGCTGTCCTTTATTCGGAAATAATCTGAAAATTTGACGGGGAGTCTTTCCTGATAGATTTTACTGACGAAGAAATTCGGGAAGAAGTTTTACTCGCGCTCAATGAGGACGTCGGCAAAGGCGACTTGACGACGGAAGCTCTTATTGAAAACGGCGACAGCGCTTCGGCGGTTATAATAACCCGCGAAAAGGGAATACTTGCGGGTATGGAATTCGCGAAAGAGACTTTTAAGGTTCTCGATTCAGGCGTGCGCTTCGGAGCATGCAAAAAAGACGGAGATAAAATCAAAAAAGGAGATGTTTTAACAGAAATCGAAGGAAAGCTGAAAGCGATTTTAACCGGTGAAAGGGTGGCTCTCAATTATCTTCAGAGAATGTCCGGGATAGCCACTATCACGGAAAAGTTCGTTAAAAAAGCCGGAGGAAAAACAAAAATTCTCGATACGAGGAAGACTTTTCCCGGCAAGAGAAAGATAGAGAAATACAGTGTGCTTAAAGGAGGAGGCGTCAATCACAGGTTTGGTCTTTTCGACATGATTCTTATAAAAGACAATCATATAGCTTCCTGTGACAATGATGCGGCTCTGGCGATAGCCAAAGCGAAAAGACGCTTTCCCGGACAGTTTATAGAAGTCGAGGTGTCAAAAATAGAGCAGATACCTGCCGCGCTTGAAGAGGGCGCGGACAGGATAATGCTCGACAACATGGATCTGAGAGATATCGAAAAGGCGATGAAGATGATCGCCGGCAGATCTGAAGTTGAAGTCTCGGGGAAAATTGACGAAAAAAAGATTAAGTCTCTTTCTTCCCTTGGAGTGGATTTTATTTCCGTGGGTAAGCTTACCCACTCATACAGATCGCTCGATATCGCCCTCGACATTGTGAGAAAAGGAGCAAAAAATGGATGAGACAAAGAGAAAAGGGCCCGGATCGAGAGGCTCGGCGCACGATGTGGATGTAAAAATTGAAAATTACGCAAAGACCGAAAATACTGAAAAAAAAGACGGTGTCGGTTCGGAAAAACGTGTAATAAACGATAAGCAGCAAGTGCCTGCGGCGGAAAACACCGTAAAAAATCAAACCCTAAAAGAAGCGCCAAAGGAACATTCGATATCAATAGAGAATAAAGACAAGGAAAAAAAGAGCTTTTCGAGGAAAGGTCAGTTTCCCGAAAGGAAAAGATATCCCGGAAAGACCGACGTAAAGTTTAAGTCCAGCGAAAACAGACAGTCTACTTCTCAGTATCAGGACAAAAAAGTATATAGATCGGACAAATACGAAAAACATAACAGGTTCGACGACAACAGAAAGTTTGGATCAAACGATTTGTCGAGAGACGTGGAAAATCTTAAGAAAAAATTTTTTGAACAACAGAGCCTTATATCAGAGCTCGCAAAACAGAAAAACGACATCAAACCGATTATCGCGAGCATTATCGCGCTCATAGTTTCGACGGTCGCGGTGTTTTTTTCTATTTTGTCCATGTTCAGGCATTGAAATCGCGGGAAATCCTTGATTCTTAAAATCGCTGTCCTGATATCCGGCAGAGGTTCGAATATGCTGGCGTTAAAAAATGCCTGCGACTCCGGAGAGATCAGAGGAAGAATTCTGTGCGTCGTGTCCAACAGAGAAGAAGCAAAAGGCATTGAAGCAGCGCGAAACTGCGGCCTGCCGGTGTTTTTGTTTTCGAAAAAAAACTATCCGAAATGGAGATATCGTCACATGTCGAATCTTTTATCTGTTATCGGCGTGAATTTTATCTCTTTGGCGGGATACGACGAACTTATCAGGGATCCCCTGCTCTCCGATTTTAGCGGAAGGATTGTCAATATTCATCCTGCTCCGCTTCCGGAATTCGGCGGGAAAGGAATGTTCGGCGAAAATGTCCATCTGAAAATCATTGAAAGCGGCGTTAAATATACAGGCCCGACTGTCCACTTGGTAGATGAAAAATACGATTCCGGAGAGATTCTCTCGCATGAACCTGTAGAAGTGTTGAGTCATGACACGCCGGATGCTCTCGCAAAAAGAATACTTGAGGCTGAACATAGACTCTATGCCCAGACCATCGGGAAAATAAGCAGAGGCGAAATCAGGATTTGACGGCAGTCAATGCTCTCTAAGCTGAATCTGCACATACACACTACGTGTTCCGACGGGAAGGACGAACCGGAAAAAATCGCGTTAAAAGCTTCCAAGTGCGGACTTAAGACTATAGCGATAACCGACCACGACACAATAAAGGGGTTTGATCCTGCTAAAAAAAAGGGAGACGAGTATTCTCTTGAAGTCATCAGCGGAGTTGAGTTGAGTCTGGAAGCGGGAGAGAAGGCGACATGCCACCTCCTCGGTTATCTTTTCGATCCGGATAACATTGCCATGAAAAAGGCATTGGAAAAAATTTCCGCGTCGAGAGAAACAAGGAACAGAGAAATACTGAAAAAACTCGAAAATGAGGGTTTTTTTCTCGATTACGATCAGTTGGCGCAAAAATCCGGGAAAAAAGAGAATCTCGGAAGACTGCATATCGCCGCGGCCATGATATCCGGCGGGTTCGTCAAGAGTTATCACGAAGCGTTCACGAAATTTCTGGCAAAAGGAAGAAAGGCTTACCTCCCCAGATACAGGCTGGGAATCGGTGAGGGAATTGAGGTAATACACTCGGCGGGAGGCGTCGCTTGCCTCGCTCATCCGGGTGAAGGGTATCCTTCGAAAACCGATTACGAAAGAATATTGTTCAGATTGATAGACAACGGGCTTGACGGAATCGAAGTCTATTACCCTTCCCACACGCACGAGCAGATAAACGAGTTTTCGAGGCAGGCAAGGGATTACGGACTGGTAATGACAGCGGGGACGGATTATCACGGAATATCCGGAAGAGATTTGTTGAAATTCGATTATGATATTGATTATAATATCCTTGAAAAACTGAAGGAAAAAGGAGGAGTCTATGCTCGTTCCTGGTCTGCGGAAAACAGTGGTTCTTACAAAAACATCGAAGATTTCCGGATGGATAGATGAGAATCTGGTAAGGTCTATAGACAAAGGATTTTTTTTTAACGGAGTAAATATCGGACACAAAGATTATTTGAATTTTTACGGGTCTCCCCATGGCGGAGATGTCGAAGTCTCGGAGCTGGTCGTGGAAGGCGAGAACAGATGGGATAACCCGCCCCTGAGGGTATTTTCGAGTTATCAGATACCGGCAGGCGATATAATTTTCCTTTTCGACCTCAAACCGATGATGCCCACCGGAAACAAGCCTGAAAAGAGGATTGTCGAAGAAAGAGCTCTTCTTGCAACGGTTATGGTGAGGATTATAGATTTCGGAGTCACTGTAAAAGGGAAAACATATCTTCACAAAAGCACATACGAACAAAGAATAATAAGGGTTGAGGCGAAAGACAATAAATGGTTTATACTGCAGTTTCCGGAATTTCCGGAAGGATATTCCAACAGATTCAACAAAACTCTCGGATTGACCAAAATCGCTGAAGCCGAGGGCTACCACCTCGACCACATACTTTTCAACATGAACAAAGTTTCCATTTCCATTTAGGCAAGTAAGATGAACGCGATTTTTTTGTCATGCATCTTCGTCTCGGTTTGGATTCCGGAAGGCGCGACTCTGACGGGACTGTCGGTTTTTAAGGGAACCTCAATAGATACATTCGAACTGAGTTATATAACAACGGTAAGCTCGGGCAGAATTTCAGGAAATATGATAATAGCGAAGTGCGAGGGTGAATTTTTCGAAAAAACCGGCGTTCTCTACGGAATGAGCGGCAGTCCTGTTTATTACGAAGGCGTTCTCATAGGAGCGCTTTCCGCGGCGTGGTCCGACAGCAGAGAGCCCATAGCCGGAATCACTCCCATTGAAGAAATGCTGGAAGACGTTAAATACGGCCTTTCAGGATTCATCGAGAGCGGCAGATTGAGGGAATACGAGGTCTGTGTGTCCGTTTCAGGCCTGTCCGACATAGCGGCGGAATTATTGTGCGATAATCTTCCTGAAAATTTCACTGTCAGCGAAGGTTCAGGAGAAAGAGATATTGAAACTCAAATATCTCCGGGAAGCGTCCTGAGCGTTGTTCTCGCGGGGGGAGACGCGACTGTTGCCGCGACAGGGACAGTCACTCTTGTAAAAGGAGACACGGTAATCGGCTTCGGGCACCCTTTCCTCGGAGAAGGAGCTTGCGAATATCCGATGGCGGGAGGTTTTGTGAATACAGTCATACCTCTCTCCACGCTCGGATTCAAGATGGCATCTCCTACGAACCTTGCGGGGACTATCACGAGTGACGTCTCGACGGCAGTTTCGGGGATTATCGGGCCGGTGCCGGAGGTTATACCCGTAAAAGTTGTTGTTTGTTCGGAAGATATTGAAAAAAGATTCGAATTCTGGGTTTGCCGCAGTTCACTTTTCACGCCTGTTCTCGTGCCTGTGCTCTCTTTGAGCGCACTTCAGACGAGTTCCCTTTACAGCTATGGAGGTTTTTTCAGCGTCAGGACCGAATTGCATCTTCCATCTGGAAGAAAGCTTTCTTTTTCCAACTCATTCAACGGGATAAATTCTTTAAGCGACAGCTGGTCATATGGAATATTGTCTGTTCTGAATATTGTCGCGACGAATTCGTTCCGCAGGACATATCCAGATTCAGTTTCTGTTATTATTTCCAGCTCAAGAGAGCCGAATCAAGCGAGTATAAAGAATATGATGCTGAGCGCGTCGAAAATATGCCCCGGCGAGACCTTGTCGGTAGCTCTTTCATTCGAGCTCGGCGATTCACGCGTCCGGGTTGTGAATACCGATATAGCTTTTGAAGGAATCTCCTTCTCAGACACACTCGGCATCATCGCCTGCGACGCTCTGAACCTTTCGCTGTTTTTTGCTATGGAAAATCCTCTTTGGGCAGATTACCGCAGTTTTGACGAATTGCTGGATGCGCTCGAAAAACTGCCTTCTAACAATAAAGTTTACATCGTTTTGTATGAAAAGGAATCTGAACTCGCTCTGGGAGCGGATGTTCTTTCGAGGACCCCTGTTTCTGTCATGAGCATACTTAAATACGGAAACATAAACGCGGTGCCGAATTTCACCGCTTTGAAAGTTTTGGCAATTCGCGAAATAGAGATGAATTCGGTCGTCAGCGGAGCAATCGTCAACAGGATTATAGTGGAGGAAAGATGAAGCCGTTTTTTGTTTCCGCTTTGATGTTTTTGTCTTTTCAGAGCGTTTTCGCCGGAAAGTCACAGAACAGGATTATAGATACGTTTGAAGAATTCTCTTTGGGGAAAATGGAGAATGTTCTGCTCTCTTTTGGCGGGTGTATAAGCGTATCGAATGAAATAGAAAAAGTTTTTCAGCTGGACGTCTTATACGGATGGAGAATTGTCCTTTGCCGCGGCAGATATTACATATCTTCAGCTTCTCCGGCTTGTATTTTTTCTTATCCCGCAGATGGTGGAAAAATAGACACCTTGATCCTCTATGAAGGAGGAGGAATATTCGGTCTTTGTTCTGACGGCGAAAATGTTTTTGCCGCTGTCTCGCCTGCGGGGGAGGTGTTGAGAATCAGAGAATCTTCTGTCGAGAAAATTTTCGAAAGGGAATCTCTCTCTGTATGGGACATGACGTGTCTCCCCGGCAATAAGCTGGCGCTGGCGACCTCGAACAGAGGAAGAGTTTATCTAATATCTTACGCCGGAGAACTTCTCGACAGCATTGAAACCGGAGACAGGTCCGCTGTCAGCCTCGCGGTCAGAAGGGACACTCTATACATAGGAACTTCCGGCAGAGGTATTCTTCTGTCGCATTCCCTGACGACGGGTTCAACTTATGTCGCTGCGGATCCGAACGAAAAAGAAATAAACTCAATATGCGCAACCGACGAATGCCTCCTTTTTTCGACAGTGTCGGGAAATATCGACATATCAGGCCTTTCTTCAATGAGGCTTACAGTTGATCCGTATTTTTACATTCCGCCTTCTTCTTCTGAAATCACTTCAAACGTTTACAGATTTCAAGGCGGAAGGCAGGAACTGCTGTTCGGCTCTCCTTACCCTCCCGTTACGGCAGTCTTTCCTGTCCAAAAAAACATTTACTGCGCTCTGGGCTCGCCGGACGGATCTGTATTTCTCTATGACGCGGATAAACGTGAAATAAGCATGTTTCGGGCGCCGGAAGAACGTATATTGGCCTCATGGGCCGGAAACACCTCCGGAAGATTCGCTCTTCTCGGGACAAATCCTCTCACGCTCTATATGATGACAGGAAAAAGCGCGAACCAAGGAATCTACACAACACAGGTTATAGACGGAGGAGAACGCCCTGTCTGGGGAAAACTCTTTTGGACCGGAGACGGGAGCATCAGAATGCAGGCCAGGACAGGAAACACTTCTTTTCCCGACGAATTCTGGTCAGACTGGACAAGAGAGACAGCGGATTTTGATTTGTTTAGAAATGAACTTCCGCAGGGAAACAAAATTCAGTTTAGACTGACTTTTACAGGGCGCATAGATAAAATAGAGTTTTTGTTTTCCGCCCAAAACGGAAAACCGAATGTTCAAAGGCCGGTTGTGTATGCCCCTGGTTCCGCTTCCTACGGAGTCTCACAGACAGTTCCGGAGATAAGGCCTGTTTCGGCTGGAGACCTGGAAAAGCGGCTTCTCTCTCTCGGGGGATGGCAGATCCCGCAGAATGCGGTTTCATTTCAGACCTCATATCAGGGACTTTCATTTGAGGCGGACGATCCTGACGGAGACAGCTTGACATACGATATCTATATTAGGCATTCAAATAAGCCCGAATGGCTGAAAATAGGATGGCTTCTGAGGGAAAGGCATTATGCATTCAACAGACAATTTTTCAAAGACGGCGAGTATTTTTTGAAAATAATTGTCTCTGACAGCATATCAAATCCCTTGAATTCATTTTTAACCGATTCGGCTTTTTCAGAAGTTTTTGTCATAGACAACAATCCGCCCGAAGTTTATGATTTTTCGTTTTCCGGCTCTTTTGTCTCTTTCGCGGTTCGGGATTCGAGATCGAGAATTATTTCGGTTTCTTTCAGCTTCGACGGCGTCAACTGGCATGATGCCTCGCCAGAAGACGGTGTTTTCGATTCAAAATCCGAGTTTTTTCAAATCGAAATTACCGGCTCCCGAAACGAAGTAATAATGATAAAAGCCAAAGATTCGCATTTTAACACCGCAATGTCCTATTTCGGTCTGTGAAAGTTTTAGTCTGTCCGGGCAGTTTTAAGGGAACTATCAGCTCTGTCAGAGCTTGCAGGATAATCTCATCGGGATTCAGCCCTTTTTTTGAAACTATCAGCGTGCCGCTCGCCGACGGAGGAGACGGGACACTTGAGGCGGTGAAGTATTTTGCCGGAGGAAAAAAGAAAAAGGTTTTTGCACGCGACCCTTTCGGCAAAAGGATCAAAACTGAGTATCTTTCACTTGGAACAGGGACAGCGCTCGTGGAACTCGCTCTCACTTCGGGTTTGAAACTCACCGATCCTTTTAAGAAACCGGCTCTCTACGGAAGCACTTTCGGAACAGGCGAAGTCATTGATAAGGCAATCAAGGATGGAGCTGAAAAAATACTGCTTTGCGCGGGCGGATCGGCTACAGTTGACGCGGGAACAGGTATTCTGGCCGCTCTTGGCGTGAAATTTTTTGACCTCAAAGGCAAAAAAATCAAACCCTGCGGCGCTAATCTAAAAAAAATCTTTGATATTGATTTTTCGGGATTGAATCCGAAAGCGTCTCGAACGGGATTTGAAATTCTATGTGACGTTCAAAATCCTCTTTTTGGCAAAAACGGCGGCATAAGGTCATATTCCGCACAAAAAGGCGCGGATCATAGAGAGATAGAAGATTTGGAAAAAGGGGCGTCAAATCTCAGAGAAGTGGTCCTTAAGAAAACCGGAAAGGACATAGGAAAAGTCCCTTTCGGCGGTGCGGCCGGCGGCGTTCCGGCGATGATGAGCGTTTTTTTCAACTCTATACCTAAAAAAGGAGCTGAGTTCGTATGTTCACTGGCTTCTTTCGAAGAAAAACTTAGAGAGAGTTTTCTGGCGGTAACCGGAGAAGGAAAAGTTGACGCGACGTCGTCAAAAGGAAAAATCACCGGTTTCGTCTCAAAAAAAGCGTTTGAAGCGGGAATTCCTGCGCTTGTCTTGACCGGTTCAGCTGATTCATCCATAAAAGGCGGAAGCGTTGTTTGCGTCTTCCGGCAAAGGTATTGGGGTGATTTAAATTTTAACGCGGAAAAAGATCTGGCTGAAGCTTCGAAAGAACTGGCTAAACTTATCGCGGCTATTATGAAGAAAGGACGCGGAATTGCTTGAAAATCTGACTAAAAATTTTTCAGACTTGTTTCTTAAACTGAGAAGAAAATCATACCTTACTGAAAAAGACGTCGACAGTATTCTCAGGGATGTTAGAAAGGTTCTGCTCGAAGCCGACGTCAATTACAAAGTGGCGAAGAGTTTTTGCGATGGGATAAGAGTAAAAGCCGTCGGCGAAAAAGTTTTAAAAAGTCTTTCTCCCGGCGAAGTCGTAGCTAAAATTCTTTTTGATGAAATGACTTCTCTTCTCGGAAGTCAAAAACAGGAGCTCAAACTCGCCGGAACTCCTCCTGTCGTAATGCTCGTAGGACTTCAGGGGAGCGGCAAGACAACCACCTGCGCTAAACTCGGTGTCTTTTTGAAAAATAAAGGGATGAATCCGCTTTTGTCCGCCTGCGACATAAAAAGACCGGCGGCTTCAGAACAGTTAGAGGTTCTCTGTTCCAAATACAGTCTTCACTTTTCACCTGTCAATCCTTTGAGCGCGTTAAAAAGCGTGGAAGATTCGCTCTTGAAAGCCAGAAAAAACATGAACGGAGCCGTTCTTCTCGACACCGCAGGAAGACTTCACGTTGATGAAGAAATGATAAACGAGTTGGTGGAAATTAAAGAGAAATTCAAGCCGCAGGAGGTTCTTCTTGTTGTGGATGCTATGACCGGACAGGATGCCCTCGGAATTGCCGAATCTTTCAACAAAAGAGTCGGAATAAGCGGCATTGTGCTGACGAAAATGGATGGAGATGCGAAAGGAGGGGCCGCCTTGAGCATGAAAGCGGTTACCGGCGCCCCTGTTAAGTTTCTGGGGACAGGAGAGAGAGCTGAAGATCTCACGGAATTTTATCCCGACAGAATGGCGCAGAGGATAACGGGCATGGGCGATATAGCCTCTTTGGTGGAAAAAGCCCAACAGGCGGCGGACAGGGAAGAATCCGAAAAAATGGCGAAAAAAATGATGGATTTTTCTTTTGGGCTGGACGATTTCCTTTCTCAGCTGAAAACTCTAAAAAAAATGGGACCAATGGAGAGCATTCTCTCGATGCTTCCGGCGAACATCGGAGCGGGGGCGAAAATTGATGAAAAAGAGATAAAAAGAATGGAAGCAATTATCTCTTCCATGACGATGGCGGAAAGACAAAAACCCCAAATCGTTAACGCTAGCAGAAAAAAGAGAATAGCGGCGGGAAGCGGGACGCAAATAACAGAAGTCAGTAATTTGATCAAACAGTTCGAAGCGTCAAAAAAGATGCTGAAAGGGATGGCGGGGAAAAGGTCTTTGGCGTATAAGGCTTTGACAAAGGGCTTGACAAAGAAAAGAAAGAAAAGATAATATTTAATTTCGTTCATCAACAATAATACGCCAAGAGGAGGTATCGAACTTTTGTCAGTCAGAATTCATCTTGCCAGATTCGGAAAAAGAAACTCACCTTTTTACCACATCGTAGTCGCAGACAGACGACACAGAAGAGACGGAAAATGCATAGAAAAACTCGGTTATTATAATCCGAGAAAGCCGGCGGAGTTCAGTCTTGATTTCGAGAAATTGACAAACTGGATACAAAAAGGAGCCTCTGTCACTGAAACGGTTTCGTCCCTGCTACGCAGACTCAAAAAAGAACAAACCCAGTAAGGAGCGAAAGATGAACAATTCAAACCAAACGGTTCAGGAACTTGTGGAGTTCATTGCCAGAAAGCTCGTCGACACTCCGGACGATGTAAGGGTGACTTCTACAGACCATCAGAAAACTGTTTATCTCGAACTCAAGGTAGGTTCAGGCGATCTCGGAAAAATAATCGGAAAAGAAGGCAGGACAGCTAAAGCCCTGAGACATATTGTTTCCGCTGCCGCTATGAAAACCGGCAAAAGGGCAATTCTCGAGATATTAGACTGAAGCTCGGCTGACCGCCAATCGCGCGGCGGTTTTTCAATCATGCGGATAGACGTTGTGACTATTTTTCCCGAAGCCGTTGTTACTTATGCGGCTTTCGGCGTTCTGTCAAAAGCGGTTGAAAAAAAAATCGCCGAAATTGAATTCACCGACCTCAGAGAGTTTGCTGACAATCCGCACAGAAAAGTGGATGATTATCCTTTCGGAGGCGGACCGGGAATGGTTTTTACTGCTCCTCCTTTATCCGCGGCAGTCGAAAAACTAAAAAGAGAGAATTCATGGACTATTTTGACATCGCCGCAGGGAAGCGTTTTTGACAGAAAAAAAGCGAAAGAATTGTCAAAAAGAGAACATTTAATAATCGTGTGCGGAAGATACAGGGGAGTGGATCAGAGGTTTATTGACAATTTTGTAGATGAGGAAATTTCAATAGGCGATTTTATACTCTCAGGCGGAGAACTTCCAGCGCTTGTGATGATAGAATCAATCGTAAGGTTACTGCCGGGAGTTCTCAACAACGAAGAAAATCTCGCACTGGATTCTTATGAAAACGGTTTTTGCGAGGAGGAACTTTACACCAGGCCGTCAATTTTCAGGGGCATGAAGGTCCCTGAAGTTCTGCTTTCGGGGGATCACTCGAAAATTGAGGTATGGAGAGAATCGAGAAGAATTGAAAGGACAAAAGAAAGGGAAGAAAGGAAAAAAAGGTGATAAAATGGAAGAGATAAAAGCCATAGAAGCTTCGCAGATGTCTCAGAATGCTCCTGAAATATCCGTGGGCGATACAGTCGCCGTGAGAATAAAAATCAAGGAAGGCGATAAAACGCTGATAAGGTTGTTTAAAGGCGATGTGATCGCGATGAAGAACGGAAAAGGCGCGAGAGGGACTTTTACAGTCAGAAAAATCTCCGACGGCGTGGGAGTGGAAAGAATTTTTCCTATTCACTCTCCAGTAATCTCGAGCGTAAAATTGCTCAAAAAAGGGAAAGTTCGCAGATCAAAGCTCTACTACATGAGACAGAGAACCGGCAAGGCAGCGAAAATTAAAGAAAGGCGGTGAGTTTGCCGGACCTCTTCTTCGAAAGGAAGGCGAGAAGAGAAGGAGCGAGAGTCATCTGCGGCGTTGACGAAGCTGGCAGAGGTCCTCTCGCGGGGCCGGTTGTCGCCGCGGCATGTGTTTTACCTGCGGAAAAAAGAATTAAAGGCGTCGAAGATTCAAAAAAGCTGACCAAAAAAAAACGCGAAGATCTTTATCACGAAATATCTGTTTCCGCTTATGAGATCGGGGTAGGCTGTGTCTTGCCCGAAAGAATAGATTTGGTCAACATTCTCAACGCATCTCTTGAGGCCATGAAAAATGCAGTCGCCTCGCTTTCTGTTTTCCCGGACTACCTGCTTGTGGACGGTATCTATGAAATCCCGATTCCAGGAATTACTCAGCTGACGATAGTCAGAGGAGATTCGAAAAGCTATACCATTGCGGCGGCTTCCATAGTTGCAAAAGTCATAAGAGACAGAATGATGGAGTTATATGATTTGCTTTACCCGGGTTACGGTTTTTGCTTTAACGCCGGTTATTTGACAAAAAAACACCTCGAAGCCGTTGTCAGATTCGGCCCTTCGCCGATACAC
This sequence comes from uncultured Desulfuromonadaceae bacterium, assembly GCA_964397545.1. Classification (GTDB taxonomy): domain Bacteria; phylum SDB-A; class SDB-A; order SDB-A; family SDB-A; genus JAFGIG01. The sequence goes on along the minus strand of CAYNIW010000004.1, from coordinate 31,714 downwards.
AGAAAGTCTTTCAAACCGCTGAAAAAGGAAGAGAATGACTCAAAAGAGAGAAAAGGCGAAAACGGGAGCATTTGGCGAGAACATCGCCGTTGAATATCTCAAGAAAAAAGGATACAATGTTAAAGGCAGAAATATAAGGGAGGGAAAGGCCGAGATAGACATTGTCGCCTCTTTCAAAGGACTGGCTGTGTTTGTCGAAGTCAAGACGAGGAACGATGAAAGCTGGGACAGCAATCTTGAATCCTGGAGTGTCGGTCAGAGAAAGGTTTTTCTCAAAGCCGTCAAGAGATACCTTGCTAAAAATAAGATGTGGGGAAATACGGACGTGAGGCTTGACCTGATTTGCGTTAATTCCGAAACGGGTGAGCTCACTCATCTGGAAAACGCTTTGACGGATACGCCATGGAGATGATTTTTCTCTTTTTTTTCTCTTTTATTGGTTCTGTAGTTCCCTCGGATCTTTTGCTGGCTCAGAAAGAGCTTTATGAAGCCTTTGAGACATCGTCAATCGACAGCGTTTTGAAAATTCCCGACAGCAGGACACACAGTATTCTTGACGGCGCTGCGGAGGAAAATCCTTTTAAGGTTTTTGTCCTTGGGCTTGACAATAAGAAAGCGGACAGTCTTGCGTCAAATAATTTTTTCATTCATTTCTACTTCTACATCCTGGCGGAGGATGATTCAGTCAAAGAAGAAGAAATGCAGTGGATGAGCGATATAATAGCGTCCAAAGGATTAGTCGGCTCAAAGCACGCGAGCGCATATTTTTATTCCAAAGCTTTGCAGTCTGCGGATGATGGTGAAAAGCTGATTTTTTTGAACCTGTCAAGAGAGATGAAAGACGATCCCGCCGTTTCCAGAGAAATCATTTCCATGTATTGGAATAAAAAATTATTTTCGAAAACATTCACAGAAATTATCCGGTATATTCCTCTTCTCAAAAAGCCTTTCAACGCCCTCGAATCCTCTCAGACCCCGCTGTATGTAGCGGCGATTTTCTTTCTGGTCTTTGGTTTTTATGTTTTGATCTGCGCTTTTTTTAAGAATGCTATCTATATATGGCACAGCATCTATCATCTATCAAAAAAATTCTTAAAACTCGACCTGTCTTCCAAGTTTTCCTCTTCACTTATCATGTCTTCTTTTTTTATTCTCGTTGGAAAGCCTTTTTTTCTCGGAGCCCTAATCTACGGATTAGCTTTACCTTTACTGGGAAAAAAAGAAAAATTTTCATTGACTACCGCAGGCATAGGGGTTCTTCTCCTTTCTATGATTGCCGTTGAGTTCAGTGCCGCGTTGAGAGCATACACGACCTTATCGCCCCAGAGAAGCGTGTTTGAAAATATTCTATATCTTGAGGGAGGGGGAAATCCTGACCCTGATGATGAAGCATCTGACGCCGAGATTTTCGCTTCAGCCCTGCTCTGCAGAAGAGACAAGGATTTCAAATCCGCTCTAGCGCTTTATTCAAGAATAGAATCCTCGCTTTCGAAGCATGTGCTTTTCAATAACAGGGGATGCCTTTTTTTCGATATCGGAATGAGAGATTCTGCATTCTACTATTTTCAGACTGCGTGGAGAAACGACAGTATGTCTCCTGAAATCAACTACAATCTCTATATTTATCACCTGAAGACATTTCAGAAAGAAAAATCCGCGTATTTCAAGACAAAACTGGAGAATGCTTCTCCCGGATTTCTCGAAGAAAAAAGCTTCGGGATGCTTTCGCTTCTGCCGACCTCTGAATTTCTTACTCTCGATATCGTTCCTCATAACTTGCTCAAACCTGCAGGAATTCTTTCGCACGGTTCAATATACGATGAGAGATTTTCATTTTTTTTCGGATACAGTCTGAAAAAAACTCTATTGATTATGGTGTTTTTTGCCGGGCTCGGTTTTTTTCTCAATTTCGCCCTTTTCAGAAAGATATCAGTCGAGATTTGCTCTATATGCGGAGCGCCTGTATGCAACCTATGCAAAAGAAGTCAAAAAGGGACATTACTCTGTTCTGTGTGTCTGTCGCGTGTTGAAAAATTGGGCAAACTCGCCGATGAGAAAGGGATTATCAACGAGATATCGGAATCCTTAAGCAAAAGGAGAAAAAGATTTTATTTCGCGTATTCGATGCTTTTGCCCGGCTTTGTCCACAACATAAGAGGCAAAGGGTTCAGGTTTGATTTTGCCGCGGTCACCTCGGTTATAGTAACTCTATTCGTTTTTTACAGCATGAGAATGGGTGAAAAAAGCCTAACCTCTTACGCGGCTTTTTTTATTGTTTTCGCGGCAGTTTATATGCTTTTCGGGTTGTTTTCATATTTCGCATCGAGGGAATGAGGACCGGTTTTTATGAGTATGATTTATGACATGATGAGCAAACTGAGCAAAGAGGATAAAAGCGGTATTTTTTCGATTATTACCTCTTCAGGAAACAGCATTTTTTTGACAATTTCAACAGGGAAAATAAACGCCGCTATTTGGCAGACAAAAGACGGGAAAGCCATTCCTCTCTGGTTTTATATTCAAACTGACAGCGAAATAATAGGAGACGAAGAATTTGCAGGATTGGAAAAAGCCGCCCAGGAAAAGGGATTGAGCCCGGGAGAACTCTTATCCTCTACAGGAAATCTTTCACCCGAGAAGCGGATAAGATTTATTAAAAGTAAAATTCGCGATATTGCCTTCAATGTTTTTTCTCTCAAGAATGATGAAATCCAGGGAACGACTTTCGCGGAAAATGAACTGCTCTATCCTAAGTCCGAACTTGAGATAGAAGAAGACATAGAATCTCTCTGGAACGATTATCATAAAGCGGTGGAAAACATGGAACTGATAGTCGAGTCCATAGGAGACGAAGATACGCTTGTGTCGGTGAACAATATCTCCCTGGACAGCCTCAACAGGGAAGAAAAATTTTTGTATAACTTTATAGGAAACAAAAAATATTTAAGTGAAATCCTTTGTCTTCCTATCCCTTCAAGAGTTAAAATTTATAAAATACTCGCGTCTCTCAATCGAAAAAAAGCCGTTGTTCTCATCAAAAAAAGATCCCAAACGCAGGATCCTGAAAAAAAGATTGAATTCAATATCTTTTCCGCCTTCTTTTTTCTTGTAGTCATTTTCATCCTCGGGGCGTCGCTCACTACAGCGGCTTTCTTTTTGTCAAAAGACCAAAACGAGGGTTCCAATACCCGCCTTTTTCAGTCTCAAAAGAGAGCTCTCGACAGAGAAATACTCAACGCCGTCGTCACAGAAGGCATATATCCGTATAAGGAAAGATTGGAAACAGAAAACTTCACTATCACTTTCAGGAGAATCGGCGGAAAAGTATTTTACGATACCGAGAAGCGGTAAATTTCTGTGAATGGCGTTAAAAAACTTCTTTTCATATCATATTTTTTCCCTCCGCTCGGTCTTTCCGGGGTCCAGAGAGCTGCGAAGTTCTGTAAATACTTTTCATTCGGCTCATGGAAAGCTGAAGTTCTTACGTCGAGACCGAAGTGGTATTTTGCTTTCGATCACGAGCTGGCAAAAGAGATAAAAGAAACCGTTAAAATTCACAGAATACCTTCATTTGACCATTTTCATTGCATTCGGTTTAAAAATTATTTTACTTCAGAAAAAAGGGAAAAACTCGCTCAATTCGGCAAACCGCGTTCTTTTGCCTTTCCTGATGCTCAAATAGGATGGGTGCCTTTTTGCGCGAGTTTCGGAATCAAACTTTGCAGACAAAAGAAATTTGACGCCGTTATGTGCTCCGTCCCTCCTTTTTCTTCTGCAATAGCGGGATTGTTTGTGTCTAAAAGGATGGGAATACCTTTCGCAGTGGATTTCAGAGACCCCTGGATTGATGAGAAACTTTTTCCAAGCGCTACAAAATTCCACAGAAAAGTAAATCTTGCTCTTGAAAAAATGATTGTGAACAACTCCTCAGTTGTAATAGTCATAAACGAAAAGATAAAAAAGAACATATCCGAAAGATACCCCGGAAAAAATATTGTCGTCGTAAGCCAAGGTTTCGATCCCGAAGATTTTCCAAAAAATATCACAAAAAAACGAAAAGGATTCACCCTCTGCCACATGGGATCGCTATGGAGGGGAAGAAAACCCGACCCCCTCATAAAAGCTATGGTTAGACTTAAAGATACGGAAATAAGGGCTGTTTTTATAGGCAAGGGTTCGCAAAGCGCCGTTCAGGCGGCAAAAGACGCGGGTTTGTCAAACAGAGTGAGCGCTTTAGGTTATCTGAGCCATAAGGCGGCTCTTGAAAAAGCCTGCCAAGCGGATGCTCTCTGGCTTTACATTTCACCGTCTGAAGGCGATGCAATTACGACAGGTAAACTGTTTGATTATTTAGGGACAGGATTGCCCATAATCGCCTCAATACCAAAAGATACAGATGCAGCTGATGTCCTGAGAAAAACAGGAGCGGGAATCGTTGTTGCGCCGGAAGATCATGAAGAACTCGCCGTGAAAATCAGGGACCTTTTTGTCAAAGGCTTTGAACCGGATAAGGACAGGTCTCGTCTTTGGATTTACGAGAGGAAAAAACTCACTCTCGATCTATGCGCCGAGTTAAACCGGATAATAAGATAATCATCTTGAATCACTGGGCTTTTTTGTGACGGAGAAAACAGGCCCTTCAATGTTATTTCCCATCAATGTGGATATTTCTCCGCCGTAGTCGTCTGTTGATATCAGCTGTCTTGATTTATTCAGAGCTCCGAAAAACTGTAGGTATAGAGGAGGATGCACCAAAGCTATGTCGTGAGGCTCTGTCCTCCTGTAGAGAATACTTGCCAGGATTTCTCTCGGGTCGTCCAGCACAGAGAAAGACGCGTTTCTGTATGATAAAATTTTGAATTCTTCACAGTATCTTATCAGGGAGAGTGCCGTTGAAAGATCGCAAAGAACTCTTTTAACAGTCCACGAAAGTCTCGAGAGAATCATTGAGCGTTTAACGGTTTCACCCGCCGCGACGAGGATTCCTCCGGGGTATGTCTTGGCGAGAAATCCCTCTCCGAGAAGAGCTGAAGCTATGCCGATTCCAGGGACGGGAGTTTCTTCGGCAGGGATAAGAGAATCAAGAATTTTTGATATTTTAACAGCCCCTCCGTCTGAATTTTCAGCAGTAACGGCAAAAGTCAAAGGGCCGAAAGATCGGACCTCAAGGCCGGCGGATTTTATTTGTTCGATTATTTCCGAAACACTCGAAAACAGTCCTTCCGTGTCCTCATCCGAGTTTGTCTCGATGTCTCCGAATACGAGGGTCATTATTGACGAAGAAGCGTCCAGTTTTTCTTTAATTTCCTTGTAAAGAGGAAGATTTTTGGACCTTTCGAGAACGGTCTTGCCGTGAAGACCAAACCTGTAGAAATTTTCATTCTCAATGAGAACGAGAGCCGCGTGATTTGCCGTATCCCATGGGCTCCATGACTCGTTTAGTTCTTCGTCGGGCCAAATCTTTGTCGCTTCCACGAAGGATTTGGCGGTCATTATGGGTTCGAATACGCCTACTATTATCGCGCGGACAGCGTCGAGAGCGCCTTTCGCGTCGGCCATGTATTTGCCTCCCGCGAGGTTGAGATTTCTAAGAATTATGTTTTCCTGTTCGATTTTAGAGTCTTTTTTGGCGATTTTTGAAATAAACCGGTATTGCTGGGTGAGCTCATCTGAAATCAGGTTTAGGAGATCTTGGGGCGGAAAAGCTATCAGCTCGAAAAGGTTTTCAAAAGAGTTCATTACGTCTGAAAAGCCGATTGATTGTTTTTCAGACATGATATGAAATTTTCTGCCTATCTCCGACGAATTCTTTTTTGCGTGTTTTTCGAGTTTTTTGACTTCTTCTATTGATATTTCCGAACCGAGCCTGCTTATTCTCTCTTCGAGAAATGACAGATCATCGGCCGTAAACCTCGGTTTTTCTTCGATAAATTTTGTTATCTCTTTTGAAATGGCGAATTTTGACACAGATTTGTAAATTGAAGAGAAAATCGTCGGCGGGAGACCCAGTTCGCTTATAATGTTTGATACCAATTCAAGAGAAAGTTCATCCCACACTGGACCTATAACAGGCAGTATAGTTAGATCCAGCCATACATTGAAAACTGAATTTCTGCTCTTCAAGAGCTTTCTTACGCTTCTTACGGATTCTCTAAGTCTGGTTGCCATTGAATTTCCTTTTCTGACGGCTTCTTTCGGCGGAAGGGATAGAATAATCGGAGATGTGGCGATTTCAGCGAGTTTGTAAAAAGAAGCGTCGATGACCGGAGCGAGGTCGGGGTCGGATTCAGTTATTCTCGAATAGAGATGATACATGGATTTTTCGAGATCTATGTTCCTCTCCTGGGTTTTTTTAGTCAAGGTTTTTAACAACAGGTCAGATAGTTCCGTTTTGAGGTTGCCTTCAAAAGTCACTCTAACAATGCCGGTTTTTCTGTGTTTTTCGACGAAAGAGACTGCCTGCGGAGCGTGGAAAGCTCCGGATACGGATCTTGTCAGCCTGAGAGTGTGTGACGCGAAAGGTCCATATCCCTCTTTTTTGAGTTTTTCCGCGTATAGGGAATGGTGTTCGGCAGAACAGAGAAAATCCGCAAGCTGTATGTAATTTCCCATTTTATTTTACTATGACGAGCCTTCCCCTCGAAGAAGTTGTTTGAGATTTGGCAATCACTATATAAAGCCCTGATGCAATTTTTTCAAGGGATTGAGCCTGTATGACAAGTGTCCCTGCAGAAGAGGATGAAGATGAAAAAACCATTGTTCCGTCGAGAGAAAAAATGTAAAAATCGGTTGCTTCTTGAGATGAGAAAGTAAGAGGAGAGTCCAACCGCCAAGGGTTGGGATATATTAGAAGTTCTCCTTCGGGGATTTCGTTTTGGGTCTCGACTTGAAACACACACAAACCGTTGCTCGTGGGGACGAGGAGAATGCCGCTGTCAGGTCCGTAAAAAAGACCTCCCCTGTTCGACCCGACAGGAATTCCGGGAAGGACGGAAGGAGACTCGAACTTTTCCCATGTCCCGTCTTCTTTTCTGTGTGAGAGTCCGGCATTTTCAGAAAGAGCCCAGAGTCCGTTCCCTTTTATATAGAGCAGAGACACAACGGAATTGCCCGAGAGTCCGCCCTGTGTGCTTGAATATGTTATTGTGTCCAGGACTCTGTAAGAGGCAAGGTCGAAGGTGTTTATGCCTCCGTTAGACCCTATGAGTATCATTCCGTCCTTGTAATTATCAATAGAATTTATATCGTTGCCTGAAAGAGCTACGATTTCCGGGGAAAGGGACGAGTCGGAGGGGTCGAACACGCTGGCGAAACCGTTGGCGTTGAGATGCGCGGTTCCGAAGGCTATTCTGCCGTCTTTCAGCATGCAGATGGAATACGTATAGATAAAGAGGTTGCTGAAATAAGACAGGACGGTATTGTCCGGTTTCACCCTGAAAAGATACGGAGCCATATTGTCAAAAGAAGCGCACCATACGTCTCCGTCAGGCGTGACCGTCATGGAGCTTATGGGCTGTTGAACTGCGGTGTAGGGAAGAGGCAGTTTTTGATAATAAGATGTGTCGGAACTCGTCTTTCCGGGATAGAGAAAGATCAAAGCTCCGGGCCTGCCCCATATTCCTATAACAAAAGAAGAGTCGTCTCGGGGCTGTATGAACCTGCCGGCTCCCCAGTCGCCTGTTGAGTCCCAGTTCAGCGATCTTATTATTTCCCATTTCCCGTCGGGATACCTTATGGAAACCGCGTCATCATCTTCAATGCCGAAGTGAACGGCGGCAATCGTGCCGTTTGGGAGCACAGCTGCTGTGGACACAAGCGGTTTGAAAAGCCCTGGAAGAATTGAATGTATCCATTGATTGGCCTCGAAAGTGTAATTTGACAGAGTCGCGGTTCCGGCGGTGATTTTGCCCTCATGGTTTAATGCTACTCCAACAGGTCTTGAAGGTATCCCCGGCCCGTATTGAATCCATGCTCCGTTTGTCCGTCTTTTTACAGACCAATTCTCGTAATCGTTCACGAACAGAGTATCATTGACGACGGAAAGACGCATTCTTCGGGAGCTAAAACCGGTTGAAACAAAGCTGTCCCCGGATAGAAACTTCACGAATGTGTTGGTTGCTATCCACAGCGTGTCTTTATGAGAGGCGACAGAAAGGACGGACTCCTGAGCTGAAAGCCCCTTCGTGTAGTATCCGTATGCCGAAGTGTCATTGAAAGAAGCGGCGGGAATAAAAACAACGGCTTCAGAAGTCCCGGCTATGAGAGTGTCGCCGAGGAGAAGAAGAGAATAAACGCTTTTATCGGAAAGGAATCTGCCGGAATGGCCGGTAGAATAAACCAGCGGATTTCCCCCTGTCTCCCAAACCCAGCCTCCGTTTTCTCCTCCAGCCCAAAGGGTGTCGTTTCTGAATTCGAGTTCTCTTATCTCTCCGTGAGGAAGCCCTTGGAAAAAAGAAGTCAACTGGAGATATTCGGAAAGATCAGGAGTAAACACGGTGATTCCCCTTGAAGAAGCGGCGAATATATTTGAATTGCCGTCGAAAGCGGCGTCGTAAACGCTGTTGTCGAGAAGGCCTGTCGAATTGTTTATAAGAGTATTGCTTCCGGAAGTGTCTGTTATGCAAAGTCCGCCTGAACTCATTGTGACAAGTTTTCCTTCATGATTGGCAAGACGGGTTATGTATGAATGAGAAGTGTAAACCGATACGCCGTCTGCCGAAGTGAAAAGCAAAGCCATTATTGCTAATGCAAACATCTTTCCTCCAAATTTTTCAATATGCTCCCATGCCGCTTATAATAGCGGGAAATGTTTTCAGCATTATTTTAATATCGAGCCACAAAGACCAATTGTCAATATACTCAAGATCCATTTTGACCCATCTGTCGAAATCGAGGATTTTATTTCTGCCTCCTATCTGCCAAAGGCAAGTCAAGCCGGGTTTCATGGACAATTTCCTTTTCTGCCAGTTTTTATACATACTGACTTCAGCGGGAAGAGGGGGTCTCGGTCCGACGAAGCTCATCTCTCCTCTCATAATATTCAGCATCTGAGGAAGTTCGTCTAAACTCCATCTTCGAAGAAATTTTCCTATACGAGTGAGTCTCGGGTCTTTCGGGTGTTTGAAAGCGTGCCCTATGATGAGATTACTCTCGAGAAGATCCGGCAATAAATCCTCAGACCCTTCCCTCATTGTCCTGAATTTATACATTTTGAACTTTTTGCCGTTAAAGCCGCAGCGGATTTGGCTGAAAATCATCTTTCCGGGGGATGAGATTTTTACCGCCGCTCCTATTAAAACCATCAAAGGAAAAAGCACCGCCAAACCTAACACGGCGAGAACTTTATCTATGATGTCTTTGGCGATGAGCCCCCATACCCTTCCGGTCGTAGTATAAAAAGTGAAGAACGGAAGCCCTGAAATTTCCTCAACTTTCAGCCATGATATCTTCGGTTTTATAGAAGCGTCAATCAAAAGAGAAACCGGAACTCCTAATTCCTCGCAAAATCCGACAAGCGATTCATAATATCTGTAATTTGCAGGACCGAGGCCTACGACTATCCAGTCAACAGAACCGGCGCTAATCTTGTCGTAGATTTCTGTCATTTTATCTTCAGTGATATCTTTTTTTACTCTTATCAGTTCGAGGTTTCGCTTTCCGACAGATAAATTTTTACGGATAAGTTTTTCGATGTTTCTGCTGTTTTGGTCGTCCGAGACGATTATAATGTTCAGCTTTAACATTCTGTTTCTCATTTTCAGAAGAAAAAATCTGTTCAGCAGAAGAACGGCAAAATCAAGAGAGATGAAGGAGATGAACACGGCGCGGCTCTGTATGTATGATTTTGTCAGGAAAAAGAAAAGGCCGAGGATACTGCCGGCTGTGACGACTGCTTTTATAAGCGAAAAAAGAAGTTCAGTGGTTTTTCGGGTTTCAGGTTTCGGATAGGTCTGGTATGCATTGAGAAAGAAACCCCAAATTACTATTATCAGAGGTATGACCCAGGGAAGCCTGAAAAGCCTCTGCATAACAGTTCTATATTCTATATCAATAAAAAAGATCTGAATGAAGAACTGAAGAAAAACAAAAAGCAGTATTGTGACTAAAAGGTCCCATAGACAGAAAAACTTGTTTATTTTTTCGGTTTTGCTGACGATCATAGCTTTTTGAATAATCTAGCCAGCCTGAGGCGCCAGACCATGAAAATAGCCTCCCAGACTATTTTTTTCGACATCTTGCTTTTTCCCTCTGTCCTGTCGGCGAATATTATAGGTATCTCTTTGATCTTAAATCCTTTGGCGTAAACCTTAAAATCTATCTCAATTTGAAATGAATATCCGTCCGAATGCACTTTTTCAAGATCAATAGCCTCGAGCGTCTCTCTTTTGAAGCATTTGAATCCTCCAGTGAGGTCTTTTATGGGACAGCCGGTGACTGAGGACGCGTATTTGTTGGCGAAATAACTCAGAAGAAGACGGCTCATGGGCCAGTTTATCACGCTGACCCCGTTTATATATCTGGAGCCTATTACGAGGTCGTAATGTTTAATTTTTTCGAGAAACACCGGAAGCATGGCTGGATCGTGAGAAAAATCAGCGTCCATTTCGAAAACGCAGTCATATTTGTGTTCAATAGCCCACTTAAAACCTTCCACGTAAGCTGTTCCAAGACCGAGTTTTCCCGATCTCCTTTTCAGGTGTATTCTGCTGTCGGCTTTTCTCATTTCGAGAACTTTTTCTCCTGTTCCGTCAGGAGACGAATCGTCGACGACGAGAATTTCGAGTCTTGGGTCCTGAGACAGGATTTTTTTTAAGATTTTTTCTATATTCTCAATTTCGTTATATGTCGGGATAACGACGAGAGGTCTCATAATTTTTTCCTCCAGCTGATGATCACGAGAATTGACCAGAGAATGATAGCCGACAGCGTGACAGCATATCCAATTTTAACAGAAAGAGGGTCGTAAATCATAACGAAATCGTGTTCCCCTGCATCCGGAACCGCGACGCATCTAAGAGTATAATTTGCTCTCAAAACGTCTGTTTTGACGCCGTCAATATATGCTTTCCAGCCCGGAGCCCAATTGTCGTTGACCACTATTAAAGCTGGACCGCCGGTTAAGACTTTGGCTCTGATCCGGTCCGGCGAGTATTCCGTAATCTGTGCGCTGCCGCCGGAAAACGGTGATATGTCAGGTTCTTGAGAGAGTATAACTTTCTCCGAAAAGTTGAAATTCTCATCGTGAACCGCGGCAAGACAAGCTTTGTCATCTGTTATGACGGTGCATGAAGGGACGACGACAATTTTAGGGAAGGCGAGAGTGTCAACTAAAAGAACCATGTTTCCGGCGTCGATGATTTCTCCTGTAGTCATCCTTATCAATCCTGTTTTACCGAGCCCGAACATTTGAGCAAGCTGATCGGCTCTGTCCGGGTCTTCATCGGCGGACCTTGCTAATTCTGAATAGAGGATTTTGCTGACGGGCTGGAATTTAATCCCGAGGAGCCTGCAAAGATTTATGTTCTCTGACAGTATTCCTCCATTTTGGAACATTATCGTGTTCGGAAGACCTATAAAATCCTGATACCTCTGGAGCTGATTGCCATGGTAGCCTCCAGGCGAGTATAACCTGTTCGCCATAAGGTAATTGTCTGAAGAGTGATTGTCTATGGGATAAACTCCGTCTTGAGAGAATTTCAGGTCAAAATACGCCGAAGGCATGACTCTGGAGAGGGAATCCAAGGAAAGAACAGCCCTAACGGTATTATCAGGAGAATATAGATCCGCTGCTTTGACGTAAGTCCCGTCTTCATTTTTAAGATTTTCGACAAATTTTCTCGTCAATGACGAGAGGTCAAAAAAAACTATGACAGCAAGTATGCCCAGAAAAAGAGTTCTTTTTTCTTTAACCCGGACAGAAAGCATTGCGCATACGAAAGTTAAAATTACCACGACGAAGGATAAGATAAGAGTTCTTAGGAAAACTTCTTTGTTCGCGGCGGCCGTTTCGGCTTTTTCTGAAATGGAGGCGAAATGCTGAAAGATAGAAGGAGTTAAGAGAATCAAAAGGCAGAGCAGAACCGCGGTGATAGTGAGTACTTGAAGGGCTTTCTTGCTTTTTCTGAGATTGACAAAACCGAGAGCCGCAAGACATGCCGCAGAGAGGGTGAACATGAAAAATGATATGCTCGGAGCTCTGAATTGCTTAAAACCCGGGATGGAACCATAGAAAACTCTGTAAAAAGGAGTGTGTCCTCCGAATGAGACTATAAGAAAGAACAGCGCGAGAAAACCCAGTGTAAGCGCTCTCCTGAGAGCTTTTCTTTCTTTCGTGAAAAAAGCGAGAGGAGCTATCGTGAAAACTGTCAAACCCATGTATTCTGTGTGGAGTTTGAAAGGATTTTGTCCCCAATATTGGTCTTTCAATCCCGAAAAACCTCTGAAAAGGACATCGAAAAATTCAGTTGGGTGCATCGACCAGCTTGTGGCAAATTCCCAACCTCTCCCTGATTGTCTCGGTGATAGAGGACCGTAATCGAGAAAAGGCATGAACTGCGCGGCTGAAACGGCAAATCCGAGAGCAAGTGCTGAAACGGCAAAAGATATGTCTTTAATGTATTTTTTTAGGTCTTTCCCGTTTGTTCCAATGGATTCGGAAAAAAACCAGACAAGCGATCCCATGAGCAGATAATAGGTCAATTGAACATTGGGAGAAAGAAGGCAAAGGGAAATTAACCCTCCGGCGAGCAGGTAGTGGATGATTTTCTTTGAAGCGACTCCTTTTGAAATAAAGAGAAATATGCCCGGAGCGAGAGCTTCGACGACAACTTTTCCGTCATGACCCGGGTTTACTTGAGAAATTATTATGCCGGAAAACATATACATTATGCCGACTGCCAAAGACTCTGATCCGCCTGCTCCGAGCTGTTTTGAGAGGAAATACGCAAATACACCCGCTATGAAAAAGTGAAAGAAAAAAACAAGGGATAAGACGAATTCGACAGGTAAAAATATTCTCAGGAAAGCGCTGGGGAACAGAACATCGCCATGCATTCCTCCTATGTATGGAAAACCGCCGTATATGTGTGGATTCCATTTAGGTATAAAATTTCCAGTCCTTATGTTTTCTGCTGAAAAAGTCTTGAACGGGATCCCCATCAATTGATCCCCGCAATCGAGAATCCTGCCCGGAATAAGTATGTGCCAGAAGGAAACACATAGAGCCAGAAACAAGACTATGACGGCTGTTTTCCATGATATGTCGGGTAATCCCGGCGATTTTATATTATCGGTTTTCGTTTTGGCGGACATTCTTCCTCCAATTAACTGCTAAAGCTATTAAAAGACAAAAGATTTCAATGAAAGATAACCATATTCTGTTTAATAATGCCATAGCTGATGAAACCCCAATTGGAATTCCAATTAATACATTGAGCATTTTCAGCATTATGCCTTCTCTTATGCCGACTCCTCCGGGCGCCAGAAGAAACAATAAACCGGAAATGTAACTCGCACTGAAAATAGAGATTAGCAGAGGAATATTTACGATGTCGATGTCGGGGTAAAATGCCTTTATGAAAAAGAAGAACGAAACTCCCCTGAGAACCCAGTAAAAAACATAAGAGAAAAGCATTAGGCATGAATTTACAGGGCTGATGCCTTTGGCAGAGACAGTTGTTCCTCTTTTTTTTGCAACCTCCGAGATTATCTTTCCAATCACTTTGGGATGTGAAATTACTAAAACAATCAAAAACCCCGCGACAATCGCCGAAGCGGCATAAATAAAGTTTGAGGGGCTTAAAATGGAGAAAAGAGCGAAAGCGGCTATAATTATACCGGGGATAATTGAGTATATCTGGACAAATACTGAAGAAACAACTGAAATTTCAGCCGGGACGCCTTCTCTTGACAGAAGCCACATCATCCCGAAAAGCTGCCAAGCTTTTCCCGGAAGATATCTGCCGAGAGAGGAAATGAACCAAATCTTGAGTGCTTTTCTAAGAGAAATGAAAGAGCCGAGGTGTTGAATTATTTTAGTCCAAAAAACAACGCCGGCTATCTGGACAGACATTTCTAAACAAAATGAAATTGAAATATAAAACAGGTCAGGTTTCCATGAGAAATCGCGTATTTGATTCCAGTTGCCGTATATACTCTTGGTAAGATAGAAAAAGGCTAAAAGGACGATCACGAAACCTAACATCCTGATGTAAATTTTATCAGGTTTCTTCATTTAATATCCGCCCGATTCCTTGATTGTCTTCGGGACTCCTGATAATAGAGTTTTTCCCATCTGTCCGCCTGAGAAGAGAAAGAGAATTCTTTTACGGCTCTTTCCCTGCCTTTTGCGGCAATCTGGCGGGCTATTTCTCTGTTTTTATGGACGTTACTGATTTTTTCCGAAAGGTCCTGCGGTGATAAAGGGTCGAAAAGATAACCTGATTTTCCTTGGTCTATTATGTACTGAATTGATCCTGAGCGGGATCCGATGACGAGAAGACCCGAAAGCATTGCTTCCACAGAAGAAATACCAAGTCCTTCATTCAATGATGAGACTATAAAAATATCATGGTTGTTCAATAATCCGGGTATTTCCGAGTGTAAAGAACTTCCTTTGAAGAGGACGTCTTCTGAAAGGCTCAAAGAATCAGACAGTTTTTGAAGTCTTTTGCCGTCCTCTCCTTCGCCGACAATAGTATATTGGAATCCGATGCCTTTTCTTTTTAAAAGACTCATCGCTCTTAATGCGGTTTCTATGTTCTTCTGTTTTGAGAGTCTTCCCACGGTCAGAAAAGACAGTTTAACCGAACTCAGTGTTTTATTATAATTTATAAATTTGTCCAAGTTTCCTGTCATTGGAAGGACTATAGCCTCTTCCCTATATCCCCATTTTGCTATTTCTTTTTTGAGAAATTCAGAAACTGCGGTTACTTTAGAGTACTTTTCGATAATCTTTTTCGATAAAAAAGATATTACGGGCGTAGAAAGAAGTCTAACATCGGTCCCGTGAAGCGTCAGAATTTTATTAGCGAAAACAGGCAATGAGGTTATGATTCCTGAAGGAACCAGCCATTGGACATGAATGATATCTTGAAAGGAGGCTAACTCTCTGGCTTTGGAGAATGTTGAATTGATGAAAGAAAAAAATTCTAAAAATTTCAGCGGATTCATTAATAGCCCATGCATATTTCCGGTATATGCTATTTGTTCAGAAGCGCCGTATCTGAACCTGTAGACCGTTAAATTTCCCGATTTTTCCTCTATCCTCGCTCCTTTGAAATGCGGAGCGAGAACCGTTATCTCATGCCCCCTTGAAGCGAGTTCTTGCGCCAGATCTTTGATGAAAAATCCGGAATAATCCTCTTGAAATCTTGGATAATTATGTGTAATGTAGAGTATTCTCATGACAGGAATTTTTTGCTAGGTTTATTTTTTCAATAATAAATTCGCTATGAGAGTAAGAACGATAGAAATCATAATCGATGAACCGACAGGTATAAAAACAGTTAGGTTTTTAAACCTAAAGCTAAAGTCGCCTGGAATTCTGAAATGGGGAAACTTGAGGAAAGCCATGAAAACGATCCCTGAAAAAAAAATCAGAATCCCTGTTAAGATCAACAGTTTTGCCAGATTCAGCATGTAGCATATATAGCATATTTTTTGTTTGTTCATAAAGAGAAATTTTACGCTGTAACAACCAGAATTTCATAAAAAGGGATATTTTTTCCGAATAATCGGCAGGAGGAGTTATGACGAGAAAAGAGATAAAAGAGGCGATAGAGTCTCTCGAGAGGAAAAAAGAAGAACTCAGGAGGTTTCTTTGATATCGCCAAGAGAAAGGAAAAGATTTCGGAAATACAGAAAAAACTCCTTGAACCCGGAGTATGGAACGATTTAGAGAACGCGAGAGAAATTTCTAAAAAACTCGCAACTCATGAAAGTATAGTCTCCAGATTCGAAAAATTAAAAACCGATCTGGAGACCGTTTCGGAGCTCTCGAAGACTCTTTCGGATGCCGAAATTGATGACATCTCCCCTGAGATTCTTTTGGTCTCGGACGAGATGGAAGAACTCGAAACTGAAAACGCCCTCAATGACGAAGAAGATCAGCTCGGGGCTATAATGACGGTTCATCCGGGTGCGGGCGGGACTGAATCTTGCGATTGGGCCGGGATGCTTCTGAAAATGTATAGAAAATACTTCGAAAAACACGGATGGAGCTACAAGATAATAGACGCTCAGGAAGGCGAAGGCGCCGGCATAAAAGACGCGACAATTGAGATTGACCATGAGAGCGCCTACGGTTTCATGAAATGCGAAAGAGGAATTCACAGACTCGTGAGAATATCCCCATTTGACGCTAATCACAGAAGGCACACATCGTTCGTTTCGGTCTTTATCTATCCCCTCGCCGACGATAAAATCAACGTCGAAATTGCTGAAAAAGACCTTAAACTCGATTTCTTCAGGAGTTCGGGTCCCGGGGGGCAAAACGTCAACAAGGTGAGCACCGCGGTGAGAATAACGCACATGCCTACGGGGATAGTGGTCCAGTCTCAAAGCGAAAGAAGCCAGATTCTCAACAGGCAGAATGCGATGAAAATACTCAAATCGAAGATATATCAGAAAATGCTCGAAGAAGAGAAGAAGAAAAAATCCGTTCTTGAGAATCAGAAGACAGACATAGCATGGGGACACCAGATTAGAAGCTACGTGTTCACTCCATACACGCAGGTAAAAGACCACAGGACAGGTTATGAGACATCCGACGTTCAGAAAGTGATGGAAGGAGACTTGGACGCATTCATAAGGAGCTATCTGCTCTTTTCAGGAGGAAAAAATGCATCAGGAGATAAACAGTGAGCAGTGAATACGAAATCAGAATGGCAAAAAGAGAAGAACTGTTGTCGTCAGGAATAAACCTTTACCCTTATTCTTACTCAAAAAGCCATGAGGTAAACTCCGCGTTGCTCAACTTTGATGATTTGTCCGAAAAAAATGAAGTTATTCGGCTTGCGGGAAGAGTTCTTTCGATGAGAGGACACGGAAAAAGCGTTTTTTCGAACATAGAGGACTCGACCGGCTCCATGCAGTTGTATTTTCAGCTGAACGCGCTTGGGGAAGAAAGTTTCGGACTTTTGAAGAAACTGGATGTCGGAGATTTCATAGGGGCCGCAGGAACTCTCATGGAGACAAAAACCGGCGAAAAAACTTTGAGAGTTTCAGAGTGGGTTTATCTTGCTAAATCTCTTATGAATCTGCCGGAGAAATTCCATGGTCTCAAAGATACGGAAACAAGATACAGGCAGAGATATTTAGATTTCATATCGACGCCTGGAGCGCGGGAGAAAATTGTAACCCGAAGCAAGATAGTGAAGACAATCAGAAAAAAACTCGACTCTCTCGGATTTCTCGAAGTCGAGACACCCGTTCTTCAGCCGGTTTACGGGGGCGCCTTCGCCGAGCCGTTTATAACGAGATATAACTCTCTCGACGCGGATTTTTACCTCAGAGTTTCCAACGAGCTCTACCTTAAAAGACTTTTGATAGGGGGGTTTGAAAAAGTCTATGAATTCGCCAAAGATTTCCGAAACGAAGGAATTGACAGAGACCACAACCCCGAGTTCACGCAGGTGGAAATATACCGGTCTTATGTGGATTATAACGCCATGATGGACCTTACGGAGGCTCTTTTACTCGATGTTTGTGTCGAAGTGACAGGCGGACCTGTTTTGAAGACAAAGGACAGAGAAATCGATTTTTCAAAACCGTGGCATAGAGTGGATTATTTCAGATCTCTCGAAAACGCCGCCGGAGAAAATTTGCGAGATGTTTCAAAAGACGGACTTCTGGCGATTTGCCGCAGAATGAATGTCGAAACGGACAAGAATAACCACAGAGGGAAAATTCTCGACGCTCTGTTTTCCGCGCTCGTTCAGCCGAAGCTTTTGGATCCGTCTTTCGTGATGGATCATCCCAAAGAAATATCGCCTCTGGCGAAAACTCACAGAAAAGACCCTGCTCTAGTTGAAAGATTTGAACCGATAGTTCTCGGGATGGAACTCGGAAACAGCTTTTCTGAATTAAACGACCCTGTGGAGCAGAGAAAAAGACTCGAATACCAGAATGAACTGAGAAGCCAGGGAGAAAAAGAATTCGAACCCCTAGACGAGGATTTCCTGCTCGCGATGTCATATGGAATGCCCCCGGCGGGAGGACTGGGCATAGGAATAGACAGGCTGGCCATGCTCTTTACATGTTCGGATAACATAAGAGAAGTCATTGCTTTTCCACAGTTAAAACCCCAGGGAAAAAGCAAGGAGGAAAAGTAGTGTTCTACCATTTCCTTCTCGCCAAAAGATACCTCAAACCGCCCAAGACGAACAGATTTCAACTGTTTATAACAATTCTCTCCATAGGCGGTGTAATGGTCGGTGTTTCGACTCTGATAGCCGTGGTCTCCGTGATGAACGGGCTTCACACGGACATCAAGAAAAAAATCGTAGGAGTCAACGCTCACATAATAGTGACACAGGGCATAAGCTCTCCTGATTCGTCCATTGAAGATATAAAGGCGGCAGTTTCTTCTGACAATTTTCTTCAAAAAGAGATAACGGGAATGTCTCCTTTCGTAATATCCAAAGTGATGATAAGAAGGAAAAACGCCATAGACGGCGTCCTTCTGAGAGGATACGACATGAGCACAGGCCATCAGGTCAGCGACATAAGAGAAAAAGTGATAGAAGGTTCTTTTTTGGGAGACCCGGTGAATGAAAACGTCATCCCTGTTGTCATAGGAAATATGCTGGCCCAGAACCTTGAGGTCGGGACAGGGGATGTCATAGAAATATTTTCCGTTCTCTCAAGCACTGTGACTCCGATAGGCCCCGTCCCAAAGATATACAAAGGCGAAGTCGTTGGAATAATTGACGCAGGACTCTATGAATACAACAGTTCATGGATTTTTATCAAGCTCGAGGACGCTCAGAAAATGGTCAAACTCGAAAACAGAGTCACCGGTTTTCAGATTGCCGTCAGGGACATGATGGAGGTGAGAAAGGTGACAAAAAGGCTACAGGACAAACTCGGTTTTTCTTATTCCGTCCAGGACTGGCTTATTTTGAATAAAAGCCTTTTCGCCGCACTCAAACTCGAAAAAATCGCAATGACGCTGATTTTGTTCATGATAATCCTCGTCGCCGCCTTTAACATTGTCTCGACCCTAATTATGATTGTAATACAGAAAACTCGCGAGATCGGAATTCTCAGGTCCATAGGGATGACGCGATTTGACGTCATGAAAATTTTTATTCTACAGGGGTCTATTATGGGCTTCACGGGGACTTTGCTCGGCATAGCCGTCGGCCTCACTATATGTTTCGCCCTCGGCAGATATGAATTCCCGATTGACACAGATGTGTATGTGATATCTTCCCTTCCGATAACCGTAAACCCGATAGATGTCCTCGTAATTTCTCTTTGTTCACTCGGAATCTCGTTTGTATCCTCTGTTTACCCTGCATACAGGGCATCAAGGCTTTTGCCTGTGGAGGCATTGCGCTATGAATGATGTAATAGTTAAAACCCAAAGCATCGTGAAGAATTTTGAAAGCGGAAATGATACGATAAAAGTTCTCGGAGGCGTGGATTTTGAGCTTTCAAAAGGAGAAATTGTCGCGGTTGAGGGGCCTTCAGGAAGCGGAAAGACGACATTTTTGCATATAATCGGAGCTCTTGAGAAGCCGACTTCAGGGAATGTATATTTATCAGGGAAAGACCTACGGCATCAAAACGACAGGGAGCTTTCCAGGATGAGAAACAAAACGGTCGGATTTGTCTTTCAGTTTCACAATCTTTTCTCAGAGCTGACGGCTCTGGAAAACGTCATGATACCGATGCTCGTATCGGGGATGCAAAAAGGGAAAGCGCAGGACAGGGCACGCGAAATTCTTTCGGAGGTGGGGCTCTCAGAAAGACTTTCCCATCATCCTTCCCAGCTTTCAGGGGGAGAAAAACAAAGAGTCGCCATCGCGAGAGCCGTTGCAAACAGTCCAAAAGTCGTTCTGGCCGATGAACCTACCGGCAATCTCGACCTAAATACCGCAAGAACCGTATTGGATGTGTTTCTCAATCTTGCAAGGAAAGACGCCTGCGGAGTTGTTATTGTCACGCACAATACAGTAGTCAGTTCGGCGTGCGACAGGACGCTCAGGTTAAAGGGCGGGGTTTTAGTCTAATTGACAGATATATCTCCTGAAGACCTGAAAGAGAAATCAGGCGATTTCATAGAAATGATCAGGAAGCGAGCCCCCTCCTGGTTCAAGGCTGACGAAAGGAAAGTGACTTTCAGCACGAGGGTGAGGCTGGCGAGAAATTTCAGTTTCAGGGAAACAGGGCCGGACAGGCCGGGTAAAACCGCGCAAATTGTAGCTGAAGCTCTCGCGGGAGATGAATTTGCAGTGATACCGCTTTGGCTTGTTTTGCCGAATGAGAGAAAAATACTCGCGGAAAGGCACATATTCAATTCGCCGGTTTCTTCCGGTATGTTCCTTTTTATCTCGCCGGATGAGAAAATATCGGTTCTGACGAATGACGAGGACGATGTAAGGATACAGGTCTTTTCCCGTCCGGGAGAAGGCGGAGAATGCCTGTCTAAGGCGAAAAAATTGAGCGACAGAATTGAAACTATTTTTCCTTTCGCGAGGTTTTCCGGGAGCGGGTATGATACTGCATGCGAGTCCAACAGGGGAACCGGGATGAGATACTCAAACCTTATACACTCTCCCTGTGTGTTTTTAACCGGGCAGGAACAAAAAATAATTCGAGCGGTTAAAGCATGCGGGTTGACTTTCAGGGGAATATTCGGAGAAGGAACTAAAGCCGCGGGATCTTTTTGTCAGATATCCAATAGAAAAGCCGAAGAAGAGGAGGAGAAACTTATTTTCGACGTCGATTATTTTACCCAATGCCTGGCTGAAAACGAATTGTTTGCAAGGGAAAATTTTGTGATATACAATAAGAAGGCGATTGAGGACTATCTGAGAAACGGATATGAATCTGTTGGAAAAAAGAGCATCGCTTCTCTCGGTTTTACCGAAGGCGCTTATGTCTCATCCCTGGTGAGGCTGGGGTTTGATTTGGGCATTGACGAGAGGTTTTCTGAAGAGACTGTCTCCGACCTTTTCTTCCTTTTGAGGAAAAGCCACAGGGATGCTATAATAAAAGACTACGGCGCAAAAGCTGATGCCAGCCTTTTAGAGTTTATTAAACTGATAGCGGGAAGGGTATGAACAGCGAAAATTTTACTCTCAGATACAGAAAAATAATAATGTCGGCTCAGAAAAATTCGAGACTGCATAAAAGAGGCTATTACACGACTCTCGATATTCTCTACGCCATTTTGACGGAAACTAATTGTTTCGCCGTAAAAATTTTTCAAAAACTCGGAGTGGACATTTCTCTGATGAAAAAGATAATCGCCGCTAAGATATTCAAGAATGATTTTTACAAAGAGACTCCGAGATACCCGCCAAATTTCAAAGATCCGGTGCCGACAATAGAAGTGGAAAGCGTTATACAAGGCTCGATGAAAAAAGCTGAAGAACTTTCGCATATGTTTATAGGAACTGAACATTTGATACTTTCCGTCCTCGACAATATACATTCCGCCGCGGGGGAGGTGATGAAATCCCTCGAAATAACATACGTCCAGTTCAATACCGGTCTCCAGAACCTTATAGAGGAAAGCGATTTCGCGGTCAAGGAGGACGACAAGAGAAAAATCGGACGACCCAGAGAAAACATTGATGACGAGGAAGAGGACAAATTCGCCCTTGAGGATTTCTGCAGGGATCTCTCAAGTCTTGCCGAAGAAGGTAAACTCGACCCGATAATCGGAAGAGACAAAGAAATTGAAAGAGTTGTTCAGGTGCTGTCGAGAAGGAGAAAAAACAACCCTGTTCTGATTGGGGAAGCGGGCGTCGGTAAAACCGCCATTGTCGAAGGGCTGGCACAGAAGGTCGTCCAGGGTCAAGCGCCTCCTTCATTGATAGGCAAGAAATTTTATCAGCTCAACCTCGCGTCGGTCGTGGCTGGAACGAAATACAGAGGTCAGTTCGAAAGCAGGATGAAATCAATTATCGAGACAATAAAAAACAGAGACGATATTGTTCTTTTTATAGATGAACTGCACACTATAGTGGGAGCCGGTTCCGCCGAAGGTTCGCTTGACGCATCGCATATATTAAAACCGTCACTGGCAAGAGGCGAGATAAAATGCATAGGAGCGACGACGGTTGCTGAATACCACAGACACGTTGAAAAAGACGGCTCGCTAAAGAGAAGATTTCAGCCGATTCTTGTCGAATCCCCTGGAATACCCGAAGCGATAAACATATTAAAAGGACTCAAAGAAAAATACGAGGACCATCACGGCATTCATTACGAGGAAGGCGCCCTGAAAGCGGCCGTAATTCTCGCAGACAGATACATAACCGACAGACAGCTTCCGGATAAAGCAATAGACGTAATTGACGAAACCGGAGCGAGAGTCAAGCTGTCGGCGATACCGCCTTATCCTGATCTTGAAGAAGACGAAATCCGCCTTAAAAAAATCCTCGAGTCTAAAATAAAAGCAGTCTCTGAACAGCAATACGAAAATGCCGCCGAACTCAGGGACAGGGAAGCCAAGATAAGGGCTGAAATAGACAAAAAGCAGAAGGAATGGCTGAAGATGTCAGACAAAGTCACGCCTGTTGTCACCGAAGAAGACATTAGGGAAGTTGTGAGTATGTGGACAAACGTGCCGATTCAGAGGCTTCAGGAAAAAGAACAGGATAAACTCGTCAACCTCGAAGGGATGCTCGGGGCGAAAGTTATCAGCCAGGCTGAAGCCATTAAAGCAGTCAGCAGAGCCATAAGAAGGGGAAGAATGGGCCTCAAAGACCCGAAAAGGCCTCTCGGATCGTTTCTTTTCCTCGGGCCCACCGGAGTCGGTAAAACCGAACTCGCCAAATCTCTCGCTGAAATTCTCTTTGGAAGCAAAAGCAATCTAATCAGGTTGGACATGAGCGAATACATGGAAAAGTATTCCGTCTCGAGGCTGATAGGATCGCCTCCCGGTTACATTGGTTACGGAGAACAAAACCCCGTAATAGAGGAGATTCGCGTCAAACCTTATTCCGTGGTTCTTTTTGACGAGATTGAAAAAGCGCACATCGACGTTCTGAATATATTGCTCCAGCTTCTTGAGGAGGGAGAAATAACAGACAGCCTAGGTAGGAAAATCAGTTTCAGACACTGCGTCATAATAATGACTTCCAATATCGGCACGAAGGATATAACCAGATCGAAACCGCTGGGTTTCGGTTCCACTCCCGAAAATATTGATTACGATAAAATGAAAGAGAACATCTTGTCCGAACTCAAGAGAATGATAAACCCTGAGATAATCAACAGAATCGATGAAGTCGTTGTATTCAGGAGGCTTACGAGGGAAGATATGAGAAAAATAGTTGATTTGGTCTTCGAAGAAGTCCGGGACAGAATCAAGGAAAAAGAAATCGAAATCGAACTCTCCGAAGGTGCGAAAGAACTGCTTGTCGAAGAAGGATACGACCCTTCTTTCGGAGCGAGGCCGCTGAGAAGGGTTTTCAGGAGATACGTCGAAGATCCTCTCGTCGAAGAGTTCCTTCAGGGATCAGTGAAAATAAATGACAGCGTGTTGATAGAAAGATCCGGTCAAGAACTCAGATTTGTCGTGAAAAACGTCAAGGATCCCAAAGATATGCTCAATATACCGGATAAAAAAAATGGAGACTTCTTTTCTGAGACGGGAGATGTTCCCGCCGACGGATGAAATTTTCTGAAAAAATTCATGTCAGGAGTGATAAAAAAACTATGAGGATTATATTGACTGCCGGGATTTTAATTCCCTCTATTTTGTGCTCCCTTCCCGTCTCTGAGATAAGAGTATCGGGAAACGAAAGATCCGGACGCGACCAGATTATTCAGATGTCAGGTTTGTATGAGGACATGGAATTCTCTTCTTACGTTTCGGCTATGACAATAAAAAACCTTTTCGCGACTGATCTTTTCAGCGATGTATCAGTTGATACGTCGCATATAGGACAGGAAGGCCTTATCCTGACGGTTAATGTCGCCGAATACCCCGTCCTCGATTCTCTTGTTCTGACAGGCTGCGGAAAAATTTCCGAAACCGACATCAGAAAATGGCTGATACAAGGCTCTGCCGATTCATCTGTTTTGAGAGGCTGGACGGACGGCCCGTATAAGGGCAGAACCGTTACTCCGAGAAAACTGTCTCTGTGGAGAAATTTTATACTGAACGCCTACGAGAGAGAGGGCTACATAGGGACGAGAGTTGAAATTGAACCCGGCCCTGTGGATTCGAAAAACAGAGTCGCCGTGAAAATACAGATTTTCGAAGGCAGGAAAATAACAGTCGCATCCATATTTTTAAGAGGTCTCTATTCTTTGGAACCCGAAGACGTAAAATCGAGGATGCGGAATAAGGAATGGGGTTTTTACGGCTGGAGCGGATTGAGCGCTTTTTACAGGTTCGGCTTTTTCAGAAAAGGAGGATTCAACCAAAACACTTTTGAATCTGAAGACATCGAATCAATCGAAAGGGCTCTGCAGAGCAAAGGCTTCCCCGACGCCGCTGTGGACAGTTTTGGGTATTACTTCAATGAAGATTCCAGCCTCATCTCAATAGACGTCTTCATCTCTCAGGGCGAAGAAAAAAAATTCGGAGCCACTTCTTTCGAAGGATCTTCGTTTTTCGACGAAGAATATCTCAGGAAATTCGTGTCCTACGAAGAAGCAAAACCTTTTGACATTGAGAAAATAGAAAAGACACAGCGCCTTTTGAGCGAGTTATACGCAGACAGCGGTTTCTTATACGTTCAGCTGGAACCCATTCAGCTTAGACGCGACACTTTTGTTGACATAAAATGGCAGTTGAGAGAAGGTCCGAGAGTCAAGATAAGACTTGTCGAGATAATCGGAAACAACAGGACGAGAGACAGGGTTATAAGAAGGGAAGTCACTCAGATGCCCGGGGATTACTTTTCTCTGTCCTCCCTCAGGATGACATCGCAAAAAGTTTTCAACCTCGGATTTTTTGACAATATAATTCCGGATATATCTCCTGTCGAAACTTCCGGCGACAGCATCGCCTACATAGACCTTATACTTGAAGTTTTTGAAAAAAGATCGGGAGAGATCAGAGGAGGCGCGACTTATTCTCATTACGGAGGAGTGGGAGCCTACGCGAAGTTCGCCGTTCCGAATCTTCTCGGAAAAGGAGAGTCTTTCGACCTTCAGTTCGATATAAACTCAAAAATGTGGAATTTCGATGTCGGATACTTTGAACCCTGGATATTCGGAACAAACTGGGCCGGCGGCGTGAGATTTTTCGCCACGACATACGACATGGATAATTACAGATACAGAAAAGAGGGATTTCAGATAAACACGGCGAGACAGCTTCCTTGGATTGATTTTTCAAAAATTTACAATTCATACACAATAGAGAGAGTTGAAGTTGACATATTCGACCCTGAAAACGCGAGTGATTATCTCAAATCCCAAGAAGGTCTGAAATACATAAGCAAGTTCGGTATTACATACGTCAGGGATTCCAGAGATAAGTATTTCAATACTCTAAGAGGAAGTTATTTTTCGCTGGCGACGAACTTGACCGGCGGATTTCTTCAGGGAGACGTCAATTTCAGGGAGCATGTCTTAGAATTCAAATATTTCATACCGGTCACGCAAAAAATGCCGGGGTCGAACTTTCCTTCGACAGCCCTCATGCTCAGGAACAAAACCGGAGTCATATCTGATTTCTATTCCACCGGAAGCGCTGACGTCCCGGTATATGAACTCTACAGGCTCGGAGGAGTGGGAAACTGGGGAATTAGAGGTTATGACGATTACAGCATAGGCCCTGTCAGAGAAGGAGACATCACGGGAGGAGCTACCGCTGTTCTTTTTAACCTTCAGTATTCCGTTCATCTCGGCGAAATGGCGAATATTTCAGTCTTCGGCGACGCGGGAAACGTTTGGCCCGATCCTTATTCAGTCGGAGACTCGAGAAACTTTTCGGACATATATAAGAGCGCGGGTGCGGGTTTCAGGATAAGCATACCGATGCTTGGCGTCATCGGCATAGATTACGCATACGGCTTTTCGACAGGACAATGGAAACCGCATGTCCAGTTCGGAACAAACTTTTGAACAAGGGGCGCCAGAATGAAAAAAATCCTAATTAGCTTATTTCTTCTCTCCGCCGCGGGGATAATATCGGCAGGAGAGATCGGTTACGTAGATATTGAAAGAATTTTTAGGGAATATTCCGGCATGAACGACCTGAGGTCACAGCTTCAGATTCTCGAGAACAACTGGACCAACGAAGCCGAAAGCAGAAAAAGAGAATGGCTGACGCTTCAGTCTGAACTCGAAACAGAAGCAGTCACTCTTTCGGAAGAGGAAATTTCACGGAGAAAAGACGCCATTAACGGCAAAAGAAACGAATACGAATCTTTCGTTCAGTCGGTTTGGGGCGAGAACGGCCTTTTGAAAAAAAAGACCGAAGAACTCACAGAATCTCCGGTCGCCCAGATAAACAAGACTATCATGGAAGTAGCTGAAATTAAAAATGTATCCCTGGTTCTTGATGTATCATCAGGAGTAATACTTTTCGCCGAAGCGGGGCTCGATATGACATCTGAAGTCCTCGCGAGGCTGAACGCTGAATACGTGACGGTCGCTGACACCACTGAGCCGGAAAAGATAAAGCTCGCCTTCCTGTCGGTTGCCGCTCTGACCGCGGACGCGAGAGCATCAGGAATAGCGCAGACGGCTTCTTCACTGATAAACTCGGCGCTATCGAAGATCATTTCAGTCGAAATGTCAAAAAGCGAAGATGTCTCTCAGGGTATGACGCAAAACGGAATAACTGCCATAGAGTCGGTATCCGAGTCTCAACTCTCGGCTCTGGCTTCATTCCTCGGCGTCGAATACATAGTCCGGGGACAGATAACTCAGACAGGAGAGCAGTTCAACCTTAAACTGTTTCTTTTTTCAGCTTCGCTTTTCAGGGAATTTTTAGCCGTCGAGGAGAATTTCGAAAGAACTGAAAATCTCGAAAAAGCTGTGGAAAATCTCGTCTCCGAAATAGCCACCGAGCTATAGAGGTCAGGCCAAATGAAACTCGCAGAAGCCGCCGAAATAGCAGAGGCGTCGCTTATAGGCGACCCTTCTTATGAGATTGAAAGGCTCGCGTCTTTAGGAAATGCCGGTCCCGGATGCCTGACTTTTGTGACCTCGCAGGACTCTGAAGCCGTAAAAAAAGCCGTCGAAAAAGGGGCGGCTGTTTTTTGCGCAAAGAATCTTTCGCTCGAAAGAGGAGCCGAAACCGAAAATCCGTATCTCGCTTTTGTCAAGGTTATGAAATTTTTCAGCTCAAAAAAGCCTTTTGAAAAAGGAGTCCATTCCGCGGCGTTCGTCTCGGAAGATGCAATGCTCGGCACTGACGTCTTTGTGGGTCCCAACGCGGTTGTTTCCCGGAACACTTCTGTCGGAGAAGGATCTTTTATCGGCGCGAATTGTTTTATAGGAGAAAATACGAGTATCGGTTCAAAGTGCGTGGTTTATCCCAACGTGACAATTCTCCGGGACTGCAAAATAGGCGACAGGGTCATCATTCATTCCGGCGCGGTAATCGGAAGCGACGGTTTCGGATATCTCAGGGTTAAAGGAGAAGTGATAAAAATTCCCCAGACAGGAAAGGTAATTATCGAAGACGATGTGGAGATAGGAGCTAATTCCACTGTGGACAGGGCAATGCTCGATGAAACGGTAATAGGAAAGGGCACAAAAATCGACAACCTCGTCCAGGTCGCTCACAACGTGATCATAGGGGAGAAATGCCTTATAGCCTCACAGACGGGTATAAGCGGGAGCGCCGAAGTCGGCTCTGGAGTAATGATGGCCGGCCAGGTCGGCATAGCCGACCACGCTAAAATAGGAAAAAACGCCGTGATACTTGCAAAGAGCGGTGTCTCTGGAAATGTTCCGGAGGGAGCGGTCTATCTCTGGATACCGGCAACCGACGCATCGAAGGCGAAGAGGATAATTGCTTCTCTCAAGTTCCTGCCTCAAATGGCTAAAAAACTGAGGAAATTTGAGATATAGAAGAACTCTCGCCGAACCTGCTGAAATATCCGGCAAAGGACTTCATACGGGCGAAGAATGCAGTATCCGTATCTTTCCGGCAGATGAAGGAGGCGTCGTTTTTATCTCTCAGGGCGAAGAAATTTCAGCCGCTCCGGAAAACGCAGACGCTTCTTTGCGATGCACGACATTGAAAGGCGGGAAAGCGTCGGTCGAGGTCGTCGAACATTTGCTGGGGGCTTTTTTCATCGGGGGAATCACAGATGCAAGAGTTGAAGTTCAGGGTAAAGAGATACCTTTTCTCGACGGAAGTTCACTCCCTTTTGTCCAGACCGTAAAAAAATCAGGGACGAGAGATCTTGGGATGGTAAAAAAAAGGTTTAAAACAAATTTTCCCCTTTTGGTAAAAAAAGGCATCTCCGAGATTTTGTTCATTCCCTGGGAAAAAGAGAGCCTTGAAATAACGGTTGTCGTCTCTTTCCCCGAAGAAGGGCTGAAATGCGATTTTCTGACCTTTGAAGCTTATGGAGAAGACATGGAAAAAACAATAGCCCCCGCCAGAACATTCGCTTTTGAAAGCTGGATAGAAGACCTCAGAAAGCGGGGACTGATAGGCGGAGGATCTCTGGAAAACGCGGTCGTCCTCGGGAGGGACGGAAAACCGGTCCATGGATGTTCTTTGAGGCTTAAAAATGAGATCTGCGCTCACAAAGCTCTTGATTTTATCGGAGACCTGATGCTCTTTCAGGAAGACCTCAGGGGCAGAATAGTCGCTTTTTATCCGGGACACGCGATTCATCTCGATTTTGTCCGCGAACTTGCCAAAAGAAAGGAGGAGAATGATGCCCGATGAGAGCTCGCTGAAAATAGACGAAATAATGAGACTTATACCTCACAGGTATCCTTTTTTACTCATAGACAGGATAGTTGAGATCACGGATGACAGAGTTGTCGGCATAAAAAACGTCACCATAAACGAACCTTTTTTTCAGGGGCATTTCCCTGGGAACCCTATAATGCCGGGAGTCCTCATTATCGAATCCATGGCTCAGGCGGGAGGTTTTCTTCTCATGAGGAGAGTGGAGAACCCCCAAAAAAAACTCCTGCTCTTTCTCGGCGTTGACGGCGTCAGGTTCAGAAAGGCGGTCGTCCCCGGGGACACTCTGAGGCATGAGCTTTTTCTTGAAAGCTACAGGCACGGCGTATGCGTCATGAGAGCCAAGAGCACTGTAGAAGGTGAACTCGCCTGCGAAGGTGTTTTGAAGGCAATGCTGGCGGACAGATGAAAATTCACGAAAAAGCGATAGTTTCCAAAGAGGCAAAACTCGGCAGTGACGTCAATGTCTCTCCTTTTGTTGTGATCCACGAGAATGTCGAGATAGGAGAGGGGACGCATATAGGAACCTGCGCGGAAATCATGCCTAACACTAAAATCGGCAAATACTGCCGGATAGGCAAGGGTTGTCTTGTCGGCGGAGATCCTCAGCATCTTAAAGACCCGGGGGAAGGATGCGAGACATTTATTGGCGACAAAACCGTTCTCAGGGAATATGTCACTGTCCACAGAGGGACGAAACTCGGACACGGGAAGACGGTCATCGGCAGCGGATGCTTTATAATGGGATTTGTCCATATAGCCCACGACTGTGTTTTGGGTGACAACATAACTATTGCGAACGAGTCGGCACTTTCGGGGCACATCACGGTTGAAGACAATGTTTTCATAAGCGGGCTCTGCCCGATTCACCAGTTCACGAGGATAGGTAAATTTTCATTCGTAGGCGGCGGATACAGGGTTAACAAAGATATTTTGCCTTTCGGCAGAGCAGTGGGGGAACCTATCGGCATGATGGGGCTCAATATCGTCGCGCTGAAGAGGGCGAATTTCTCAGCCGAAACCGTAGCCTCGCTGAAAAAAGCCTATAGCTTTTTGTTTTCGGGTAAAATCCGCCTCTTTGACGACAGAATAAAGGCTGTTGAGGAAGAATGCCCGGACACGCCGGAAATTCGCCATATTCTGGCTTTTATAAGGGGAGAGAGCAAAATGGGTCTCGCCGGAAGAGCCAGAAGACGATGAAATATTTGAAAGCAGAATCATATTTGACAAGTCATGGAAAAAATGGTTAAATTTAGTTTCTATGCCTGAATTATTAAAACAAGGACCAATGTGATGGGTTTTTTAAGAAAAACCTCGTGTAAGTTTTTTTCACCAACTCAAATCAAGGAGGTATGCTGATGAAAAGGCTATTTGTTTTGGCCTTCGCAGCGATGCTCGCATCGGTTTGCCTGACGGCATCTATCGCCGATCAGGACCCGAACGTCCAGATCCGGACCATGACTACCGGATCACCCGGAGTCTCGACATACGGGACGAAAGTTGATTTTTCAGGTCAGAGGGCCGTCCTCTGGGCTCAGATCCCCGACTCGGTCGCGGGAACTGGTTTTTCATGTCAGTTAGACTCCGTCTATCCATTCGATTCGGAGCTGGCGGACGATATCGAGAACAACAGCGGCACTACGTGGAACATAGATTCCATTCACACCTATTGGTCTAACTGGAACGGATTCAACAACTGGTCGCTGGTTCCCAACTTCCATGTCTATCTATACGAGGACAGCGGAACACTGACTATGCCCAAGATGGTAGCCACTCAGATGGTCGTCGTCGAAGCGGCGAACTACACTGCTTACGGCGCAAATCCCTACCAGGTCACCCTTAACATGACTGGTTTGGGATTTACGGTTCCTGCCGGCAGATGGTGGCTTGTCGTCCAGCCTTCGACTTCATTTTCAGCCAACGGTCAGACCGGATGGCAGTGCTCTGTCGGAATCGGAAACGGACAGGAATGGTATCAGGCGTTTGTCCTTCTCGGCATAAATAAATGGACTTCGGCTTCGGCGCAGGGTTACGCAGGACAGGAAGCCGGATTTATTCTCTACGGAGAAGAGGCGTCATCCGGGACCACTTGGGATTTCGAAGACGGATGGCAGGGATGGACCCACACAGGAGCCGCCTACCCCGACGGATGGGGAATCGGAGCATGGAACCTTAACGGAGCGACATGGGTAGCCCCGGACGCAGGCGACAGTTCTCTCTGGGTTGACTCCGATGCCGCGGGTTCGGGAATTACAATAAGCGACACCGCAATTTCACCCGTCTTCACAGACGTCCCCGGCGGATGGCTCTACTGGGGTGTAGCTTTCAACTTCATAAACTCCAACGAAAGACTTTATCTGATTATGAGAGGCCACGACGGAGCTTCTTGGGGCGCTTGGGACACTCTTCATTACTACCCCAACGGAGTTGATATCACCTCAAGATGGGACTCTGTTGATGTCTCAGCCTGGCTGACATACGACACACTTCAGATGGGTATTTACTACACTGATGCCGGTTCTTGGGCATGGTATGGAGTGTTCGACAACATAGGACCTGTTGTCCTTCCTCCCGTCACTACCCACGATGTCGCGAGCGTCAATTTCATATGCCCTGCCGGAACGGTGGCTCCGTCGG